>CATLEJ010000030.1 GCA_949916125.1 uncultured Oscillospiraceae bacterium
GCGCCCCGGCGGGGTTCTTCGTTTATGGGAACACCTCCCGGATGTTTTCGGGGGTAAAGGCGAACCAGCCGGCGTCCGGCTGCCCCTCCCAATCGGTCTTTGCGGCCTCAAACGCTTTCCTTGAGACCTTCTGTCCCTCCACGTAGCAGGCGCTGTATGCCCGGTTCGTGGGGGTGTCCATGGTGCCGTAGAGCTTTCTGGACAGTTCCCCCGTCGCCAGGTTCAGCGCGGCCACGCCGTCCTCCATGGGCTCCCCGTTCAGCGTGAACACGCGGCCGTTCTCCACGCCGATCTGGGTGGCATAGGCGAATGTGCCGTCCTGCTTCAGCGTCCCGAAGGTCCGCCAGCCGCAGGCCCTGCCGTACACCGTGCCGTCCTTCTCGTAGAGCACCACAAAAGTGGAGAACTCATTGCTCACGCCATCCACCTGGAGCACCACTTCCTGTCCGCCGTCCGCGTCCAAATCCGCCACGGCAAACCAGGTGACCGCCGAATTGTCGCTGAGGGCACAGTAGCCCGGGAGGTCGCCCACCTTCATTTCATACAGCTCCCGTTCCCCTGCCATGAGCCGGAAGCCCGCCTCCCCCAGCAGCACCTCCCGGTACAGGGCGCCGGCCTTCACCGCGGGGGGATCGGCGGGGATCTGCCCCGGCACGTACTCATAGGAGACAGGGACTACCTCCCCCTGGCGGTCCATGGCCAGGGTCACCAGAACATTGCCGCTGTACTCCAGCATTCCCACGTCGCAGCCCAGCCAGCACAGCAGCCTGCCGTCCTGGATGGCGTAGTACACGATGTTCCCGAACGTCACCCGCTCCCCCGGGCGGTAGGCCGCGCTCTTGGGGACGGGCGCCCGCTCCATCCCCGGGGCGGACAGGTAGAAATACTCCTTGTCGTCCCCGGCGGCGTCGATTTGGGCGATGATCCGATCCGTCAGGCCGGCGGTGTCGTACTGCTTCAAGGTGTCCGCGTCGAAGATGTAGAGCCGCTCTACCGCCACCCCGGTGCCCGCGCCCTCCAGCAGCACAAAGGCGATCTCGTCCCTGCCGTCCCCGTTGAGGTCCAGCACCTGGGGCTCCACCTCGGGCTGGCGCATCTCGTCCCACAGGCCGTCAAACTGCACGTACCTGCCCCCGTAGGTGAGCTGCATATGCCGCCCGTTCTCGTCCAGGGAGCGCACCTCCGGCCGGTCGGCGTAGTTGGCCTCCTGCATGGCCCTCCGGAAGGCCCACAGGTTATCCACCAGCGCCTTGTCCGGGTCGTAGGTAAAGACGGGGTCGCAGGTCCGCAGCCACAGGGGCACATGGTACAGCCGTCCGCCGAAGGACTCAAAGGAGGAGATCAGGTCGTCGTCCGTGTTGATGAGCACCACGCTGTGGGCCAGCAATTCATTGATCTCCGTCAGGAAGGCGTTAATGGCGTTGGGCTCGAATTGGCCGTGGAGGGGCTCGCTGCCCCAGAAGTTGGTGTCAAACTCCACGCGGTTCTCCTTCACCGTCCGCTCCTCCCCGCTGGGGGAGAGGGTGAACAGCTTGTAGGAGTACATACCGCTGCCCTGTCCCATGGCGGGGTTGTAGCGCAGCAGGTAGTCCTTCCCGTCCAGGGTACACAGGAATATGGCGTTGTAGCCCGCGTGGACGTAATAGGCGTCTTCCGACCACACCAGGGTCTCGTCCCGCCAGATCTCCACCCGCTGGCCCTGGGCGCCCCCTTCCTCGTCGGTGATGATGGTGCGCTGGATCAATTCCTTGCGCATATCCCTGTCCAGGTCGCCGGCGTAGGCCGGGGCCTCCCCCGCCAGCTTGAACCGGGTCAGGTTCTCCAGGGTGGTGAGCTGGGCGTTCCACTGGAAGCCGAAGGCGTAGTTGGACAGCCACCGCAGATCCACCCGCAGGGGCTGGTCGGGCCAGAAGTCCCCGGAGGTGTCCGCCAGCACCACGCAGTCCGCCAGCACGCTGTCCGCGTCCTCCACAAAGGCGGCCACCGCCTCCGGGTCGAAGTTCTCCCGCACGTCGGCGCCGGCGCCGGTCCAGCAGTAGTCGAACTCCACCTGGTTCTCCCGGACGGTGTGCTCCGTCCCATTTTCCAGGGTGAAAACGCGGTAGTAGCCGTTGCCGTGGCCCATGCCTCCGTGGATGTCAAATTCCATCAGGTAGTGCTGTCCGTCTTTGGTGTAGAGCAGGATGGCGTTCTCCCCGGCGTGGATCTGGGAGGCGAAGCCATACCACAGCACCTCCCCGTCCTCCTGCACCACCACGACCAGATCCCACCGGGAATCGTCCGTGCTCGTCCGGGCCTCGTCTGCCGAGTCCGGGGCGCACAGCCGCCCCGCGGTGATGGTCTCCGGCACGCCGTTGCGGTTCAGGTCGGTGCCGATGGCCAGGTTGGTGCCGTTCACCAGCATGGCGGGGGAGCCGTCCCAGTCGAAGGTGACCTCCGCCCCGCGCCCGGCGGTGGCGTTGTTGTAGTAGTCCTCCGCCGCCGTCAGCAGCTTGGCGGCGTAGCGGGCGGCCTGAACCGCGTCCTCGTCGGGGAGGGAAGCGGGGTAGAGCTTCTGCTCCCCCATATTGGCGTTCCCTTTGGAGTGCTCCTTGGAAACCACCGTGCCGCTCTCCCCGGAGAGCTCCACGGTGAACACCCAGTAGCCGCTGTTACTATAGCTGCTAAGCGTGGCCGACATGGCGGTGGACACCGTTACAGAGGTGCGTTCCTCGTCCGCCCAGCGGGCGCTCATGCTGGCCCAGCCGGTGGAGAACTCATATTCCGCGCTCAGCCGCGGCCCCTGTTTCTCCCCCTCGCCAGGGATATCGGCAAGCGCTCCAAAGCCAAACCCGTCGCCCTCCGGATTCCAGGATGTGTGGTCCACCGTCCGCCCGTCCACCTGGCCCTGAATCCGGACAAAGGGCGTCCCGTCCTCGGCGGTTTCCAGGGTGAATTCCAGGTCGGCCGGGGGCAGCTCCACCGGGTCCTTCCCGGCGGCGGGCGGTTTCTCCGCCTGCCCGAAGGCGCACAGGCAGGCCAGCGCCGTGGCCAGCACCATGGCCGCCGCCGCCCACAGCCAGCGCCTGGGGGCCCCGGCGATGCGGGCGATGCGCTCCCGCAGGCTTTTCTTGTCCCCCGCCATGGTGGTGGCAAAGGAGAACAGATCCCCCGGCTGGGGCCGTGCGGTGACCAGCGCAATGAGGGTATTGCCATAGGCCAGCCGTTCGCCGTCCCCCAGCCGCTTCAGGGCCCCCTCGTCGCAGGCCAGCTCGCCGTCCCGGCGGCTGAGCACCACCGCCAGCCACACCAGCGGGTTCCACCAGTGGACGGCCAGCGCCGCGCACCGCAGCACGTTCCAGAGGTGGTCGCCGTGGCGGAAGTGGGTCAGCTCATGGGCCAGCACGTGGCGGAGCATGGCGGGGTTTTCCGCCGTCCCCGGGGAGACATACACCGCCGGGCGCAGCAGCCCGAACAGGCAGGGGGAGGGCAGGCCCACCGCCACATACACCGGCAGGGGGCACCCCGTCCCCTCAAGGGGGATGCGGCACCGGCGCAGGCGCCCGTAAAAGTGCAGGTTGGACAGCAGCAGCACCAGGGCCGCCGCCCCGGCCCCGGCCAGCCAGGCCCAGGCCAGATAGCCCATCCAGTCGGGCGGCTCGCGCAGGTCGGGGGCCGCGGGCACGTCCGGGGCCTCGGGGGCGTCCGGGAGGGCGGGCGCGTCGGGGAAGGCGGGCACATCGGGGAGGGTCAAACCATCCCCCTGCCCCACGTCCTTCACCGGCAGGCCCGACACCGGCGCCGGCGGAACGGTGGGCGCGGGCGGGGCGGTGGGGACGGCCGGCCGGCTGTCCACCGCTTCCTCCGTGGTGATCTCCGAAAAAATCCACGTCCCGGCGATGGGGGATGTAAAGAGCTGCACCGGCACCAGCAGCCGCACCAGCACCACCGCCCACAGGGCGTACCGCAGCCGGGCGCTCACCCGCTTCCCGAAGGCCGCCCGGAGGGCCAGCACCGCCAAAATCAAAAAAACGGCGGTAAATACCCACTCCAACAGCATCACGGCCATCTCAATCCCCCCCGTCAATCTGGTCCAGAATGGCCCGGAGCTGGGCCACCTCAACCGCGGACAGCTCCTGCCGCTTTGCCATGGCGCTCATCATCAGCCCCACGCTGCCCTGGTATACCCGGTCCAGGAAGCTGTGGGTCTCGGCGATCACCGCCTGCTCCCGCTCCACGGCGGGGGTGTAGGCCTTGCCCCGGCCCGCCTGCTCCACCAGCACCAGCCCCTTTTCCTCCATGCGGCGCAGGGTGGTGATGGTGGTACTCTTGGCCCAGCCCGCCGACCGCTCCAGCTCCGCCACCAGCTGCATCACGGTGCGGGGGCTGTCCTCCCACAGGCAGTTCAGGACGTTCCACTCGCTGGCGGTCAGTTTAATGTTGTCCATACCGGTCCCTCCTCGGTTCCATGGCGTTTTGGTCTACGTTGTAAACTTACTATAACACGGTTGGTCTACAATGTCAACCTTATTTTTTCAATGTTTTTCCGACCGCCAATATCTCCCGTTTTCAGCTTTCTTTCAGGCTAAATTCAAAATCATTTTGGCCCTATGACACATTTTAGACATATTTGTGGGGTATTGTATGTTCAACGGCAGGGGGAACGGCAAAACCGGCCGCCCCGCCCTGAAACAGCTTCCATGATGGAATTTGAAAGGAGAAAATTCCCATGTATGACCAGAACGGTTTTGACAGCAGCGGCAATTACCGCTACAACTACACCCAGACCCCCCAGGGCGGCGACCCCTGGGACCGCCCCCAGCCCTCCGTCCCGCCCCAGCCCCCCAAGAAGAAAAAGGGCGGCGCGGGCAAGGCGGTGGCCCTGGTGCTGTGCTGCGCCCTGGTGGGGGGCGGCGCGGGCGTGGGCGGCGCGGCGGCCTACACCCACCTGAACCGCGCCCCCCAGGGCGAGACCACCATCTACCGCAATGAGACGGATCCCACGGTGGTCAATGTGAAGCAGGCCGACGGCCTCACCCCCATGAGTTTAAGCGAGATCTACGCCTCCTATGTGGACTCCTGCGTGTGCATCTCGGTGACGGGCATGGCCACCAACGGCTGGTACCAGCAGCCCACCTCCGGCGCGGGCTCCGGCTTCATCATCAGCGAGGACGGCTACATCGTCACCAACTACCACGTCATCGACGGGGCCACCTCTATCAAGGTGACGCTGAACAACGGCGACAGCTACGACGCCAAGCTGGTGGGCGGCGAGGAGCTCAACGACGTGGCGGTGCTGAAGATCGACGGCGTGTCCGGCCTGAAGCCCGTTGTGCTGGGCGACTCCGACGACCTGGTGGTGGGCGAGCAGGTGTGCACCATCGGCAACGCCCTGGGCACCCTGTCCTTCTCCCAGACCTCCGGCAACGTGTCCTCCACCGGCCGCTCCATCACCATGAGCGACGGCACCGTCATGAGCAACATGATCCAGACCAACTGCACCATCAACTCCGGCAACTCCGGCGGCCCCCTGTTCGACAGCTACGGACGGGTGGTGGGCATCACCTCCGCCAAGCTGTCCAACAACGGCCAGTCCTCCCAGGCCACCATTGAGGGCATCGGCTTTGCCATCTCCATCAACGACGTCATCGGCATCATCACCGACTATATGCAGTACGGCTATGTCACCGGGCGGCCCTACATGGGCATTTTGGAGCCCCGGAACATCAGCGATTACGCCCAGACCTTCGGCTGGCCCATCGGCGTGTACGTCACCGGCATCGACGAGGACTCCTGCGCCCAGAAGGCGGGCCTCAAGCCGGGGGACATCATCACCAAGATTGACGACACCGAGATCACCGACGTCAACCAGATGGTCTCCGTGAAAAACGGCTACCGGGCGGGGGACACCGTGACCCTGGAGGTGTACCGCTCCGGCGAGACCATCACCCTGAGCCTCACCTTTGACGAGCAGTCCAACACCACCGCCCAGAGCGGCTCCGGCAGCCAGGGCCAGACCAACCCCAACCCCCAGCCCACCGCCAGCGGCAACTACGGCGGCCAGTACCCCTACGGCGGGGACGGCGGCGACGATTCCTTCAACAATTTCCCCTGGGGCTACTTCTTCGGGCACTGAGCCCGTCTCCATAAAACAACCCCCTGCGGCAACGCCGCAGGGGGTTTTCGGGTTTTTTACGCGGTCATGAGGGCAATCTCGGCCTCCGCCTCGCCCCGGGTGTCGGCGGAAAAGCAGAATGCGCCGTCCAGGTACACCTCCACGTGGCCTCTCACAAACTCGATCTCGTACATATGGGACGCTCCTTTCCTCCGGGGGCCTGCCCCCTCTGTTCTGAGAACAGGATACCCCATTAGAAGTCCCATAAACCGGCACTAATTAAGTGGGCGGCAAAAAACCCTTCCCTCTCGAGGGAAGGGTTTTTTCACAGCTCGATCACCGGCACGCCATGGGCCTGGGCCCACGCCGCCTCCCGGCCCTGGCAGGAGAACAGCAGGATCTGCCGCTCCCGGCCCAGCGCCCGCAGGCAGCTTAGCGCCAGCGCCATGCGCGCATCGTCAAAGGCACACAGCGCGTCGTCCAGCACCAGCGGCGCGTCCGGCGCGGTGAGCCGGCAGATGGCCAGCCGGACGGCCAGGTAGAGCTGCTCCGCCGTCCCCGCCGACAGCGCCAGCCAGCTGCGCGGCAACGTCCCGTCCCGCTCCCCGGCCTGGGCGGTAAAGTCCCGGGCCAGGGCCAGCCGGTCCCACCGCCCCCCGGTGAGGGCGGCGAACAGCTCCCCCGCCGCCCGGTTCAGCGCCGGGGAGAACCGCTCCCGCAGGGCGCTGTTGGCGGCGGCCAGCGCGTCCAGCGCCACGGACAGGGCGTCGTACTCCTCCAGCCTCCGGTCGAGGGCGCGGTTCACCTCGTCCCGGCGGGCCTCCATGTCCTCGGGGCCCCCCATCTGGGCCAGCGCCCCCTCGCAGTGGGCCAGCTCCTTCTGCACCCGGGCCAGCTCTCCCTCCACCGCGGCCAGCCGGGCGGCGGTCTCCGCCCTGGAGCCCGTGGGGGGATAGAGCATTTCCAGCGTGTCAAAGAGCTGCCCCCCCTGGGCGGCCAGGTCGTCCACCCGGCGGCGGGCGGCGTCCGCGGCGGCCCGGGCCTGCTGGGCGGCGGCCAGCGTCTCCCTGTATTCGGCGGCCTGGGCCAGCCAGTCCTCCCCCTCCGGGACGGGGACAGGGGCAAGCCCCTCCAGCGACCGGCGGGCCTCCCGCTGACAGCGGAGGTTGGAGAACAGGAACAGCGCCGCGGCGGCCGCGGCCAGCCCCAGAAGGGCAAAGGGCTGCCAGTGCTGTCCGCCGCCGGCCGCGAGCCCCACAATCAGGGCCAGCAGCAGCGCCGCGGCCACCGCGCCGCCCACCACCGACTCCCGCCGCCAGCGCGCGCAGGACGCCTCCAGTTCTGCCCGCTCCGCTTTTTTGCGGCGGTTTTCCTCCAGGGCGGCGTCCCGCTCCTGCTGTTTCCCCTGGGCGAAGGCCCACGCCTCTTCCCCGGACATGGCACCGAATACCGGGTGGGGTTCCTCCTTCGGGAGGTTGGCTTTGGCCTTCTCCCACTCCAGGTACGCCTCGCCGTAGCGGCGGTTCAGCTCGTGCCGCTCAATCCGCGCCCAAATTTCCAGATCCCCTTGCAGCTCCCGCCGTTTCCCCTCCAGGCGCTCCAGCTCCTGTTCCGCTTCCGTCCTGCGGCGGCGGGCCTGCTCCATCTCCCCCAGGGCGGCGTCAAGCTCCGACCTTTCCCCCTCCAGCTCCGGGATCAGGCCGTTGGCCCGGTTGGCCCGGCGGCGGTTGCGCCAGTCCTTCAGGGTGCGCTCCACCGCGGAGCAGGACACATCCTCCTCCCCGGAGGTGGCCAGCGCCGCCACCCGGGCCTCCAGCTCCCGGCTGGCCCCGATGGCCGCGCCCCCCTGCCCCACAAAGGCGGAGCGCAGGTACACCTCCCTGCTCACCCCGGTGAGCCGTTCCCCCGCATTGGCGGCGGCGAGGCCGGGGACCGGGTCGCCGGTGGCGGTATACACCGCCTCGAAGCCGCCGAAGGGGCTGGTGCGGGCGGGAAAGCGGCGCAGGGTGATCTCCTTCCCCTCCCAGTCCAGTTCCAGCTCCCCGGACATGGCGGCCCCCGACCAGGGGGCGTAGCGGGTCTTGTCCGCCAAAAAGCCGGTCTTGTCCCGTTCCCTGGTGTCGATGCCGTAGAGCATGGCCTTCAAAAAACCCGCCCAGGTGGATTTCCCCGCCTCGTTGGGGGCGGTGACGACGGTGAGGCCCTCCCCCGGCTCCAGCACCGCCCCCTCCAGTGCGCCGAAGGTGGCGGTCATTCGTTTGATCCTCATGGCCGGACGTCCTCCCCCCCTTCCAGCGCCGCCAGGCCGAACCGGGCGGCCAGCAGGAGCTTGTCCCGCTCGTCCTCCCCCGCCCCCTCCAGCCGGGCGCGCATCTCCCGCAGGAACAGGCCGGTGAGGGAGTCCTCCCCCGCCCGGGCCCACAGGTCGGTGGGCAGGGTGGTGTTGTCCCGCAGCTCCACGTGGAAAAAGCGGGGGGCCGCCCGGGCGGTCAGGGCGGCCAGGTCCGGGGCAAAGCGGCTCTCCCCGGTGAGCAAGATGCGCACCAGGTCCGGGCTCTCCCCTTCCGGCAGAATTTCTGTAAAGCTATCCACATTGACAGTCTCGATCCGATACTGCCTCCGGCCCACCGGGACAAACCGGGCCTGCGCACCGTCCGGCCCCACGGTGACGAGGAGCGCCCCCTTCTCCCCCAGCTCGTCGAAGCCCCGGCCCTCGGGGCAGCCGGGGTAGGCCCACAGGGTCTTGCCCTCCCTGCCGCTCATCCCGGCGTGGACATGGCCCAGGGCGGCATAGGCCGCGCCGCTGCGCGCCAGGGACTCGGGCGCGATGGGGGCGTAGCTCCCCTGCCTGCCCATCTCGCCGTGGACGCACAGCAGGTGGAGCCTGCCGTCGGACCGGGCGGCAAAGCCGACCAGCGGGTCGTCCTCCCGGTGGGGGCCGGTAAAGGCGCAGCCGTGTACCACACAGTTCAAGCCGGGCAGCTCTACCGCTTGCAGCCCGGTCTCTGTAAAGATATGTACATTGTCAGGCCAGGGGGCCTCGGCATAGGGGGAGCCCCCGTGATAAAAGTCGTGGTTGCCGGGGGCGATGACCACGGGGACAGCCATTTCCTCCAGTGCCCCGGCCAGTGCACGGACGGTCTCCGGGTACACCCGCTCCCCGTCAAACAGGTCGCCGGGGAGCAGCACCAGGTCCACCCCCTCCTCCTTTGCCAGGCGGGCCAGGCGGGCGGGGATGTCCCGCAGCTCCCCCCGGCGCCGGGTGCTTTTCTCCGCCGTCAGGCCGGACAGGGGGGAGTCCAGGTGGAAGTCGGCGGCGTGCAGCAGCTTCATGGCCTCTCCTCCTGGCTGACGTCCACCCGCCGAACGCCGGCGCACCGTCCGGTGTCCGTGTCGATCTCAAAGAGCGCCGCGCCCATCCGGCAGGGGCCGGGGGCGGGCTGGAACCGCTGGGGCAGGCCCCCCAGGAAGCGGTTGATGGCCTGCTCCGGCCTGACGCCGATGACCGACTGGACAGGGCCGGTCAGCCCCAGGTCGGTGACAAAGCCCAGCCCCTGGGGCAACACCTGGCAGTCGGCAGTGGGCACATGGGTGTGGGTGCCCCAGAGGGCCTGCACCCGCCCGTCCAGATACCAGGCCATGGCCCCCTTCTCGCTGGTGGCCTCGGCGTGGAAATCCACCAGGGTGAGGTCGGCAGTCCCCTCCCGCAAAATGGCGTCCATTTTGGTAAAGGGGTTGTCAAAATTGGGGTTCATCTCCACCCGGCCGATGAGGTTCACCACCCGGACGCGCAGGCCCCGGGGGCCGTCAAACACCCCCCAGCCCCGTCCGGGGGCTTGGTCAGGGTAGTTGGCGGGGCGCAGCAGGTAGGGATTCCCGTCCATATAGTTTACAATCTGGCGTTTATCCCAGGTATGATTTCCCATCGTAATCACGTCCGCCCCGGCGGAGAAGATGGACTCCGCCTGCTGGGGCAGCAGCCCGTCACAGGCGGCGTTCTCCCCGCACACCACGGTGAAGTGGACCCCCTGCTCCCGGCGCAGGGCGGGCAGGCGGCGGCACAGGAACTCCAGCCCGGAGTCCCCCACCACGTCGCCCACGGCCAATACCCGAATGTTCATCCCTTTGCCCTCCCGTCGTCTTGTGTGCCGCCATGCCCCGCGGCAAAGAAACCGGGGCCGCCGCGCCGCGCCCCCGGTTTACCCGTCAGCTCTCCTGCTCCACCAGCATCAGGCAGCCGTCCTTGTCGTACTTCAGCAGCTGGATCTCCATCCGGGTGTTCCGGGCGATGTCCCGCATTTTGACGGATTCGGTGACGGAGGCCATCAGGGTATAGGACACGCCGTGCTTTTTCGCCCGGCCGGTGCGGCCGATCCGATGGATATAATACTCCTGCTCGTCGGGCACGTCGTAGTTGAACACCGCGTCCACGTCGTCGATGTCCAGCCCCCGGGCGGCCACGTCGGTGGCCACCAGCACCTGGAGCTTGCCCTCCTTGAAGCGCTTGAGGGTGCGCTCCCGCTCCTTCTGGGGGATGTCGCCGTGGATGGCCTCGCAGGGGAAGCCCCGCATTTTCAGCAGGCCGGCCAGGCGGTCGGTCATGTTCTTCGTGTTGCAGAAGGCGATGGCCCGCTCGTACCCGCCGTGGGTGAGCAGGGCGGCCATGGTGTCCAGCTTCTGCTCCCGGCCCATCAGCTCGATGGCGTACTGCTGGATGTCCGGGCGGTTCTCCTCCACCGGGCGGACGGTAATCTCCGCCGGGTCACGCTGGTACACCCAGGAGATGTCCATAACCTCCCGTGATATGGTTGCGGAAAATAACCCTAAGTTGCGGCGGTGGGGCATCTTGTCCAGGATCCGGGTCACGTCCTGGATGAAGCCCATGTCCAGCATCCGGTCGGCCTCGTCCAGCACCACCGTCTGCACCTTGTCCAAGCGCACGGTGCGCCGCTTCATGTGGTCCATCAGCCGCCCCGGGGTGGCCACGACGATCTGGGGCTTGGCCTTGAGCTGGGTGATCTGCTTGTCGATGGGCTGGCCGCCGTAGAGGCACACCGTCCGCACCCCCTCCCGGAAGGCGCACAGGTCCCGCAGCTCGTCCCGGATCTGGATGGCCAGCTCCCGGGTGGGGGCCAGTACCAGGCCCTGCACCGCGTCGGAGCCCGGGTCGATGTGCTCCACCATGGGGATGCCGAAGGCGAAGGTCTTGCCGGTGCCGGTGGGGGCCTTGGCCACCACGTCCTTCCATTCCATGAAGTAGGGGATGGCCCCGCCCTGGATGGGGGTGGCCTGGGTGAAGCCCTTTTTGTCCAAGGCCTTCATGGTGGCCTCGGACAGGCCCATGTCCCTGTAATAGTATACTTCCTGTACCTCGGTGCCGTTGATTTCCATATGGCAGTTCCTCTCTTACTATGAGCTGGGGCGGCAGGCCCGGACCACCGACAGGGGCGGCACGGGACGGGGCAGCCTCATGCGGAATTTCATCTGGGGGTGGCGGGGCTCGCTGAGCGGCAGGCCGTCCAGGTCCTCCATCATGGGGGCGGCCATGGGGAAGGCGGCCACGTCCGGCCCCACCACCTCGATCTCGTCCCCGGCGGCAAATTTGTTGCGCAGGGACAGCAGGGCGTCCCCCTCCCCGCTGCATTCCTCCACCACCGCCAGCACCTGCCAGTCCCGGATATACCGGGCGTCCTCGGTGTACTGCCCCGGCTGTCCGAACCAGAAGCCGGTGGAGTAGTGCCGGTGGCTCACCTTGTCCACCTCGGCGCGCCAGACGGGCTCCAGGGGCCTGCCCTCCGCCGCCGCGTCCACGGCGTGGCGGTAGGCGGCGGTGGTCATGGCGGCGTAGTAGGCGCTCTTGGCCCTGCCCTCGATCTTCAGCGAGTGGACCCCCGCCCGGACCAGCTCCGGGATGTGGTCGATCATGCACATATCCCGGCTGTTGAGGATGAACGTCCCGCCGTCCCCCTCGAATACGGGGAAGTACTCGCCGGGGCGCTTTTCCTCCATCAGGGCGTACCGGTAGCGGCAGGGCTGGGCGCAGGCGCCCCGGGCCGCGTCCCGCCCGGTCATATAGTTGGACAGCAGGCACCGCCCCGACCAGCTCACGCACATGGCGCCGTGGACGAAGGCCTCCACCTCCAGCCCGCGGGGGGCCTTGGCGCAGATCTCCGCCACCTCCTCCAGGGACAGCTCCCGGGCCAGGATCACCCGGGACGCCCCCAGCTCAAACCAGGCCCGGGCCGCCTCGTAGTTGGCGATCCCCGTCTGGGTGGACATATGCACCTGCACATGGGGGGCATGGCGCCTGCACAGCGCCAGCACCTCTGGCCCGGCGGCGATCACCGCGTCCGCCCCGATGGCGTCCAGGTACTCCAGGTACTCCGGCAGGCAGGCGATCTCATCGTTCCGGGCCAGGGTGTTGCAGGTGACGTGCACCCGGACGCCCCGCTCGTGGGCGGCCTTTACCGCGTCCGCCATGGCGTCCCGGTCAAAGTTCCCGGCGAAGGCCCGCATCCCGAAGCGCTCCCCCGCCAGGTATACCGCGTCCGCGCCGTAGGCCAGGGCCATGTCCAGCCGCTCCCGGTCCCCGGCGGGGGAGAGCACCTCCGGCCTGTCAGCCGCCATTGCCCTGGTAGCGCTGCACCAGCGCGTCGTGCTCGGCGTAGGTGCGGGTGTACTCGTGCTGCCTGGTCTCCGGGTTGAGGACGTAGTAGTAATAGTTGGTGCTGGCCGGGTTCATGGCCGCCAGCAGGGAGGTCATGCCCGGGTTGGAGATGGGCCCGGCGGGCAGCCCCTTGTACTTGTAGGTGTTGTAGGGCGAGTCGATCTCCCGGTCCGCCAGGGTGGGCACCTTGCCGCCGTTGATATACACCAGGGTGGCGTCCACCTGGAGGTAGCCCACGGTCTCCGCGTCCGGGTTTTCCAGACGGTTGTAGATGACGGAGGCGATGCTCTTGTAGTCGTTGCGCTCCTCGTTGCTGGTGCCGTCGGTCTCCTTCTCGATCATGGAGGCGATGGTCACGATGTCGTGGAGGGAGTATTCGGCCTCCTCCCCGGCGTACTGGTCCATATACTCGTCCATCTTGGAGTCGAAGTTCACCAACATCTTGTTGAGGATCAGCTTGGGGTTCTCCCCCAGCTGGAAGGTGTAGGTGTCGGGGAACAGGTAGCCCTCCAGCCGGTGGTAGTCCCCCAGCGGGATATCCCGAAGCCAGTCGAAGGCGTAGTCCCAGTTGGCGGCCATCTCCCGGAGCTTGTCCACCGTGGACACCCCCCGGTCATCCAGCAGGGCAAAGATCTGGTCCACGGTATAGCCCTCCGGGATGGTCACGTCCGTCACCTGCCGGGTGGTGGACGACACGCCCATGTTGGCCACCAGCGCCCGGTAGTCCATCTCGGTGTCCAGGGTGTAGGTGCCCGGGGCGATCTTGCTCTCCGCGTGGGAGAACCATGCGTACAGCTTGAACAGGAACTTGTACTCGATCAGCCCCTCCTTCTCCAGCGTGTCCACCACCTGGCTGAACTCGGTGTTGTCGTCAATGACGATCTCGGCGGAGGCGTACTCCTTATTCAGGCCCAGCAGGTCGCAGGCCCACACCCATCCCAGGGTGGCCGCGATGGCCGAGAAGCCGATGACGAACAGCACATACAAAAAGGCCCCGGCCACGCGGGCCTTGGCGCTGCGGCGCCTCAGGGAGGATTTCCGGGGGCGGCGCGGGGGCTGGGAGGGCTCGTATGACGCGGCGCGCTTTCCTTCTGCCATTTTCTTCACTCCTTGCATAGGATATCCAGCCCGGCGCAAACCGGGCGGCCGGCGGCGGAGGGGCGGTGTCACCCATTTCCCACCCGCCACATAGTATGACCCAGAAACGGGAACAGAGCGGGGCCCGCCGCCCGGGGCGACAGGTTGCAGGCGCTGTGACCGTGGGTTGACGGGGCTCGGCTCCGGCGCCGTGGCGTTACACGGCGTCCGAGCCGGTCTCCGTGACCGGGGCAATTTCAGGTGTACGGGGCCCGCCCCCGGCGCCGCCGGGGGCGGCGGCTTCGGGGCCGGTCTCCGTGACCGGGACATTTTTAGTGAGGTGACAAAATCATGTGTTGTGGTAACAATGGTGGTTTCGGTGGGGGCTGCTGGTGGATCATCATCCTGATCCTCCTGCTGTGCTGCTGCTGCGGCGGCAATAACAGCTGGGGCGGCAGCAACAACGGCTGCTGTTGCTGCTGCTGCGGCGGCAACAACAACGGCTGCGGCTGCGGCTGTGGCTGCGGCAACAACAACTGCGGCTGCAACGACGGTTGCTGCTGAGCCGTCGTGAGCCGCGGGGCTAAGCTCGGAGCGGAGCGAAACCCCAGGGGGGCCGCAGGCCCCGGCGGGGTTTTGCGCAGTCGGAGAGCTTAGAACCGCGAGCGAACAGGCGAAGCGTGACAACGCAGAAGCGCGGAGGCGTGCGGAGCAGCGGGCTAACGCCGGAGCGGAGCAACCCGGCCGAAGCCGCCAAGGGCGGCGCAGGACGGTTTGCGCAGTCGGAGGCGTTAGAACCGCGTCGCGCAGCCGCCGCAGCGTGACAACGCAGAAGCGCGGAGCGCCCGGGAGCAGGTGACTAAGACCCGGAGCGGAGCAAAACCCAGAGGGGCCAAAGGCCCCGGCGGGTTTTGCGCAGTCGGAGGGGCTTAGGCACCGTCGCGGAGGGCGCGCAGCGTGACAACGCAGAAGCACGGAGCGCACAATACCATACCCATCCGGGCGGAGGGGCCTCCCCTCCGCCCGGTGTTACTCCTCAAACAGGACAAGCCTCACCGGCACGTCAAATTCTTCCCTGGGCATATGCTCCACCAGGCGGCCCTGGCGGCAGATGCACACCGTAAAGCCTGGGAAATCCACCAGCCAGCGGTCGTAATACCCCCCGCCCCAGCCCAGGCGGTAACCGTCCCTGTCCACCATCAGGTGGGGGATGAGGGCCGCGTCGATCTCCCCTTTGGGGATCACAGGGGCGGCGTCGTCCGGCTCCGGGATGCCGAACCGGTTGGGGATCAGCCTGTCCGGGTCCAGCACCTGCCGGGCCTCCATCCCCCGGTGGGGCAGCACCACCGGCAGCGCCACCCGCTTGCCCCGCTCCAGCAGGGCGCGGATCAGCGGTACGGTGTCGGGCTCCCGGCCCGTCCCGTAAAAGGCCATCACGGTCTCTGCCGCCTCCACCTCCGGCAGGGCCAGAAAGCGCTCAAACAGCGCTCCCGCCTCCACCTGGGGCAGGCCGGCGGCGTGGCGGCGCAGCTCCGCCTTGCGCTCCTTGACCGTCATGCGCCGTAGTGCAGGTCGGTGTGGAGGCGGCAGGCGGCGGGAATCCCCGCCAGCAGCTCCACCAGGGCCAGGGCAAAGTCGAAGGCGGTGCCGGGGGCCTGGCTGGTGACCAGCCTGCCCTGGACCACCACCGCCTCCTCCATCCGGGGGACGGCGCCGGCCTTGGCCAGCTCCCCCTCCATGCCCGGGTAGCACACACAGGGCGTCCCCGGGTCCAGCAGGCCCGCCCGGGCCAGCAGGGTGGGGGCGGCGCAGATGGCGGCCAGCCAGAGCTCGGGATCGTCCGCCGCCTGGCGGATCAGGGCCATGGCGTCGGCGCTGCCCTCCATGGAGGCCACGCCCCCCATGCCGCCGGGGAGCACCACCATGTCGCCCGCTTCCAGCGTGACCGACTCCACCGGCACGTCGGCCTTCACCGCAATGCCGTGGGAGCCTGTGACCAGCTCCCCGCCGATGCCCGTCAGGGACACGGGCACCTCCGCCCGGCGCAGCACGTCCGCCGTCACCAGGGCCTCGGCCTCCTCGAAGCCGGCGCCCAGCAAAATGTATACCATAAAAATCCACCTTTCAAGGTTTTTACAGGCCGTCCCGGAAAACCGCCGGGCGGCCCCCCTACCTCCCCCGTATCCGCGCCCACGCGGCGGACACCAGGAACAGGGGCAGCTTGGCCATACGCCCGATGCGGGAGGGCTGCCTGGCCAGCCGGTACAGCCACTCCAGCCCCAGCTTCTGGAACCGCTCCGGGGCCCGCTCCACCCGGCCCGCGAACACGTCCAGCGAGCCGCCCAGGCCGATGAGCAGCCGGGCCCCCGTCTCTTCCCCGTGGGCGGCGATCCACTTCTCCTGCTTGGGGAAGCCCAGGCACACGAACACCACGTCGGCACGGGCCTCCCGGATCTTCCGCGCCACCGGGCCGTCCTCTTTGAAGTAACCGTCGTGGGTGCCGCAGACCACAAGCCCCGGATGGGCGGCCTGCAAATTTGCCGCCGCCTCTTCCGCCACGCCGGGGGCGGCCCCCAGCAGGAACAGCCGCCTCCCCGTCTCCGCCATGCGCCCCATGAGGGCGGAGGCGAAATCGATGCCCGCCACCCGGCCCTTCAGCGGCCGGCCCAGGATTTTGGCGGCGTAAACCACCCCCACCCCGTCGGGGATCACCAGGTCCGCCTCCGCCAGGATGGCGGCAAGCTCCCGGTCCTTTTGGGCGCACTGGACGATCTCCGGGTTGGGGGTGGCCGCCATATGGGGCCCCTCCCGGTCCAGCAGCTCCATGGCCCGCGCCGCCGCCTCGTCCAGGGTCACATTGTCAAAGGCCACGCCCAATACGTCCACCCGCACGGCCATCCCTCCCTCCGGGCCTGACGCCCCTTGGCCGCGCCACAGCCGCGGGCTGTGAAACGGCCTGCCCGCCGCATATGCGGCGTTTGCCGATATTTTCCCATACAGTTTAGCACAGACCGAACAAAAAGTCCATCTAATAATTTATGAACAAACGCGCCCCCAAACTTCCCCGCGGGAAACGCGGCGAACTTTGGGGGCATTTTCTAATTCAGCGTATTTTCCGGGCCTCTAAGTAAAACCGTTTGTCGTGGGCCTCCCCCATGGAGAAGGTCTTGCGGGGCAGCGCCCCGTCGTGGATCACCGATGGGAACAGCGACTGCTTCTCCATGGGCGGCAGCAGGAAGGCCACGTCGCCGGGGCGGGCGGCGAACTCCCGGGCCACGTCCTCCCCGTGGATGTAGTCCACCCGGCCCCTGTGCTCCATGAGGTAGCCGTCCAAAAAGTTCTGCAGCGCCCCCACCGGCAGCTGGGCGGCGGTTTTGGGCAGGGTGATCACGCCCTCCCCCCCGGCGCAGACATACCGCAGGGGCAGGCCGTCCCCCTCCGCCTCCGCCCCCCGGCGGGCGCCGGGGAAGGCCCGCACCAGCGCGTCCAGCAGGGCGTCCGGGTCGGTGTGGAACACCACCCGGTGGATGGGCTCGAACTCCAGGCTGCCGTCGTGGAGGTTCACCAGCTCGCACAGGGCGAACCGGGCGGGGAGGGCGTCCCACTTCTCTGGAGGCATGAGGCGCTTCTGCCGCTCATAGCACTCCTTGGCGGTGGCCAGGGAGTGGTTGCCGTCCCCCACGGCGAACAGCATGACGGGCTTCCCCTGGGCGCCGTACTTGGCGTTGAAGGCGGCGGGCTCCGCCAAGGCGGACAGGGCCCCGGCCACCTGGGCCAGCTGCGTCTCCCCCAGCAGCCAGCCCTTGATGTGCCCGCCCCGCTCCATCAGGTCGAAGTCGTATAGCAGCTCCATGGCGTCCGTCTGGGCGGCCAGGGGCTCGATGACGGTGCCCACGGGGTCGTCGGTGAGCAGCATGGCGTGGGGCAGCTCGATGGGGGCGTTCTTGCGCACCGCCACCCGGGGCGGGATGCGGGACATGACCACCCCCTCGGTGGCCCGGATGAGGGCGTCGGAACCCGGCTCGTAGTCGTACTCCTTGAGGTCCGCCATGCCCACCAGCCCCCGGCGCACCCTGCCGTTGTCCAGGGTGCGCTCCACGTAGATCATGGCCCCCGGCAGCGTCTTGAACCGGCCCTCCCGGACGTACCGGGCCATGGTGGCGTTGATGTCCATAATGTCCATCTCCACCTGGGGGCCGTCCAGGCTGCTCTCGGGCAGGATGAGCCGCAGGGCGGAGGGGGCCCGGCCCACCCGCTCCTCCACCCGCTGCCAGTACTCGGGCTGGGAGGTGTACTGGTCGCAGGCCACCACGGACCACTTGTCGTAGTCGCAGCCCTGGGGGAGGAGGATGTCGGCGGGGCGGAAGGGGAGGCTGTCAAAGGAAGCGTCCATATTCATACCTCTTTTCAGGCGGAAGATGGGGGTAGGGGCGGATATCATCCGCCCCTATTCTTACGGACATGGCGTAACGGGCGCGGGCGGATGATATCCGCCCCTACAGAACCTTTTTAATGGCGTTGAGCAGGTCGTCAAATTCCTCAAAGGCGGGAATATCGGGATAATCCGCCTTGATTTGGTCGGTGGACTTGAACAGGAAGCCCGCCTTGCCGGCCTGGATCATGGCCAGGTCGTTGAAGCTGTCCCCGGCGGCGATGGTCTCAAAGCCGCAGGACTGGAGGGCCTTCACCGTGGTGAGCTTGGACTTGGCGCACCGCATTTTGTAGCCGGTAATCTCGCCGCTGGGCGCCACCTCCAGGGTGTTGCAGAACAGGGTGGGCCAGTTCAGCTTGGCCATGAGGGGCTTGGCAAACTGCTCAAAGGTGTCGCTCAAAATCACCACCTGGGTGAGGGTGCGCAGCTCGTCCAAAAACTCCCTGGCCCCAGGCAGGGGGTCGATGGTGGCGATGACGGCCTGGATCTCCTTCAGCCCCAGGCCGTGCTCCTTCAATACGCCCAGCCGCCAGGTCATAAGCTTGTCGTAGTCGGGCTCGTCCCGGGTGGTGCGGCGCAGCTCGGGGATGCCGCTGGCCTGGGAGAAGGCGATCCAGATCTCGGGCACCAGGACGCCCTCCATATCCAAACAGACGATGTTCATGGCGATCTTCCTTTCCTTGGACGTTACAGGGTTTTTAAGAACCGCTCCAGCCGGTTCAGCGCCTCCGCCAGGTCGTGCATGGAGGCGGCGTAGGTGGCCCGGACGTAGCCCTCCCCGCCGGGGCCGAAGGCGGAGCCGGGGATCACCGCCACCTTCTCCGCCGCCAGGAACCGGTCGCAGAACTCCTCGCTGGCCAGCCCTGTGGACTGGATGCAGGGGAAGGTGTAGAACGCGCCTAAAGGCTCGAAGCAGTCCAGCCCCAGCTTGCGGAAGCCGTCCACCAGAAAGCGGCGGCGGCCGTCGTACTCGTCCCGCATGGCCTCGATGTCGCCGTCGCCGTGGTCCAGGGCCTCGATGGCGGCGTATTGGCTGGTGGTGGGGGCGGACATGATGCCGTACTGGTGCAGCTTGGTCATGGCGGCGATGAGGGGCTTGGGCCCGCACACGTAGCCCAGCCGCCAGCCCGTCATGGAATAGGCCTTGGAGAAGCCGTTCACCACCACAGTGCGCTCATGCATATCCGGCAGGTTGGCCATGGACACGTGCCGCCCGCCGTAGGTGAGCTCGGCGTAGATCTCGTCGGAGATCACCATGATGTCCGTACCCCGGAGCACAACCGCCAGCGCCTCCAGGTCGGCCCGCTCCATCACGCCGCCGGTGGGGTTGCAGGGATAGGGCAGCACCAGCGCCTTGGTGCGGGGGGTAATCGCGGCGCGCAGCTCCTCGGGGGTAAGGCGGAACTCGTGCTCCGCCTTCGTCTCCACCAGCACGGGCACGCCGTGGGCCATGGACACCAGGGGGCCGTAGCACACGAAGGAGGGGGTGGGGATAATCACCTCGTCCCCCGGCTCCAGCAGGCAGCGGAAGGTGAGGTCCAGCCCCTCGCTGCCCCCCACCGTCACCAGGACCTGGCCCACGGGGGCGTAGTCCAGCTCAAACCGGCGCTTCAGATACCGGGAGATGGCGGCGCGCAGGTCGCTGAGGCCCGCGTTGGGGGTGTACTTGGTGAACCCCTTCTCCAGGGAGAAGATGCCCGCGTCCCGGATGTGCCAGGGGGTGGGGAAGTCGGGCTCCCCGATGCCCAGGGAGATGCCCCCCTCCATCCCCTGGAGCAGGTCGAAGTATTTCCGGATGCCGGAGGGCTGGATGTCCTGCACCCGCCGGCACATCAGTTTGCCGTAGTCCATTATTCAAACACAAACCTTTCCTCCTGGACCTCCTGCACGGGGAAGATCAGGTGCTTTTCCTTGTATTTCTTCAAAATGAAGTGGGTGGCGGTGCCGGTGACCCCCTCGATGGGGGCCAGCTTCTCGCCCACAAACTGGGCCACCTCCTTCAGGGTGCGCCCCGAGATGGTGACGGTCATGTCGTAGGCCCCGCCGGACATGAGGTAGAGGGACTCCACCTCGTCGTACTGGTAGATGCGCTGGGCCACCCGGTCGAAGCCCTCCCCCCGCTGGGGGGTGACGCTCACCTCGATGAGGGCGGTGACGGACTCCTGCTGGGTGCGGTCCCAGTCGATGATGGCCTTGTAGCCCAAAATCACGTGGTCTTTTTTATATTGTTCCACCGCCGCGGACACCTCCGCCTCGGTGACGCCCGTCATGGCGGCGAGCTGGGCGTGGGACAGGGTGGAGTCGTCCTCCAAAAGCTGGAGCAGATTTTTCATGGCGTGTGCCTCCTTAAACGGGTGACAGGAGTTTCGGCTGCGGGCGCCAGATCCTGATTTTTTTATTATATACTTGATCCGTTCAAATGGCAATCCCCATTTCCGCCGTCATACATAGAATAGCGCGCCCGGACGCATACTATCCCAAGCTGTGCGAGCGATACGGAAAGGCGGCGAGGACGTTGTCAAGGTGTTCAAGGATTCTGCGCGGGGGCACACTGGCGCTTTTGGCGCTGGCCCTGGCGCTGACCTGGCTGTGGTTCCCCGGCTGGTACCGGGACAGCCGGGCGGCCATGGGGCAGGCGCAGCTCCCCGCCGGGCCCTTTGTGGCCCTCACCTTTGACGACGGGCCGAGGGCGTCCACCACCTCCGTCCTGCTGGACGGACTGAGCCGGCGCGGGGTCCACGCCACCTTCTTCGTCATCGGGGAGAACGTGGCGGGCAACGAGGAGCTGCTGCTGCGCATGGAGCGGGAGGGCCACCAGATCGGCCTGCACACCTATCACCACAAATCCCTGGCCCAGGTAAACGGCCGGGATTTTTATACTGAGGTGGACAAGCTACGGGAGACGCTGTCCGGCCTGCTGGACCGGGACAGCTTCATGCTCCGCCCGCCCTACGGCATGATCACCCCCTCCAACCGGGCCAGGGCGGGGGCGCCCATCATCCTGTGGTCGGTGGACCCGGAGGACTGGTCCGACCGGAACACGCAGCGGCAGACGGGGGTCATTCTGGACAACGTGAAGGACGGCAGCATCATCCTGCTCCACGACATCTACCCCAGCAGCGTGGACACCGCCCTGCGGGTGGTGGACGAGCTGATGGCCCAAGGCTACAAATTCGTGAC
>CATLEJ010000031.1 GCA_949916125.1 uncultured Oscillospiraceae bacterium
CGGTTGAGCCGGGACACCAGCGGCCGGTCGCTGTAGGTCTCGTTGGCGGCCAGGCGGGCCTCCAGCTCCTGATAGCGCAGCTCAATGGCCTTTAATTGCTCGTCTATGGGATCTCCCTCCCCTACGCATTTTTCACCTGTCAAACAAGAACGATTTCACCAGCGCCAGCGGCTCCCGGAAGAACATCTGCACCCGGGAGGGGGCGTGGCTCACCGGGGCGGGCAGGGTGCAGACATACCCGCCGCCCCCCGCGTCCCCCAGGACACCGGCCCGCGCCCGATCCCACAGCATCTCGATTCGGGCCAGATGGAACCCGCTGGACACCAACAGCACATCATCGGTCAGATCCCACCCCTCCCGCTCCATGAGGGCGAAGGTGTTGTTGATATTCTGCCAGGTGTTCCGGGACTGATCCTCCATCCAGATCCGCTCCCCGTCCACCCCATGATCGGTGAGATAGTCGTACATCCCCTGGGCCTCGGAGATGTGCTCGTCATCTCCCTTGCCGCCGGTCACCACGATCCGGATATCCGGGTGATCCTCCAGATAGTCCAGCGCCGTGTCCAGCCGATCCCGGAGCAAAATAGACGGGCCGTCCCGGCGCATCTGACAGCCGAAAATCACCATGACCTGGGGATCGCCCGCCATCCTGTCCCGGCTGTGAAGGCCGATATAGACCTCCAGCGCCCCCAAGACCAGCAAGCCAAGGATCACCAGCACCAGCAGGGCCGTCAGCCATCCCCGGCCCCGGCTCCTGCCCCGATAACTGGCATACTCTTTCATCTTCTCACGACCCCCTTGCGTCCTCTAATTCCGCCGCCAGCCGCTCCCACTCCGCGTACAGGTGGGCCAGCTCGTCCTCCACACGCTCCCGCTCGGCGTACACGTCCTGGAGCTTCAAATAGTCCGACGCGGCGTCCTCCGCCTCCTGCGCCAGCTCGTCCAAACGCACCTCCGCCTTTTCCACCGCCCGCTCGGCGGCCCGCACCTGTTTTTCCAGCTCCTTGGTGCCGCCGCGCCTTGGCTGCGGAGCCGTCGTGAGCAGCGGGCTAAGACCGGAGCGGCGCGAGGGGTCTGAGGCCCCGTCCGTTTGGGACTCAAGACACCTTGCAGAGTCGGAGGGCTTAGAACCGCGTCGCGAACAGGCGGAGCGCGACAGCGCCTCCTGCCGCTCCCGGAAGGCGCGGAACTCGCCGTAGGTGCCATGGAAGTCGGTGATCTGCCCGTGTTCCAGCATCCACACCCGGGTGGCGAACTTCTCGATAAAGTACCGGTCGTGGGAGACGAACAGCAGGTTGCCGCCGTACTCCTCCACCGCCTCCTCGATCCACTCCCGGGAGTCGATGTCCAGGTGGTTGGTGGGCTCGTCCAGGATGAGCAGGTTGATCCGGCTGTCCATCAGCATACACAGTCGCAGCCTCGACTGCTCCCCGCCGGACAGGGCGGACACCTGCTTGAACACGTCCTCCCCCCGGAACTTGAAAGCCGCCAGCCGGTCCCGGGCCTCCTGAGTGGAGCAGTCCTGGGCGTAGAGCATGGTGTCCACCAGGTTGCGGTCGGGCCGGTCGAAGTGGATGATCTGGGGCAGGTAGCCGATCCGGATGGACGGCCCCAGGTAGATAGAGCCGGAGTCCGGGGCCTCCTCCCCCATGATCAGCTTGAGGAAGGTGGACTTGCCGGTGCCGTTGTCGCCCAGCAGGGCGATCCGCTCGCCGCCGGCCACCTCCAAATTGATGTGGTCGAACAGGGTGCGCTCCCCGAAGGACTTCTTCAGCTCGGTGACCACCAGGGCCTCGTCCCCGTGGAACTCCCGCTCGCCGAAACGGGTGGCCAGCTTTTTCTCCTTGGTGGGCTTGTCCGTGGTGCGCATACGCTCAATCCGCCGCTCCATGTTGATGGCCCGGCGGTACTGCTTGTCGTTGCCCTTGAAGGCCCAAAGGCGCATCTGCTCCGCCGCGGCCTCCAGCTGGGCGATCTTGGCCTGCTCCTTCTCGTACTGCTTCAGGCGCTCCTGGTAGCGGCGCTCCTTTTCCTCCACGTAGAAGGAGTAGTTGCCGGAATACAGCTCCGCCCTGCCGTCCTGGATCTCCGCCACCCGTTTCACTACCTTGTCCAGAAACCAGCGGTCGTGGGAGATGGCCAGCACCGTGCCCTTGAACCGCTCCAGATAGCTCTCCAGCCACTCGGTGGCGTTGAGATCCAGGTGGTTGGTGGGCTCGTCCAGCAGGAGGATATCGGTGTCCTCCAAAATCAGGCGGGCCAGGTTGATCCGGGTCTTTTCCCCGCCGGACAGCGCGTCAAAGGGGCGGGATCGCATCCCGTCCCCGATGCCCAGGCCGTTGCAGACCTTATTGAGCCGGGTCTCGGTGTCGTAGCCGCCCCCGGCCTCGAAGGCGGCGGTGAGCTTGTCGTACCGGGCCAGCACCCCGGGGTCGTCCCCGTCTGCCATTTGGGCGGCTAAGTCCGCCAGCTCCGCCTCCATGGCGTGGAGGGGGGCGAAGGCGGTGTCCAGCACGTCCCGGACGGTGTAGCCCTCGGGGTACACCGGGATCTGGGAGATGAGCCCCAGCCGCTTGCCCGGGGCGATGGACACCGTGCCCTCGTCCGGATCCACCTGGCCGGTCATCATGCGGAAAATGGTGGTCTTGCCCGCGCCGTTCCGACCCAGCAGGCCCACCCGCTCCCCCTCGAACACCTGGAGGGAGAAGCCGTCCAGTATCCGTTTGCCGACCTCGAACTCCTTGACGAGGCCGGTCAGCTGTATGTCAATCATGGGTAATAATTCTCCTGTTAACTGCGTAAGGCTCTGTGGTGTTACTGCGGCACATTTGCCAGCAAAAAGTCCACGATCTTCTCAAAGGCCATGGAGCGGGAGGCCTTCACCAGGATGGTGGCCCCGGCCCGCAGCTCCCGGAGCAGGGCGTTCTTCGCCTCCCCCACGGTGGGGAAATAGTCCGCCTGCGCCAGGCCCGCGTCCCGGGCGCCCTCCGCCATAAACCGGGCCAGATCGCCAATGGCGATGAGCCGATCCGCCCCGGCCTGGGCAAAATAACCGCCCACCGCCCGGTGGAACTGCTCCGCGCCGGGGCCCAGCTCCTTCATGTCGCCCACCACCGCCACACGGCGGCGGCCCTGGGCGCCGCCCAGCACGGCGGCCGCAGCCCGCATGGACTGGGGGTTGGCGTTGTAGGCGTCGTTCAAAATCACAATATCGCCCCGGCAGCGGACAATGTTCATCCGCATCTTGGTGGGCAGGAAGGCCCCGATCCCCCGGATGATCTCATCCGGCGCCATGCCCAGCGCCTCCCCCGCCGCGGCGGCCATGAGGGTGGGGTAAATCATATGGTCCCCCAGGGCGGGGATATCGGCCTGGAACTGGCTCCGGGGCGTCTTGATCCGGCAGCTCAGGTGGCCCACAGCGTCAGAGGACAGGTCGCAGGCGGTGTAGTCCAGCCCCTCGCCGCCCCCCACGAACACGGTGCGCTGGGGCAGGGTGCCTTTCAGGGTGGCCAGCAGCGGGTCGTCCCCGTTGAGGACGGCCAGCCCGCCCTTCTTCAGGTGGGGGAAAATCTCACACTTGGCCTTGAAAATGTTCTCCCGGCTGCCCAGGTTTTCAATGTGGGCGTCCCCGATGTTGGTGACGAGGGCCATGTCCGGCTCCACCAGCCGGGCCAGGTTGTCGATCTCCCCGGCATGATCCATGCCCAGCTCCACCACGCACACCTCATGCCCCCGCTCCAGCTTCAGCAGGGTGAGGGGCACGCCGATGTCGTTGTTGAAGTTCCCCTCCGTCTTGTGGACGCGGAATTTCGCCCCCAGCACGGCGGCCACCATGTCCTTGGTGGTGGTCTTGCCCACCGAGCCGGTGATGGCGACGAAGGGGATGGGGAACAGGCCCTTGTAGTACCGGGCCAGCTCCCACAGGGCGCGCTGGGTGGAGCGCACCTTGATGTAGAACTTCCCCGGCAGGTAGCTCTCCCGCTCCCGGGCGGTGAGGCAGCCCGCCGCCCCCGCCTCCAAGGCGGCGTTGATAAAGGAGTGGCCGTCAAACCGCTCCCCCTCCAGAGGGATGAACAGGCAGCCCGGGGTAATGTTCCGGCTGTCGGTGCACACGTCCGCCGCCTGGGCGTCCAGGTCGTCAAAATCCCCCAGCAGGGTGCCGTTGACCGCTTCCAGCAGCTGTTTCAGTGTCAGTGCCTCCATGATGGCGCTCCTCTCGTTTTCTCAATTGCAGCAGTGCATCCTTGTCACGCTCCGATTGGACGCACGGCCGGGTCGCTTTCCCTCCGTCTCGCTTCACAAACAGGATCGCGGCGCGATCCTTGGTTTGTAAAGCTCGCTGCGGTCCAAGCTCCCCTGTGCGTCTATCGTCGCGCTTCCCGGGCCTTCAGGGACGCTTTGATGATGCGTTCGCACAGCTCTCCGTAGTCGATGCCCACCGCCGCGGCCTCCTGGGGCAGCAGGCTGGTGGGGGTCATGCCGGGCAGGGTGTTGATCTCCAGGAACCAGGGGGTGCCGTCCTCAGTGACGATGAAGTCCGCCCGGGAGTACACCGACAGGCCCAGGGCGTGGAACACGGTCAGCGCCGCCGCGCCCAGGCGCTTCTCCCACGCCTCCGGGATGGGGGCGGGGCAGAATTCCTCCGCCGCCCCGGGCTGGTATTTGTTTTCGTAGTCGTAAAAGCCCTCTTTGGGGACGATCTCAATGGACGGCAGGGCGCGGTCCTCCAGGATGCCCACCTGGATCTCCCGCCCGGCGATGTACTGCTCCGCCACACATACGCCGCCATAGTCCAGGCACTGGGCGAGGGCGGCGGACAGCGCGGCCCGGTCATGGACGACGGACACCCCGATGGACGAGCCGGAGGCCACCGGCTTCACCACGCAGGGCAGCTCCAGCCGCGCCGTCAGGGCGGGGATGTCGTCCGCGCCGTAGCGCACCAGTTCCCAGCGCGGGGTCTGCACGCCCAGGGGCGCCACAATGCGCTTGGTCAGGTCCTTGTCCATGGCGATGGCGCTGCCCAGATAGCCCGCCCCGGTGTAGGGGATGCCCAGCAGGTCCAGGGCGGCCTGGACCCTGCCGTCCTCCCCGCAGGTCCCGTGGAGGCCCAGGAACACCACGTCCGCCATGCGGCACAGCTCCAGCACGCCGGGGCCGAACTGGCCGTCCCCTCCCCCCTGCCGGGATACTTTCACGGCCTCCAGGTCGGGGGCCTGCCGCCCGATCCGGGTCAGTTCCTCCGGGATGGGGGCGTCGAACAGGGACGCGGGCCTTGCCTCCGTACCCAGGTACAGATCAATGAGGGCCGCCTGGTGCCCCCGCCCCCGCAGGGCGGCGCACACCTTGCACCCGCTGGACAGGGACACATTGCGCTCAGGGCTGAGTCCCCCCGCCAAAACCACGATTTTCATAGCTGCTCTCCTTACCGCATGAGATGGGATACCTCTATTTTATGCTTGATTGATTATTATACCACAACTGATTCAGGGAAACAAGTGGCAGTCAAACGGTCCGGCCAGGGTGAAATCTCCCGGGCACAAATGGGCGCAAAAAAAATGCCAGGCTGAAACCGGCAAATAAAAACCCCCTATATAGACGGGGAGGCTGGGCGATTTCCCCAGCCTCCCCGCGTGGTCCGCCGCGCGGTTGCTCCAGCGGCGCGGATCGACATCCATGGCCGTCTTCTCAGCCAATAAACTATCCATGCCGCCTTTCACACGGAATCATGTTCCGCCCCATATCCGGCATTTTCAGCGTTCACACCGCCCGCAGCCATCGCAGGGCAGGCCGCGCCTGCAGGCGGGGCGTTTTAAAAGTTCCTCATAAAACCCCGGCGGCAGATTGGGGGGCTCCCGCCCCGAAACCGGGGCGGGAGCCGTTTCGTCTACCACTGGCGGAAGTCGGCAATGCCCGCCGCCTCCTTGGCCTTCTTTGCCATGGCGGTGTACAGGCCATATTCATGTTCCTCACAGCACTGGGTGTAGGACGGGTCGGTGTGGGCGTTCCGGGGCAGGGGCACGTCCTGCTCCCCGGCCAGGATATCCTGCACCTTCTTGATATCCACATCCCGCACAGTAGTCCCGTCCGCCACCGCCACGGCGGCGGCCACGCCGGCGGCCTGCCCGGTGCCCACGCACTGGGGGATCAGGTTCAGCCAGTCGATGGCCACGTTGTCCGCGGACAGATGCCGGCCGGGGCACAGCAGCCCCTCCACCTTCTGGGGCAGGATGGCCCGGTAGGGGATCTCCACCGGCCCGCAGTCGTTGATCTGGCAGATGGTGGAGTGCCACGCGATCACGTCGTCGTGCTGCTTGGCAAAGGCGAAGTCGTTGGCGCTCATGACGTACTCGCCCTTGAGCCGGTAGGAACAGCGGTAGCCCAGCTGGGGCGCGATGTCGTACAGGTAGGCGTGCCGGAAGGCCACAGGCACGGCCTCCTTTAAGTAGGCCAGCACCTCACGCATGGTGTCCCGGGTCTCGATCTCGGTCCGGGTCTGGTCGGCGACGGTGGAGCAATCCATATTGGGGTGCCAGTTGTTGATCCAGCACATATCGTTCTGGTTGGTGGGCAGGGGCATACAGCGGAAGCCCGCAATGGCGGTGAGCCGCTGCCTCAGGGCGCCCAGCGCCTGGGGGCTGCGGCGCTTCCACGCCTCGAACTGATCCCAGTCGATGCCCGCGACGCGCCACACCAGGGCGGTGGTGGAGGACCGGCACTCCCCGTCCGCCAGGGAGGAATAGGGCGCCCCGGTCTGGCGGAAGATGTCCCCGTCGCCGGTGGCGTCGATGACCACCTTGGCCATGACGGCCTTGCGGCCCTCCTTGGACTCGAAGGCCACGCCTTTGACGGCGCCGCCGTCCATGATGGGCCGAGCGCCCCAGGAGTGGTACATCACCCGGATGGAGTCCCGATGCTCCAGCAGCATCTTGTCCATCTCAATCTTGAGCTGGTTGGGCTCGTAGTATACCGCCCGCACCAGGCAGGAGGGCTTGGCCCCCTCGAAGCCGCCCCGGCTGACGCAGTCGTGGATGGACTGCCAGGCGTCGATCAGCACCGGGTCTTGGCTGCCAATGTCTTTTAGAGCAGGGCCCCGCACCGCATCGGGAATGGGCTCCAGCCGGGTGAACCACTCCTCCTGGAGGCCCCGGACAAAGGACTTGTCGTACCAGCTCAGGTTGGGCACCATAATCACATAGCCCCCGGTGACGTCGCCGCCGGAGTAGCCGTACCGCTCCATGAGCACAATATTTCTGCACCCCGCTCGGGCGGCGGCGATGGCGGCGGAATGGCCCGCCGCCCCGCTGCCCACCACCAGCACGTCGCATTTGTCGTAAACCTCAATGGGCTGGGGCGCTTCCGTATAGGTTTCTTTCATCATATCGCTCCTTTACGTTAAGGTCAGCAGCTGGGTGTATTCCCGCATATCGGGGAGGGTTTCGATCCTGTCCGCCAGCTCCACGATCTTCTCCCCCACGGACTTGGGCAGCCTGCCGTAGGCGTTGAACTGATCCCAGAACTTCTGCAGCAGGAACTCCCGGCTGGGGTAGTCGTGCATGGAGCCGCCGTAGTCCTGGATGTCCTCGTATACCGCGCCGTCCTTCATCTCCACCACGACCTTCATCATGCTCTTGCCGGCCTCGCAGTCGAACACCTCCATGGTGGAGTGTTCCGCCAGCTCCACCAGGTATGTGTCGGCCTGGATGGCGGGGGTCTGCACCAGCTCCACCTTCACCGCCCCGTGGAGCAGGGCGCAGCAGGCGGCGAACTGGAAGGAGAACAGGGCGTTGGTGTGGCTGCGCCGGGTGAAGGGGTTGGAGTAGTAGTTGAAGCGCATACCGCTGGAGCGGAACACCCGCACCCGCTTGATGTCCGCCGGGTTCAGCGCCCCCCGGTCGTCCAGGATCTTCCGCCGCACCCCGGCCCCGCATTTGGCGGCGGCGGTGGTGGGGATGCCGCCGGGGCCCCGCTTGAAGCTCTCCTCGGTGTACCACACCTGGCCCAGCCCCTCAAACGCCTTCTCGTACAGGGCGGGCAGGGGCTTGCCGTCCTTCACCTGCATGGTCACCAGCGACCAGTGGCCGAAATAGGGGTCAGCGAACCCCTGCCAGCCGCCGCGGGCCAGCTCGCAGGCCATGATGCCCATCTGGGCGCTGGCACCGTTGTGGTATTTGAACTCCTGGCAGTAGTCATAATAGGAGTTGCCGGGGTCGGTGGCGTTGGTGGCCGCGTAGGTGAGGGCCACCTTGGTTTTGGCCGCGTCCAGCTTGTAGTACCGGGAGGCCAGGGCCGCCGCCGCGCTGGACACCATGAGCATATCGGTGGGCCAGCGCATGGGCAGGGTGTAGAGGATGCGGGCGGTGAGATCCTCGGCGGCGATGTTGTTGGCGATGAACTCCCTGCCGCTGGTGGGGTACACGTCCGCCAGGGTCAGCCCCATGGGGATGAGGGTCTCGCCGCAGTGGGAGGCAATCCGGTCCCCCAGCACGTGGAAGAACATATTGCCGAAGTCGTTGGCCCGGGCGGTGATGCTGTTGAGCATGACGGCGCTGGGCATGGGCAGCCGCCCCTTCCGGGCGAACAGGGGGGCCTCCTCGATGCCGCCCCAGCGGCGCAGGAGATCGGCCAAAAACTGATCCTCGGGCACGATCGCGCCGCCGAAGATGCAGCCCGTCATGTCCAGCAGACGGTCCTTGAAAATGCGCACGTTGTCCTCGCTGAGCTGGTCGTAGGTGGTGTTGACCACGTTTTCACACAAAAGGTCGATGCCCTTGGGCGGGGCGTAGGGCCCCTCCAGCTGGTTGGTGCAGGCCGCGTCGATGCCTACGGGGGGCGCGTATTCCGGCATGGGAACCATCCTTTCTTCTTTTCTCGGTCACAGGGACAGGCAGCTCATCAGCTCATCCAGAGAGGGCTGGTCCTCCAGGTGGAGGATCAGGTCGATGGCCCGCTCGATCTTGTCGTCGGGCAGCACGATGGCGGCGCAGGTGCGGAACTGGGTTTTCTGCTCCTCCTCGGTGAGGCGGTAGCCGTCCACGTTGCTGCCCCAGGAGAAGTCGGTCTCCTCCACGAAGGTCTGGCCCCGGGCGGTGATCTCCACCCGGGCGTACCAGGTGTTCATGTCCTTTTTCCGCTTCTCGGAGTACTCGGGGGCCACGTGCATGGTGACCTTGCGCATAAACGCCTGGACGGCGGGGTCGGTGAGGGCGGCCTTGTCCTGCCAGGCGGGGCCGGGCTTGTAGTTGTGGGCGGCCAGGGCGATGCAGTAGGGCCCGCTGAACTGGGCGTCCACTTGGTTGTTCACGGCGTACTGGTCGGGGTGGGCCACGAAGGCGCTGGTGTGGCAGTCCACGTGCTCGATCTCCGCCGGGGAGAAGTGGTGCTTCTCCATCAGGCGGTAGAAGCAGTCGATGGAGCTGTGGAGGAAGCGGCAGCAGGGGTAGGGCTTGTAGTGGTAGCTGGTGAAGAACCACTCTTCCCCCAGCTTGTCCAGCACCTTCTCCGGGCTCCACACCGGCTCGCGGCAGTAGATGGCGGGGAAGCCGAACTCGCTGTCCAGGGTGTCCGGGTTGCCGGTGTAGCCCAGCCCGGCGATCTCGGCGGCCTGCACCGCCCCCTGGGCCATCCAGGACACGGGCACGTACTTCACCATGGACTTGGGGATGGTGGACTCCCAGTCCCGGCACACAGGCAGGGAGCAGTAGTAGGCGGAGATGCCCAGGGCGTGGAGCAGCTGCTCCCGGCTCAGGCCCATGAGCAGGCCGCAGCCGATGGCCGCGCCGATGATGTGCTCGTTGCTGTTGCCGAAAATGTCGGGGGTCTTGCCGTACTTCATAATGGAGGCGGTCATGATGGACAGCAGCACCTTGCTCAGCCGCCGGGCCAGCTCCTGGCCCACGGACAGGGCGGCGATGAACTCCTTGCCGGTGGCCTTCCTGGCCTCGGCCACCGCCAGGACGGCGGGGATGACGATGGGCGGGATGTGGGGCAGGGCGTCCATGTCCAGGCCGTTGAGCAGCTCGGCGTTGGCGAAGGCGGCCACCGGGGCGGAGAACTTCCCGCCTACGCCGATGAGGGTGGACTCGGGCACGCCGCCCATCTTCCGGGCCATTTCGATGCCGATCTTGCCCTTGTCCGACGCCAGGCCGCCCACGGCGATGCCCAGCGAGTTGAGCAGGATGCGCTTGGTCTCATTGGCGATCTCCGGGGGCAGGCGGTCATAGTCCTTGTAATCCAGTGCGAAATCCACGAATGCGTCCGATACCTTTTTCATCTCAGCAGCTCCTTTATTTGGAATCGTTGGTCCGGCGCCATATGGCGGTTTGGTTTTGGTGGTTTTGTGGTGTGGAGCGGATGGGAGCACTGTGTTTATTGTAGCCTTTTCCAACAGCGAAGTAAAGCAACATTATTCCTGCGGCACTGTAACACAACTGTGACGGCGGCGGCGTAATGGTTGTGTTACGCCGTTGTCGAATTTTGTTGCTTTTCCTCTTGGGGATTTTGTGCAAAAATAGAGATGGTTTCGGTAAGATTTTGGTGTGGAACGCAAACCCCCATCGGTACAGGAAACATTGAGAATCAGAAAGAGAGGTAACATCATGTCTGAACTGGCAAAAGCAAAGCAACCCCGCAGCCTCTACCCAATGTGGACGGTCATTGCGCTGTTTATGATGTTCGGCTTCGGCCTGCTGTTCCCCAACGGCTGGGCCATGGTCACCCCGCTGGGCGCCAAGATCCTCGGCGTCTTTGTGGGCGCGCTGCTCATGACGATCTTCACCAACCAGACCTTCTGGCCCGCCCTTATGGCGCTGTTTGCCATGGTGTTCCACGGGTACCTCACCGCCGGCGCGGCCATGACCGGCTGGCTGGGCAGCAACACCGTGGTGCAGTTTATTTTCCTGATGGCCCTGTGCGGGGCGCTGAGCGACTCCGGGGCCCCCGTGGTCATCGCCCGGCACATGATCAACTCCAAAATCGCCAAGGGCCGGCCCCTGGTATTTATCTTTATCTATTTCATGGCCGTGGTGGTGGTGGGCGCGCTGCTGTCCACCGGCACCGCCACCATCCTGCTCATGTTCCCCATCTGGGACGGCATCCGGCAGGCCGCCGGCTACAAGAAGGAGGATCCCCTGTGCAAGCTGATGCTGCTGGGCACCTACCTGGGCGCCATCGGCGCGTACATCCTCCCCTTCAAAGGCGTCCATCTGGCCACCATCTCCATCGTGCGGGGGATTATGGAGAACTACAACCTGACCTTTGACGGCGGCGCCTACTTTATCTCCACCACCGCCGTCACCATCGGCCTGTTTGCGGTCTACACCCTGTTCATCGGCTTTGTGTTCCGCTGCGACCTCAAGCCGCTCCAGTCCTTCGACGTGTCCACCATGCAGGGCATGGACAAGGACAGCATGAAGTTCAACAAGCGCCAGCTCACCCTGCTGGGCGCGCTGGGCGTGGGCATCCTGTATATCCTGTCCTCCTTCTTTGTCCCCAAGGACGCCTCCTGGTACCCTGTCTACAACGGCATCGGCTCCACCTGGGTGTGGATCGCCATTGTGGCGGTGCTGTGCCTGATTCACGTGGACGGCAAGCCCTTCCTGGACGGCCCCGCCGTGCTGAAAAACCACACCATGTGGACCATCGTGTGCCTGATCGGCGCGTTCTCCCTGCTGGGCGGCGCCATCTCCTCCGACGACCTGGGCATCAAGGCCTGGATCGGCAGCCTGCTGGAGCCCCTGCTGGGCGAGGCGTCCTGGCCCATCCTGGTGATCACCGCGGTGGTTATCGCCACCGTCAGCACCAACTTTATGAACGGTATGCCCGTCAGCTTCGCGCTGAGTACCGTCATGATGCCCTTTGCCTGCACCCTTCAGCTCAACTCCGGCATCAACGGCACCGTGCTGGGCGCGGCCATCATCTTCTGCGGCCAGATCGCCTTTATGACCTACGGCGCCATGGTATATGCCGCCCTGCTGCTGGACCGGGAGGAAATCGACCAGAAATTCATCTGGACCCGGGGCTCCATCACGGTGGGCATTTATATCGTGGTGGCCAGCATCCTCTTTACCATCTTCGGCTATGTCCTGTAAGGCCCCGCCTCACCCCCTGTAAACCGAAAAAGCATCCCCGGCCGGCGGTCGCACGGCTGGGGATGCTTTTTTCGTGGGCCGGCCTCAGTGGGAGGTGCGCCACCTTTCGGCAAAGGCCAGCATGGCCCGGACGCTCTCCCGCTCCTCTGACTGGCGGTTCCAGATCAGCCGGATTTGGAAATTCAAGGGCGGGGAAAAGGGGATGCCAATCACAGATTGCCCGTCGTCAATGCTGCCCTGGAGCTGGATACCGGCGGCAATCCCCTCGGACACCACGTTCCGCAGGGCATTGATCTGAACCATGCGCAGCACAACATTGGGGGTGCGCCCAATCTTTCGGTAGCGCCGCATGATCTCCTGTTCCCGCTGCATCCCCTTTTCCATGTACACCAGCGGCTCGTCCGCAATCTCGCTGATGCTGACCTGGGCCCTGCCCGCCAGCGGGTGGTCGGCGGAGACGCAGAATACCAGCTGTGTCTGGGTCAGCTCCATCGTGCCCACGTTTTCCGACAGCCCCTCGGTATGGGTGGTGAAGGATGCGTCCATGCTGCCGTCCTCCAGCATCAGGCGGGCCTGGTTGTGGCTGTGCTCCATGGTGACAATCCTGACCCCGGGATACGCCTCCCGGAAATCGTGATAGAACCGGGGGAATATGGCGGTGCCGGTGAGCGGCGTCAGGCCCAGGCGGATGTCCCGCCCCCGGCGGCGTTCCTTCATTTGGGCAAACTGCGCGTCCAGGCTGTCAATGCGGGCCTGAATGTCATTACACGCCTCATAAAAAGCGCAGCCCGCCTCCGTGAGGGAGAGCCCCGTGTTGGAGCGCCGGAACAGCGCAATGCCGAATTCCATCTCCAAATCCCGCATGGCCCTGGATATGGCGGGGCGGGAAACATACAGCTCATCCGCCGCACTTGTAATGTTTCCGGCCTGGGCTACCGCCCGGAAATATTGAATTTGCAGTAATGTCATGTGTCACGCCCCCCACTACATTTGGCGCCAGGTAAAAGTTCAGAATACTATGAAATAATCTTACCATAAAATACTCCAAATTGCTATAAAAAAGTGGTTCAATTTTTCCAAATACGGCCCAAACTGTGCAAGGGCGCAGGCAGAGAGATCAGAAGGGCAAATCACACCGGGGCGCTTAAAGAGCGGCCAAAAAATCATAGGCGCCTGGACAAAAAGAACGCGGGTAGTTCTGCAACTACTCGCGTTCTTTTTGACGATGTACCACGGCAAACGTTTTTGTTCGGACAGCTGTACCCGTCCTCCCGATGAGAAGGGCCGCTTCACAGCAGCCCGCTCAGGCACTGGCCCGCCAGATAGAGCATCAGGGCGGTGCCCGCCGGGGCCAGGGGCGCCTTGCCGCCGGTGGCGATGCGCTCCAGCGCGGCGGAGTACAGCAGGCAGGCGATCCCGAATACCGCCGCCCCCGCCAGGCCCAGCGCCCAGACGGGCGCCGTCCCCGCCACCCCGGCGCACCAGGGCAGCAGGCCGAAGGTAATCCCGCCCAGCGCCGTGTTGGCCAGCAGGGCCGGCCAGGACGGCTGGGAGGGGGTGCCCAGGTAGGCGTCCAGGGTCAGGGCGATGAGGCTGAGCCCCAGGATCATCACCAGGTCGAGCTTGGGCCGGATAACCAGCGGGGCCAGCGCCCCGACCAGGGCCAGAGCCAGGCAGGCCACGCCCACCACAATGGCCAGCAGCGCGCTGCGCTTCAATGGATTGTGCTTCATGTCAGCCCTCCCATTCTGTGGCGCCGGAGGAGACGTCCGCGCCGGTGACAAAGGCGGCGGCGGCGTTCACCGCCCGGGTCACCGCCTTGCTGGTGACGGTGGCCCCGGTGAGGGCGTCGATGTCCTCCCCCACGGCGGCCTCCCCGGCGGTGCCCAGAAATTGCAGCAGGAAGGGGGCATCGGTCTGAGCGCCCCCGCCCAGGCCGAAGGTCTCCCCGTGATCCCGCACCGTCACGCCGGATACCGTCCCCTCGTTGGTTACCCCCACCCACAGGGTCATGGGGCCCACGTAGCCGGCGGTCTCCACCTCCAAAACGTATCCGTCCTCCGCCTTGAACACCCGGCGGATGCTCTCGTCCTCCCCGTCATAGGGCTCCTCCGTGAAGGAGGCGGGGCGGCTGGGCAGCATATAGCTCATGATCTCATTGCGGGCGGCGGCCTGCCGCCCCTCCGCGCCGGGGCTCAGGGCGGCGGACACGCCCAGCAGCACCCCCGCCGCCACCGCAAGGGCAGCCACCGGGGCGATCAGATCCTTTGCTCTCATTGCGCCGCCTCCTTTCTCCCGCCGTACCGCGTGGGCGCCAGATAACGGTCCAGCAGCCAGGCGGCGGCGTTCATCAGCAGGATTGCGTAAGTAACCCCTTCCGGGAACAGGCCCGTGTAGCGGAACACCACGGTGAGCGCGCCGCACCCCACGCCGTACACGATCTGGGCCACGGGCCCCACGGGGGAGGTGGCGTAGTCGGTGGCCATGAAGATGGCCCCCAACAGCACGCCGCCGCCCAGCAGGCTGTACGCCATCCACAGGATGGGGCTGTCCCCCTTGGGGAACACCAGGGTGAGGACGGCCACCGTCCCCAGATAGGCGGCGGGTATGCGGACGCTGATCACCCGCCGGAACAGCAGCCAGCCGCAGCCGATGAGCAGGGCCAGGGCGGAGGTCTCCCCGATGCAGCCCCCGATCCGGCCCAGGAACATCTCGGCCAGGGATGCGTCGGGCAGGGCGGGCATCTGCATATGGTGCAGGGGGGTGGCCCCGGTGACCACGTCCGCCGGGCTCAGCCCGCCCAGGGACAGGGCCGCGCCCAAAGCGGGGAACCGGGTGAGGCAGGCGGGGAACAGCAGCATCAGGAAGGCCCGGGCCCCCAGCGCCGGGTTAAAGGTGTTCTGCCCCAGGCCGCCGCACAGGCCCTTCACCACCACCGTGGCGAACAGCCCGCCGATGGCGGCCACCCAGTAGGGCACGGAGGCGGGCAGGGTCAGGGCCAGCAGCAGCCCGGTGACGGCGGCGGAGCCGTCGGGCAGCGTACTGCGCTTGCGCAGGACGAGATTGACCAGCAGCTCGCCCAGCAGGGCGGTGGCGACGCACACCGCCGCCACCAGCGCGGCCCGCGGGCCCTGAAGGACAATCCCCGCAATCAGCGCGGGGATCAGCGCGATCACCACGTCCAGCATGAGCCGCCGGGTGGTGTCCTTCCCCCGAATGTGGGGGGATGCGCTTACCGTCAGATTCATTTCGCTCCCTCCTTCAGCGCCAGCTTACCCTTCCGGAAGCCCTCCACCAGGGGGACCTTGCCCGGACAGGCGTAGGCGCAGCAGCCGCATTCAATGCAGTCCGTGAGATGGAGCCGCTTCAGGGCGTCCAGATCCCCGGCGTTGGCGAAGCGGTACAGGTACAGCGGCTCCAGCCGGATGGGGCACACCTCCAGACACTTCCCGCAGCGGATGCACACGGGGTCGTCGCTCTCGCCGTTCTGGGCGGAGGACAGGCACACCACCGCGTTCACCGCCTTGGTGACGGGGACGGACAGGTCGCCCTGGGCCACCCCCATCATCGGCCCGCCGGACAGCACCTTCCACACGTCGTCCGCCAGCCCCCCGGCGGCGGCGACGACCTCCTGGAAGGAGGTGCCCACCCGCACGGCGAGGTTCCGGGGCTGGTTCACCCCTTCGCCGGTGACGGTGACCACCCGCTCGATGAGGGGCATTCCCTCGTACACCGCACGGCAGGCGGCGTAGGCGGTGGCGGCGTTGAACACCGCGCAGCCCGCGTCCTTGGGCAGGCCGCCGGAGGGCACCTGCCGCCCGGTGACCGCCTGGATGAGCTGCTTTTCCGCCCCCTGGGGGTAGCGGGTGGGCAGCAGCTTCAGCTCCACATTGGGGTAATCCTTCAGCGCCTCTTTGACCTGGCCGGCGGCCTCCGGCTTGTTGTCCTCCATGCCCACCACGATCCGCTTCGGATCCAGAATCCGGGCCAGCAGCGCCAGCCCCCGCAGCACGTCCCCAGGGCGCGCGCGCAGCAGGGCGTCGTCCGCCGTGATATAGGGCTCGCACTCGCAGGCGTTGAGGATGAGGGTTTCCGTCCGGCCCATGCCGGTCCTGGCCTTCACGTCGGTGGGGAAGGCCGCGCCGCCCATGCCCGCCAGCCCTGCGTCATGGAGTATGGTAATCAGCTCGTCGGGGGTGAGCTGATCCGGGTTGGCCGCCGGACGGACGGCGGGATCGGGTGTGTCCAGGAAGTCGTTTTTGATGACAATGGCGGGGCAGGCGCCGCCACTGGGGTGGGGCCGGTCCTCAATGGCCTCCACCACGCCGGACACCGGCGCGTGGACGGGGACACACAGTCCCTCACCGTCGCCGATCTTCTGGCCCATGCGCACCGCGTCCCCCACCGCCACCAGGGGCTTGCAGGGCGCGCCGATGTGCTGCCGCAGGGGCACCGCCAGCCGGGCGGGGAGGGCCATGGCCGTCAGGGGGGCGTCGGCGCTCAGCTCCTTGCGCCCCTCCGGATGGACGCCGCCGAAGAACAGGGATTTCATACACATCACCTCTCAAGGTTGAAAATGGGTTCCATCATGGGTCAGGTGCGGACATAGTCCCGGAAGCCGTCGGTGTAGGACAGCGTCCCGTCCGGGGCCACCCACAGGGCCTGGGCGCCGCAGCGCTCCGCCAGGGCCTCCCCCTCCTCCCGGGACAGGAGGAACAGGGCGGTGGACAGCCCGTCCGCCAGCCCCGAGTCAGGGCACACCACGGTCACCGCCCGCCACAGCTGGCCGGGGCGGAGGGTATCCGGGTCGATGATATGGTGGTAGCGCACGCCGTCCACGGTGTAGTACCGCTGGTAGTCGCCGCTGCTCACCACCGACTGGCGGTCGATGTTCAGGGTGTGGAGGTAATCCTGCTTTCCCCCGTCCGGATCCTGCACCCCCACCACCCAGGGGGAATTCCCCTCTGGCTTGGGCCCGGTGGCCCGGACGTTGCCGCCCACGCTCACCAGCAGTCCCTCCGGGGCGGCGGCGCACACCTGCTCCACCGCCCAGCCCTTGGCCACCGCCCCCACGTCCAGCCGGGCCAGGGGGTCGGTGAGGCGGAGGGTGGACGCCTCCTGGTCGATCTCCAGCAGGTCAAAGCCGGTGTGCTTCGCCGCCTCCTCCAGCGCCCCGGCGTCGGGGAGGGCGGCGTGCTCCGGATCGTCCACCCCCTCCGTCCGGGCCTCGTGCCACAGGGCCAGCACGCTGCCCATGGTCACGTCCACCCGGCCGCCGGTGAGTCCCTTTAACTCCCGGCAGAACAGCAGCAGATCGATGATCCGGCCGTCCACCTCCACCGGATCCCCTCCGGCGCGGTCGTTGACGGTTTTCAGGTTGTTGATCCCGTCGTACTCGTGGTAGACGTCAAAGAGCTGGTGGTACTCCAGCAGGCTGTCATGGAACTCCTGGGCCGTGCGCCGGAAGTCCTCCTCGGTCTCGGCGTAGCCCACGATGGTGGTCACCGTGTCAAAGAGGGTCAGGACGCTGGCCTCATAGCGGCGCGGCTTCGGCTCGGGGTTCGCCTGCCCGGCGCACCCGCTGAGCAGCAGCGCCGCCGCCAGCGCCAGCGCCGGAATGCGCTGCCTCATGTCCCTTCCCTCCTTGCGGCCGGGGCAGGCCGGACGGCCTGCCCCGGAAGTGTCTGTCCGCTTACTTCGCGGCCTTCTCGATGAGCGTCTGGAACTCGCCGATGCCCACGGTGGTGGTGGCGGCCAGATCCGCGTCGGTGGCCTTGCCGCCCTCGTCCACCGCCAGGCCCTTGATCTCGGCCACGGTCTTGCCGGTGACGTAGGCGCAGAAGCCGGCGGCCTGCTCGTTCCACTCCTTGCCGATGGAGCTGGCCTTGCGCATCCCGTAGCCGTCGCCCAGCTCGTTCTTGGTCTTGGGGGCGGCGGTCAGGTCGGTGGTGATGTGGCCCTCTGTGTCAAAGTTCACGTTGGCCTGCACCGCGTCGATGTAGCAGCTGGTGACGGTGTCGCCGTTGAAGGTGACGGCGGCGAAGGTGGCGTAGGCCTGGGCCAGGCCGTCCCCGTCGGCGGAGGCGTCCTTGCTCTTGCTCATGTTGGTCTCGCTGGCCAGGCCCAGCTTGTCGCCCTTCACCGCGCCCAGGTGGCTGGCGTTGTTGACGGCGGCCTCGATGCCGTCAATAAACTCGCCGATCTCAAGCGTGACGGAGGCGGCCAGATCCGCGTCGGTGGGCTTGCCGCCCTCGTCCACGGCGATGCCCTTCAGCTCGTCGATGGTCTTGCCCACGGCGTACTGGGCCATGGCCGCGGCCTGCTCGTTCCACTCCTTGCCGATGGAGCTGGCCTTGCGCATCCCGTACTCGTCGCCCAGCTCGTTCTTGCTGCGGAAGGTGGTGGACGGGTCTGTGGTCAGCTTGCCGCCGGCGTCAAAGTTGATTTTCGCCTGAATGGTGTCGATGACGCAGGAGTCGATGACGCCGTCTCCGTCCACGGTGACGGCGATCAGGGTGATCTCACTCTGGGCCAGGCCGTCCCCTTCTGCGGAGACGTCCTTGCTCTTGCCCAGGTCGGTGACCACGGCCAGGCCGGTCTTGACGGGAACGGCGTCGCCGTTGCCGGAGGGGGTCTGGGTCTCGGGGGGCGTCTGGGTCTCAACGGGCGCCTGGGTGGCGGGGTTATTCCCTTCCGGCCCCACCACCACGGTGGTGCAGCCCGCCAGGGCGGACAGCAGGAGCAGCGCGGAGAGCAGCAGAGCGGTGATCCGGTTCAGTTTCATTTTGCGATTCCTCCTAAAGTCTCTTGTTTGGATGTATCATGCTGCTTCATTTCAAAGTGGATCAGGAATGAAAGCAAAGCACGCAGAATGATGACGGCCCCCAGCACCATCAGCTCGGTCATGTCCCGAACCAGCACGGTTTTCAGGATCTCGGCGGCCATTTTGAACTCCAGGCTCAGGGCCAGCCCGGAGGCCAGCTGGGATTTCACGTCCCCCGGGGTGCGGGTGAACAGCCCTCGGAAGTACCGCCAGAAGGCGGTGCAGGTGGATACGGCGATGACCAGGATGCCCATCATCTCGCACAGCGGAATCAGTACCTCCAGCACCGCCTCCACCAGATGCTCCAGCATGAGAACCACTCCCTTTTTTCAACAGTTTACGCCCGCCTCCTTAACGGCACATATACGCCGCCTTAATATTTGTTAAGAAAAAGACAATCGCCCCGCCGGACATACCGGCAGGGCGAACGGGCTGGTTCGGGTTCCGTCCGCCGCGGCGGACACTGGCAGGCGCTCAGGTCTGGGGCGGTTCCTCCCCCGGCGGGGCGGCGGGAAGGGCAACGGTAAAGGCGGTGCCCTGGCCGGCGGCGCTCTCCAGAGTGATGGTTCCGCCGTGGGCCTCCACAATCTGATAGACGATGGCCAAGCCCAGGCCGATGCCCTTGCCCGAGCCTTTGGTGGTGAAGAAGGGGTCGAAGATCTGATCCTTTACCTCGTCGGGGATGCCCGGGCCGTTGTCCGCCACCCGCAGGACGGCGCGCTCCCCGTCCGTCCCGGTGGACACCCGCACGGCGCCCCCCTGGCCGGCCAGCGCCTCGAAGGAGTTCAGCACCAGGTTCAGCGTCAGCTGGAACAGCTGGGTCTCGTCCCCCAGGATGGGGCGGCCCTGCGCGGCGAACCCGGTCTCCACCCGCACCCCCTTGGGCCGGGCGGGTGCGGTCACCTCAAGCACCTGCTCCGCCAGCGTGTCCAGCCGGATGGGGCGCAGCGCGCCGGGGGTCTCCTTCCGGGAGAGGTTGGACAGCCGGGAGATGATCTGCTTGGCCTTCTGGGAGGCGTTGTAGATCTCCAGGGCGTTTTCATAGGACTCCGTGTCCTCCGGGGGCAGCTTTTCCAGGATGAGGATGCTGTACCCCATGATGGGGGTAAGCAGGTTGTTGAACTCATGGGCGATGCCGGAGGTCAGCGTGCCGATGGTCTCCAGCCGCTGCCGGTGGGCCATCTCCCGGGTCTGGGCATTCAGGGCCTCCATGGCCTCCGCCTTGGCCTTCAGCACCTCCAGCTCCTCCTGGGTCTGGCGGTGGCCCCGGCGGGAGCGCATCAGGAACAGGGCCAGCACCCCCGCCCCCGCCATGATCACCACGCCGCACAGCGCCATCCGGGCCATGGCGGACTGGAAGGGGTGGATCACCTGATCGTAGTTCCGGGCCACCCCCACGGTGAAGCAGCCGTTTTCATTGCCGGGGGCGGGGAGCACCGCCATCCGGGCGGTGTAGCTTTTCCCGCCGGACTGGCCGCCGCTGCGGAAAAAGTCGGAGCTGGCCTGTCCCGACCGCTGGGCGGCCAGCATCAGGTAGAGGCTGCTGTGGACCAGGGGATCCAGCTCGTCCACGGCGTCCACCCGGATCCCCTCCTGGGTTCGGTGGAAGAAATACCGCTCCCGGGCGTCCAGCACCAGGATGCGGTCGGTCTCCTCGGCGGCGGTCTGCTCCTCGGCGATGGCGAAGAACGCCTCCCCGTCGATGAGGGCGGCATAGCCCACCTCCCCCTTCTCCAAAACCAAGGCCACATAGGGCCGCCCCGTCCCGTCCGTCCACAGGGAGATCCCCACCTCCCCGATCCGCCCGATGACGTCCAGCGGCTCATAGTCGGTGCTGTCCCCGGTGGACAGGGCCACCCCGCCCTCCCGGAGCACCAGCATGGACTCCACCATCACCGTCTTGGGCAGGGGGCTCTCCCGCAGATAATAGAGCAGATCCTCCGCCCCGCCGCCGCTGAGGTAGCGCTCCTCCGCCGTCAAAAACCCCCGGCGGCTGGTGACATACTCCAGATCGGAGCAGTACCAGGCAAAATGGCCCATGATGTTGTTGTCCACCGATTGGGCGGTTTTCATCAGCTGTCCGTCCTGCCCGTCCACCAGCATCTGCTGGCTGCGGCGAAACACGCCGGACGTCATCGCCAGGCCCAGGAGGATCACCAGCAGGGCCAGCGCAGGGATCACAGGGGCGCGGCGCAGCCCCCTAAGTTTGTTCTCCATATCGGCCTCCTGTGGTTTTCTTCGGGAC
>CATLEJ010000032.1 GCA_949916125.1 uncultured Oscillospiraceae bacterium
TATCTCCTGCGCCTGCCCAACAACAATGACCTCTATTCCAGGGACAACAACCGGCTTTACGCCGAGTACCGCGACCTCCTGGAGCAGATGAAGGGGAAAACGCCGTCCCACTATTACACCGACGTGCTGGTGCCGGACGGCAAAACACTGAAGGACTTTTTAGACGCGAGGTGAACGCTGTGAATCAGAAAGACCCGAGACAGATCCAGGCCGAGCTGGCCATGCCCTTCGCGCCGGAGGATCTGGAATGGCGGCTGCAAAGGGTAGTCGAGGCAAAGGAGCTGGGTATCGCCGTCCCCTACGTCACCAACCGGGCCATCATGTCCCGTCTGGACGATGTGGTGGGGCCGGAGAACTGGTATAACGACTTCAAGCCCTGGCACGGCGCGGGAGGCAAGGAGGCCCAGCTGTGCGGCATTTCCATCCGCTACGGGGACGGCTTCATCACCAAATGGGACGGTGCCGAGGATTCGGACATTGAGCCCGTCAAGGGCGGCCTGTCCGACAGTATGAAGCGGGCCGCCGTCCAGTGGGGCATCGGCCGGGTGCTGTATAACATGGACGTGGTGTTCGTGGACGTGGAAAAACGGGGCAAGACTTGGTGCATCAAAAAGGATCAGCAGGAGCGGCTGGATTATGCCTACCTCAAAATGCTGGGTAAGCTGAACCTGACGCCCGCCCCCGCCGGAGGGCTGCGGCCCCAGGCGGAGCCGGAGCCCGCGCCGGACGGTCAGGCGGCGGGAACGCAGCAGGGGAGAGGCGGCAATGATGCCGCCGGACGTGCCGGAAACGCACCAAAAGGTAAGCCGAGGGGGAACGGTATTTCGTACATCATCCGCCAGGCCCGCATCAACAAGGGGATCAACTCCGCCAGCACCCAGCTGAGGCTGGAATCCTCCCAGGGGGACAAGCTGGAAGCCTTTGTCCGGGGAGAGCACCCGGAGCTGGCCGTGGACGTGATCCTGACGGATGTGAAGCTGGATAAGCGGCAGAAAGATACCGTTGTCTACTATATGCTTGAGAAGTTTAGGATTGCGGACACCCAGCCCCAGGCGGCTTAGAAAGGAGCGCAGCATGAAAAAAATTCAAAGCTTCCAAATCACTGGCATGACCATCGCCGGGTTCAAGTCCTATGGGGAACCCACGGAGCTGGTGTTCGGAAATCCCACCGTTATCACCGGCGGCAACGGCCGGGGCAAGACCAGCATCGCCGACGCCATCGCCTTTGCTGTCACCGGCCTCCCCTTCTTTGGGGAACGGGGTATCGACCGGCTGCACAATGAAACCCAGCCCGACGTGTCCATCACCATGAACTTTGTGGATGAGGAAGGCACAGCCCATGTGCTCACCCGCACCCGGCACAAGAGCACCATGACCATCCTCTATGACGGCTACACGATCCGCCAGATGGATCTCACCGAGCTGTTTGGCGAGAAAGACGTGTTCCTGTCCATCTTCAACCCCCTCTATTTTATTGAGGAGCTGGGGGAGGACGGCAAAAACCTGCTGGAGCGGCATCTGCCCCTGATTTCCCATGAGGCGGTGCTGGCCCAGCTCTCCGACGCCACACGGGCATCGCTGGAAAACGAACCGCTTCTCTCCCCGGACACCTACCTGAAGAAAAAGCGGGCGGACATCCGGGAGTTGGAGGAGACCGTCATCTATCTCCAGGGGCAGAAGGATCTGGTGGACAGCCAAGGCCAGGGCTGGAGCAAGACCGTGGAGGGCCTGTCCGCCCGCCGGGACGCCCTCACCCGGGCGGTGGAGGAGCTGGAGGCCAAGCGGTTTGACGGCCTGGACACAAAGGCCATGGAGCAGCAGCTGGTGGAGCTCAGCGCCCGCTATGACGAAGCGGCCCGGGACGGTTCCCCGCTGGATGGCGAGATCATGGAATTGGAGCGGAAGCTGGCCGCCCGGCGGGTGGAGCAGTACCAGTCCCCCTACACCCAGGCCATTGCCGAAGCCAACGCCAAGCTGGCGGAGCTTGCCGCGCGGTTCAACCGGGACAAGCAGGCGTTCCACGCCTGTGTCCCCGGCGAGCCCTGTCCCACCTGCCGCCGACTCATCACAGAGGAGGCACTGGTAGAGGTGCGCTCGGCGCTGGAAACGTCCAGCAAGGCTACCATCGCCGCCGGCCAGGAGCAGCGGGCCCAGCTCAATGAGCTGAACGAAAATGACGCCAAAGCCAAGGCTGTGTTCGAGCAGTTCCAGGCCGATGATGTGGCCGAGCTGGAAGGGCAGCTGGCCGGCCTTCGGGCCCAAAAGACGGAGGACAGCCCGGCGGATGATCTGCGGGTTCAGATCCAGCAGCTCACATCCGATCTGGAGTACGGCAACCTCACCGAGGCGGAGTGCGCCCGGCTGAAGGAGTGCCGGGAGGAACTGCGGGAGTGCGCCGCTGATTTGAAAGCGGCTCAGGCCGCGGCAGATCAGAAGCCAGAGGACTTTGACGGAAAGATCAAGGCCGTCCAGGACAAGATCACGGCGCTGAAAAAGCTGATCGCCGACGTTGCTATCTATGTGAGCGAACGGGCGAAGCTGACCTTCTCCGCGCTAAAAATGAACCGGGTGGAGATCTCCCTCTACGATGTGGTGAAAACCACCGGGGAGCGGAAGGATGCGTTCAAATTCACCTACGGCGGACGGCGCTATGACCGGCTTTCCCTGTCCGAGAAGATCCGGGCAGGGATGGAGGTGTCCGAGCTGATGAAGCGGCTCACCGGGCGCAATTACCCGGTGTTCGTGGACAATATGGAGTCCGTGGACGATTTGGCCAATGTGCGGCCCACCGGGCAGGTCATCATGGCCAAGTGCGTCAGCGGCACGCCGCTGGCGGTGCGCCCGGTGCGTCCCATCACCCTGGCCGAGCGGCAGGCCGCGTGATCTCAGATCGTTAAGGAAGGAGGCGGCGCCGCTTGGTCTATGAGAAGATCCCCATTGTGGACGCGGCCCGGCGGTGCGGCGTGGCCCTCGATTCCCGGACGCTGAAGCACCGGGAGGTGGAGGCCACCTGCCCCTTCTGCCACGACCACGGGCCGGGAAAGTATCACCTCAGCCTGAACACCAGCACGGATCTGTACCGCTGCAACCTGTGCGGCGCCCATGGCAACAGCGTGACGCTGTACGCCCGGCTGATGGGCGTGTCCAACAAGGAGGCATACCAGGCGCTGGCTCAGGAGGGCAAGGTCTATCCCATGCCCCGGCAGGCAAAGGCCCGGCCGGAGGCGGAGCGCCAGCCCCTGCCCTTGGAGCGGCGGCATGAAGCCTACGCCGCCATGCTGGACCATCTCACCCTGCTGCCCCGGCACCGGGAAAATCTGCTGGAGCGGGGGCTGTCTGAGGAGCGTATCGCGCGGAACCAGTACCGCAGTATGCCGGAAACGGACGCGGGGCGGCGGCTTTTGGCCGCCCTGCTCCGCGCCAGCGGCCATGAACTGCTGGGCCTGCCGGGGTTCCGCACCTACTACGGCGACTGGACGATTTGTGGGCCGAAGGGTTTCCTGATCCCTGTCCGCAACAAGGATGGGCTGATCCAGGGCATGAAGATCCGACTGGACGATGCGGATAAGCCCAGCAGGAAATACCGCTGGCTGTCCAGCCGGGATATGCCCAACGGCACCTGGAGCTATTCCTGGATCCATGTCACCGGCGACACCACCCAAAAGCGGGCCTTCCTGACGGAGGGCCCGCTGAAGGGGGACGTGGCCAGCTACCTGGCCCATGACACGCTGTTTGTGTGCGTGGGCGGGGTGAACGCCATCCGCGGGCTCAAGGGCACGCTGAAGGATTTGGGCGTCACCCAGGTGGTGGAGGCCATGGACATGGATCAAATGACGAACCCCAATGTCTGCAGCGCCGTGCTGGCGATGCGGAGGGAAGTACAGGCCATCAAGGGCCTAAAATACATGAAATACACATGGGATCCGGCGTACAAGGGAGTGGATGACTACCTTCTCAGCCGGGCGGCGGTCATATAAAAAGACAAGGAGGGCAAAGTAATGGATAACGTATTTGATATGCATGATTTCATCGGCACGTCCCAAGGCGATAAAGCCCATATGTTGGGTAAATTCCTCTATTTCTCCCTGGCAAACCTGCTGGTGGACAAGGTGGAGCTGTCCAAGCTGTGTGAGGACATGGGAATCCCCTACGCCGGCGGCACCCGGCTGTCCGTGGGCGACGCGTTCCGCTCCGCCACCGGAGACATCCGGGAGCGCGTCCCGGTGACGGTTATGGGGGAGACCAATATCTATCTGGCCTACTGCCGGGACAACAAACGCACCAGCGCCGATATTTTATCCCGGGAGCTGGTGAAGGAGACGCTGAACCAGCGTACCAACAACTACGAAAAGCTGGCGAACATCAGCTATGATAAGAAAGACGGCGTATTCCGGGCGGAGAACCTGGCGCCGGATGACGCCATCGACGTCCCGGCCTGCTGCCGCAAGGCGGAGGAGCTGTTCGAGCTTTATCAGAGGTGCGCCAACCGGAAACAGATCGAAACCATCTGCGTCAATTATCTGCGGGGGCTGGAGGCCACCAAGCTGAGTATCACGGGGCATATGTACTTCGTGCCCCGCACCCACATGGACAAGGTGGATGTGTTTGAGGAGTTCATCGGACTGTTAGGCGGACTGAACCGCAGGGAGACGCCACTGATGGTGAACAGCTTTTTCATCATTGACGATGAAAAACAGCGGTCCAAGATGACCGAGGAGTTCTATGCGGCGGTGAAAAAGGAGATCGCCACCTACCAGGAGCGGGCGGACTACCTCATCAAATCCGGCAGCCAGAGCCCCGCTGTGATGGATCGCTGGGTGCTGAAAATCCAGGCGTTGGAGGAAAAGAAGAAGCACTATGAGGAGGTGCTCTACCGGGAGCTGGATGGGCTGGACGATGAGTTTGCCACGCTGAAGTTCCTGGGGCAGGAGCTTCAGATAAGGGCACAAAGCATCCGGGTTCAGAAAGTGGCGTAAGCTAATCATAGAAAAGGACGGGGTGGTTAAACTATTGTTCCTGAAAAATTTATGTGAGTAGAGCGCAAGAAATCCTTTTGTCGGAAGAATTCTATAAAATACATAACATGGAATCTATTCCCAAAAATGCGTAAACCTCCATAGTGGTGCAAAACAAAGGCATCACTATGGAGGTGCTGCTTTAGGATAGAAAAGAGCATAACTTGTAAACTTAAAGGCGCCGAGTAAAAACAAGGAACACTGTTGCAGATGCGCAGCGCCATCAGCGTAGAGAATATTGAGATGATCTCAATCCTCAAAGTATTGGAGGCATTGGGGGGTGGAAGTGGTTCCTTCGATTATAGAACTGCTTCTGGAGCCAGGACGCTGGCTTCAAAATGGGCGGAATCCATAGTGAGAAGTTTTATTGAGGGACTAAAAGGGACAGCGGGTTTACCGTCTGTCCCTTTTCATATCGAAGACGCGATACAGGACGGTTTGCCCGTGTAGGCTGTTCGTCTTTTCCGAAACAAAAGGTTATGCGGTCAAAGGGCAAGGCTGTGCGTTTGCCGTTTCTTAGTTATGTAACAATATGTATAATTATAGTCAGGCATTTTAGTGAAGCACCAAGATCAACGCCCAATGTCAAAATAGGCAGACGGCCTATTTCTGCGCATATCTGCGGCAGCGGCGGAGCAGAAGTTTGGGCTGCATTCTATGCGCCACAGGGGAGGAATCGGTATTGAACCGTATCGGAAAAACAAGGGGCAGGATGGTTCTGGGGAGAGCTGCCAGCATACTGCTGGGGTTCATCCTTGCATTGTCCTGTTTCCCGGTTCCCGTCCATGCCGCTGGCCAAACAGCTCCGTTGTCTGGCATTAGGGACGACGACCTGGTCTATTTCGGCACGCCAGATGACGCAACCCATTTTGACGGCGCATGGCGTGTGCTGGATTCTGAAAAAACAAACACTGGCGAGCCGGGGATGTTTCTTCTCAGTGAAAACCTGATTGGAAGCGATACTGGCGGCGGAGTCTTTTTCCGAAACGAGCGCGACCCGAAAAGCAACGACTATCAGGACAGCGATGCGCAGAAATGGTGCAGCCACTTTCTTGAAACGACTTTTTCGGAAGCAGAGAAGGCTGCAATACTCCCTACGTATAAGTCTGACGCGGCTTTTGCCAAAGAGCATATATTCGAGACGCCATTTTCCGCGGCAGATAGTGGTGGCGGGATGCGGGCGGTGGTGAACTTCGACGCGGCCGAGCATATTTTGGACGGGGACAAGATATTCCTCCTATCAGCGGAGGAAGCCGACAGCATCAGATATGGCTTTGATGGCAATGCGGCCCGGGTCGCAGGCTTTGATGGTGTTGCGGCCAGCTGGTGGCTGCGCTCCCCACATGACCCCAGCTTCCCCATTGATGTGGGTATTGTATTTTTCAACGGATGGCTCCTGGATTTTTTTGAAAACCAGGATAACGTGTTTGGCACCGGCCCTGTATATATGCGCCCTGCGCTTAATCTCGACCGAAGCAAAGTGGTCTTTGCCGAAGAAGTGGCAGAGGGCGAATGGGTCCTTGTGTTGGAAGGGGAATCCCCTAATGGAACTGCTGTGGAACGGTACCGGTTTGGTGCGCGTGGGGAAATCCAAGAGAACCGCGCCGCGTTTAGGCCGCTGTGGATCATAGGAGGCATTGCAGTATTATTCATCATCGTTATGATCGCAGTGATCGTTTTGATGATTCGAAAGATAGGTGCAAGGCGCATTAGGAGACGGAAGGAGAGCCCGTGACAGAACTGTTTCTGGCTGATTATGATAAGGGGGAATTTGAATGAAAAAGAACTGGTTCAAACGGGGCGCCGCGCTGCTTCTCTGCGCCGCCTCCATCTTCTCGCTGCTGGCCGGGTGCGACAACAGAGGGGATGTCACGCCCAGCCCTTCCGACCCTGTGGAGGGGGAAACTACTGTACCGGATCGGGGTGCGCCCGACCGCTCCGATCTGCTGTATTTGGACAGCATCGAGGGCTACAAAAAGACGGACTGGACGGCCAGTTGGATCTGGACGGAGAGCTGCGCGGAGGATAGCTATGTAGCCTTCCGCAAGACCTTCACCCTGGACCAGGCAGTCCCCTCCGCCACCGCGTTCATCTCCGCCGTGGACAAGTACGTGCTGTGGGTCAACGGGGAGCTGGTGGTGCTGGACGGTTCACTGAAGCGGGGCCCCACCCCCTATGACAGCTACTATGACACGGTGGAGCTCACCAACCTGAAGCAGGGGGAGAACACCATCGCCGTGCTGGTGGCCTTCAATGGCCGCTCAGGGGACGGCTCCATCGTCCCCGTTCTCCTGGACGAGGAGGGGGACGAGTACACCCAGGCGGGGCTTATTTTTGAGCTGGACGCCGGGGGCGTATCTATATGCTCGGACAGCTCCTGGAAGGCCGCCCGCCACACCGGCTACAAGAACCGGGTCACCGCCGGGGCGGACTACCCCGGCTACACCCAGTCCTCCATGCTGGCCGAGCGCAACGTCTACTTCGACGCCCGGGACGACCTGGGCGAGTTCATGGCCGAGGGCTATGACGACAGCGGGTGGGAGAGCGCCGCGCTGATTGCCAAGGCCGGGGACATCCCCTTCGGCGGCCTCTACTCCGCCATGATCGCCCCCATCAAATTTGGGGAGATCACCGACTTCGCCAATGCCGGGGACTATGTGGGTACGGCCCTGGCCCAGGACGCCACCCTGGTGCTGGAGCTGCCGGGCAACATCCAATTCACCCCCTATTTTGAGCTGGAGGCTCCGGCGGGCAAAAAGCTGACCTTCTACACCGACACCTACACCGACAAGCAGGATATGCCCAACTTCAAGGACACCTATGTCACCGCCGAGGGAATCCAGCACTATGAGAATTATCCCTGGCGTAGCGGCTCCAAGCTCATCATCGAGGCGGAGGCCGGGGTGACCTTTACCCGGCTGGGCTACCGCGCCAGCGGCTTCAACGGCGAATGGGCGGGGGCGTTTACCTCCTCCGACGCGGGGCTGGATCAGCTGTGGCAGGAATCCCTCAACACCCTGGCCATCTGTATGCGGGACACCTACATGGATTGCCCCGAGCGGGAGCGGGGCCCCTATATGGGGGACGCTTCCAATCAGATTGACGCGGCGCTGTACAGCTATGGCCAGGCGGGGCTGGACATGACGAAAAAGGCCATCCTGGCCTGCGTGGCCTGGACGCGGACGGACGGGGCCATCCCCAGCCGCGCCCCCAGTGTGAAGCCCCAGGAGATCCCCAACCAGAGCCTGATCTTTATGACCAGCGTGTACCACTACTGGCTCCACTCCGGGGATAGGGAAACGGCGGTGGCCTATTGCACAGCTTTCCTCAACTACCTGAAGATGGTGGAGATGGAAAACGGCCTGCCGGTGTACCGGGACGGCTCCTGGACGTGGAACGACTGGGGGGACTGTATCGACACCCAGCTGCTCCAGGCGGGCATCTACTACTACGCCCTCACCGTTACCAAGTCCATGGCCGACGACCTGGGCATCACCGAGGGGACGGAGTTCCTCACCGAGCGGATGGACTCCATGAAGGAAAACTGGCGGGCCGCCTACTACACCGAGGAGGGCTTCAAGAGCCCGGACAGCAAGTATGTGGACGACCGCGCCAACGCCATGCTGGCCCTGTCCGGTTTGGCCGGGGAGGAGGACTACGCCCTCATCACCGATGTGGTCATGAGCACCTGCGAGGCCAGCCCGTTTATTGAGAAGTATGTGCTGGAGGCCCTGTGCGTCATGGGCCGGATCGACCTGGCCCTCCAGCGGATGCGGGACCGCTACGCCCCCATGCTCCAGGACGGGTACGACACCCTGTGGGAGACCTTCGACGGGGAGACCGGCACCGTCAACCACGGCTGGACCGCCGCACCGCTGTACATCCTGTCCAAGTACGCCGCCGGCGTCCGCCCAACTGTGGCAGGGTTTGAAGAATACGAGATCGCCCCCTGCGCCGCCCTGGACAGCTTTGACTGCACCGTCTGGACGCCTAAGGGGGAGATCGGCGTGAAGCTGGAGACCACGGCGGAGGGGAAGACCCTCACCGTCAACGCCATCGACGCCGTGGGCACGGTTATCGTGCCGGAGGGCATGGGCACGGATATCACCGTCACCGGCGGGGACTGCCCCGTGGACGGCGGGCGGGTGACCATCACCCAGGCCGGGGAGTACGTCATCACCATTCAATAGGACGCACAAAAAGGCGGGACCGCTTATGCGGCCCCGCCTTTCATGCTATGCAGTTATATCACTGTTTTTTCCAAGGGGAAAACGAATGGTGAGGAAGAACATATTGTCGGCCACCCTGATGTCCATCGTGCCGCCGTGCTGCGCCGCGATATACTGGATGCTCTTTGTGCCAAAGCCGTGGCGGGAGCTGTCCCCCTTGCTGGTGGCGGGCAGGCCGTGATCCAGCTTCAGACCGCCGCTGAAATAGTTGGACTCCTCAATGACCAGCACGTCCCCTTCCTCCCGGCAGGAGAGGGAGATCACCCGCTCCTCCAGCGGGAGGGGCTTCACGGCCTCCACCGCGTTGTCGATGATGTTGCCAAACAGGGAATAGGTCTGCACCGGGGTGAGGAAGTCCAGCCTGCCGCCATCGGCCATGCAGGAAAAGGAGATGCCGCTTTTCTGGCAGGTCATGGCCTTTTCGCACAGCACCACGTCCAGCACCTCGTTGCCCGTTTTGATGTTGGCGTCGTAGAACTGGATGGCCTCCCGCAGGGAAGCCGCCTCCGCCCCGGTGAGCTTGCCCTCGATTTTGTCCAGGATGTGTTTGAGATCGTGGCACTTCATGTTGATGACGTCCATGTTGGCTTTAACGGACTCGAACTGCGCCCGATCCTGCCGCCAGAGCTGGTGGAGAATGCCGATCTGCTCCTCCTGCTCGCTCTGGGAGAAGATGCCTGCGCAGATGGTGAGGATGGTGAAGCTGAACCCCACATAGAGCACTTTGGTCACGATGTTGAGCATGGGGCTTTCCCCTTCATATACCCGGGAAACGCAGATCAGGATATTCACCAGCGTCACTGTGGCAATGGACAGGATAATGACATTGCGTGTGGTGCGCCGGTTGTGAACCAACCGGTTTTTTGGCGTGAACAGCGCGGCCAGCAACACAATGGACAGCAGATGGAAGCCAAAAAAGATGGCCCAGTCCAGATTCGATATCTCTGGATCGGAGTGGAGCAATGCCAGCGTCTCCCGGTCGTTGATCCCCCGCAGGTTTTGCAGCAGGGGATAGAGCTTATTGGTAAATTGATAGGCCGCTATGCCGGAGCAGAAGGCCAGCAGCATTTCTTGAATATCGTACTTCCAACAGAACACGAGGGCGGTAAAGTTCAGCACGGTGATGGCGGAGTAGCACAGCACCCGTACCAGGAGGGAACCCGTCTCCGTATACCAGATGGCCAAGAGATAGCAGACCACCATCCCCTCCAGCAGGGTGAGGGCAATTCGGACGAAGAAAAAATCCCGCCGTTCAAACCTGCGGGCAAACAGGGCAATGCAGATGTAACACTCCCAGTAGGTCAGCATCAGGTTGACGCTCTGCATGGTGTAGGATGTGGTAAAGACCGCAATTAATTCATTCATAGCGTTGTGTCTCCATAAAACGGACAAAAGCGTCGGTAAATGCTTTCCGTTTTGGATGGCTGATCTGGAGCGGTTGCCCGCCCACGATCACATTCATACCGTCGATGCGGTCCACATGGGCCAGGTTGACCAGCAGGAAGCTGTTGCAGCGGACAAAGCCCTGCTCTATCAGGGCGGACTCGGCGCTTTTCATGGTCTGGTACTGGCGGTATTCCCCGCTGGTGGTGTGATAGACGCAGTGGTGTCCCTTGACCTCCACATAGCGGATATCACGGGGCGAGAGACGCACAAAGCTGGTGTCAGTGCGGATGAGCACGTCGGGGGGCATCACGTGCTCCAGCCTGGCCAGCACCTTGGTGAATTTCAGCGCGAACTCCGGATAGGCCACCGGCTTGACGATGAAATCGGAGGCGGCCACCTCATAGCCCTGGATGGCGTACTGGCGCATGGTGGTGACGAAAATGAGGATCACCTTTTCGTCCTTCTCCCGCAGAAGCTTGGCCGCGTCCATGCCGTTGAGCATGGGCATCATGATGTCCATATACACGATGTGGAACGGGGAGTATTTCTCCAAAAACGTGATAGGTTCATAGAAGATCGAGACGGAGACAGACAATTTGTGGTCGGAGGCGTAGGTTTTGATATGGCTTTCCAGCGCCGCGGCCTGCTCCCGGTTGTCCTCTACGATAGCAATGTTAATCATGTCCGCCCGCCTCCTTTCGCCTATTTAATATAGCAATTTTAACAAGGAAAGTCAAGGTTGGGCCGCCGGCATTTGTAAGGTTATGCGGCCAGAGACAAAGGTTACGCGGTTCCCATTGAAAACTTTGGGCACATCGAATAAATTGGGGGTGCGAAAAGGGGGAGGGCCCCCGACAAATATAAGAGGAGGATATTTCAATGAAAAAGCACATGAAACTGGTTACCCTGTTCCTGGCCGGGGCAATGGCCCTGTCTCTGGCCGCCTGCAGCGGCGGAGGTGGCGGCGGGAGCAGCGCCGGCGGGAGCAGCGCCGGCGGGAGCAGCGCCGGCGGCAAGATTACCGGCGTCTACCTCAGCCCCGCCAACCTGAGCTATCAGAATATGCGCCCCCAGTACAACTATTACCTCACCACCTTCACCCAGCAGGAGATCACCCTGATGGATAACAACACCTACTGCCTGGTGCTCTCCTCCTCCACTTTCTCCGCCCTGGAGCTGGCCGAGAGCACCAACGACGCCAAGGGCAACGAGCGGGAGAACTCCATCACCAAGTTCTACGGCACCTACACCTCCCAGGTGAACGATCTGGACGAGGATCTGCTGGACGTGACCCTGGCTGCCCCCACCCGCGTGGTGCGCAGCTTCGACCAGCTCTACTGGGTGGACACCGACAACTGGAGCGATGCCATGGGCAAGGCCGTGATCCCCGCCCAGACTGACCCCAACACAGGCGCCCCCATTGTGGATGAGAACGCCGAGCCCTGGACCGCCCAGCAGTTCCTGGAGAGCGTGGCGTTCCCCGAGACCTCCGTGCAGGTCAACGTCAAGACCAGCTCCTTCGACTATACTGCTGACTTCGCCGGCTAAATCCCCTTTCCCACAGACCAAAACCTGATTGGGAGGAACGCTTATGAAGAAAACATACATATGGCGGGGACTGTGCACCCTTCTGGTGCTGGTGTTCTCCCTGACCATGTTTGGCCAGAGCTTGGCCTTCACCCGGGAAGGGGACGTGAACCTGTTCCTGGGAACCCTTCCCCCCGCCGTCCAGGTCACTGGCGACACCAATTACTACCCCTCCAGCTATGCCTCCATGGACGAGATGCGCGCCGCCCTGAAGGATCACCTCATCGAGAGCCAGGAGGAGGGCAGCGTGCTGCTGCGCAATGAGAACGGGGCGCTGCCCCTGGCCCCCAACGCCAGCGTGACACTGTTCGGCTTTGCCGCCGCCACCCCGGTGTATCACGGCGGATCCGGCGGCCCCCCCAACGAGGGCATCAACCTCTATGACGCCATGAAGGAGGAGGGCTTCCAGGTCAACGAGACGGTGTACAACGCCATCGTGGCCGCCAACGGGAGCCGCACCAAGACCGGCCTCATCGGCGAGATCCCCGCCAGCGCCTACGCCGGGACGGAGGGCTCCTACGCGTCCGGCTACAACGACGCCGCCATCTACGTCATGAGCCGCTTCGGCGGCGAGGAGGGCGACCTGAACCACGGCCTCCAGGGCGACTGGCAGGAGGGCCCCGCGGGCGTGCCCGAGCTGTCCCTCCACCAGGAGGAGATCGACACCCTCAACATGATCAAAAACTCCGGCAAGTTCGGCAAGATCATCGTGGTGCTCAACTCCGGCTACGCCATGGACCTGGGCTGGCTGGCGGACTACGGCGTGGACGCCTGTTTGTGGATCGGCTACCCCGGCAACTACGGCATGACCGGCGTGGCCCGGGTGCTGGGCGGCCAGGCCGACCCCTCCGGCCGCAACGTCATCACCTACGCCGCCGACTCCCTCAGCTCCGCCGCCATGCAGAACGCCGGCGACTTCACCTTCGACAACCTCACCGGCCAGTATAAGAACAAGTACCTGGTGTACGCCGAGGGTATCTATGTGGGCTACAAGTACTATGAGACCCGCTACCAGGACCAGGTGCTGGGCGTCAACAACGCCAACGGCCCCAAGGGCGTGTACGCCAGCAAGGACGGCGCTTGGAACTACGCCGACGAGATGGTGTTCACCTTCGGCGCGGGCAAAAGCTACGCCGGCTTTACCCAGGAGCTGCTGAGCGTGGACTGGGACAAGTCCGCCCACACCGTCACCGCCCAGGTGAAGGTGACCAACAACGGCGCGGACAATTACTCCGGCAAGAGCAAGGACGTGGTGCAGCTCTACGTCCAGCTTCCCTACGAGGCGGGGCAGGCGGAAAAGAGCGCCATCCAGCTGGCCGACTTCGCCAAGACCTCCGCCCTGGCGGCGGGGGAGAGCGAGACCGTGACCCTGGAGTTCTCCGACTACATCTTCGCCACCTATGACAGCAATGCCGCCAACGGGGCGGACAGCTCCAAGACAGGCTGCTACGTGTTCGACCCCGGCGAGTACTTCTTCGCCATCGGCAGCGACGCCCACGACGCACTGAACAACGTGCTGGCCGCCCGGGGCATCACTGGGATGTTCGACGCCGAGGGCAATCCTGTGGAGGGCGATGCCGCCAAGGCCCACAAGGACGAGCTGGCCAGCCTGGACAACACGACCTACGCCGTCTCCCCCTATACCGGCGAGGTGGTGTCCAACCACTTCGAGGACCGGGATATCAACTACTTCATCCCCGGATCCGTGACCTACCTGACCCGTTCCGACTGGAACACCTTCCCCGACACGGTGGCAAGCCTCACCGCCACCCCGGAGATCCAGGACCTGATGGAGAACTTCCAGTACGAAAAGCCCTCCGACGCCCCGGACATCTCCACCTACCAGTACAAGCAGGACAACGGCATCTCCTTCATTGAGATGAAGGACACGGCCTTCGACGACCCCAAGTGGGAGGAGTTCATCGACCAGCTCACCCCCACCGAGCTGGCCCAGATCACCGGCGACAAAATGGGCCTGGATATGATCGAAAGCATTGACCTCCCCGCCTATGCCGGCGGCGACGGCCCGGACGGGCACCAGGGCGGCGTGCTGTTCAACGCGGAGATGGTGGCCGCCTCTACCTTCAGCAAGGAGATGCTGGAGCAGCGCGGCCAGTTCTTCGCGGAGGAGAGCTACTGGATCGGCTTCCGCCAGATCTACTCCCCCGGCGGCAACATCCACCGCACCCCCTATTCCGGCCGTAACTTTGAGTACTACTCCGAGGACGCCAACCTGAGCTACATCTGCAGCGAGGTTCAGACCAAGGCTATGGCGGAGGGCGGCTGTGTGGGCACCTTTAAGCACTTCTGCGGCAACGACCAGGAGACCAACCGACACGGCGTAGCCACCTTCATGACCGAGCAGACCTACCGCGAGGGCCCCCTGCGGGGCTTCGAGGGCGGGCTCCAGGCCGGGCACAGCATGGCCACCATGACCGCCTACAACCGCATCGGCTGCGTGCCCACCGCCAGCGACTACGAGACCATGACCACCGTGCTGCGGGATGAGTGGGGCTTCACCGGCATCAACATGACCGACAGCTCCAAGGACTCCGCCAGCTACATGGGCACCGCCGACGCCATCCGGGCGGGCACCTGCCAGTTCAACAACGACCCCGGCCGCGTGCCTGAGGCATCCAACCTGCTGGTGAAGGACAAGGACGGCTTCATCTGGGGCAAGCTCCGGGAGGTGGCCAAGTACTACCTGTATACCATGAGCTGCTCCAACCTGGTAAACGGTTTGAGCAAGACGGAGACCGTCCAGAACTACACCCCCTGGTGGAAGCCCGCCCTCACCGGGCTGAACGTCGCCATCGGCGTGCTGACCGCAGGCACCGCGGCGCTGTATGTCCTGTCCGAGATCAAGTCCAGGAAGGGGGGCAAATAAGATGAAGCGCTTGTTCCAAGACGCGAAACCGGGCTTTTGGTTGAGCGCGGCTGCCGCAGTTATTGCCCTGGTAGGGGCTGCAGCTTATGTGATCATCTACATGGCCACCGCCGGCGAGACGGTGGACCGGGTATTCTCCTGGCTCACTCTGGGCCTGATGCTGGGCGGCGCAGTCGTCACCCTGGCGGGCGAGGTGCTCAAACTCCCCTTTACCCCCATCCTGGGCGGGGCCTGCTTCGCCGTGGGCTTTGCCAACCACCTGGTAGAGACCGCCTATCCCCTGGCCGACGTGCTCACCGGCGTACCATTTTTCGGTGGCAACCCCACCTTGGCCATTGCCTTTTCCGTGGTGTTCGGCGTGGCCGCCATCCTCAATGTGGCCGGCGCTTTCATGGCCCACCGCAAATAATTCTTTGGCTTCTCAGCCCTCCCCGGCTATGGCGGGGAGGGTGGGAACGATATAAAAAATTGGAGGAAAACGCTATGAAAATGAAGAAACTCTTGGCCGCCGTCCTGTCGGCGCTGATGCTGGTTTCCCTGCTGGCCGCCTGCGGCGGCAGCCCCAGCAGCAATTCCCAGGCCCCCTCCGAGGAGCCCTCTCAGCCCGCCGAGGGCGGCAGCAAGACCTACCAGTTCTGGGGCACCTATGAGGAGACCGGCGAGAACGCCTCCATGCTGAACGCCGCGTTCCTGCTGAACTTGAACGAGGACGGCACCGCTGTTGCGGACAAGTATATGTTCGCCAACTTCGATGCCTCCGACGCCGCCACCAACCCCACCTTCACTGCCAGCTATATGTCCGGCACCTGGAAGGAAGTTGAAAAGGACGGCGTGGCCTGCCTGCAGATCAAGCTGGCCTATGTGGACGAGGCGGGCAGCGAGTCCAATGCCCAGACCGCCTATGCCTATGACGTGGCCGGTGTGTACTCCTTCGACCTGACCTTCCCCGTGGTGCCCGGTATGTCCTACACCCGCGTGGCCCCCATGGAGGGCAAGGAGGGCCAGACCTATGCCGATGCCAACGCCTTCATCCAGGCCTATAAGCAGGAATTCACCGCCCCCGAGAGCGTGGGCGCCTTCACCGACGCGGACAACAACGGCACCGCCTACCTCCAGGCCGACGGCACCCTGCTGGTCTACGCTGGCTACGACAAGTTCGCTGACGGCACTTGGACCCTGGCTGACGGGGCCATCGCCATCACCCTGGGCGGCGAGGCCGTGGACGTGACCATGGACGGCAGCAAGGCCACCTTCACCGCCGAGCGCAACCTGGGTGACGGCAACGCGGTCACTTATACCTTTGTCTGTGAGGACATCTCCGCCCTGTCCGCCCCCGCTGAGGATGGCGACGAGTCCGGCGAGGAGGAGGGCATCGCCTCCTACGAGGCCGGCGGCCTGGTGCTGGTGCTGCTGGACGACACCAACATGAAGGTAAAGTACCCCGAGTACAGCATGGAGCGGGACGGCTTCACCTACGTGCTGGACGGCAATACCCTGACCGTCACCGCCCCCGGCGAGGATGTGCTGGGCGCCTTCGGCCAGATCTGGGGCGCTATGGGCGGCGAGACCTGGACCATCGACGGCAATACCGCCACCAAGGCCGGGTAAGCGGCGCATAGAAGCAAGCCGAAACCCAACGCAAAAAGGCTCCAGGCCAGCTCGCTCGCCTGGGGCCTTTTTTAGAAAAGGAGTGTCATGCTATGAAGAAAAAAGGCAGCCTGCTGTGGACCATCCTCACAATGGTCACCGCCCTGCTGCTGGTGGTGTGTATCGCAGCCATCCCGATCACCAGCGCCTTCGCCACCGCTATCAACGTGGCCCTGGAGGCCAAGACCCAGGAGGTCATCCCGGATCCAGACGCCAAGATCTATTTCTGGAGCGACTATGAGAGCGAGGACGACCTTGTGGCCTTTGAAAAGCAGCTGTGCCACGACATCGAGGCGGAGGGCGCGGCCCTGCTGGTCAACCGGGACAACACCCTGCCCCTGGCCGCGGGCACCAAGTTCACCCCTTTCTCCCAGTCCAGCTTCAACCTGCTGTACGGCGGCACCGGCTCCGGCCAGGTGTCTGCTGACGACGCCATCTCTCTCAAGTCCGCCATCGACGGGGCCTTCGGCGACGGTTCTGTCAACCCCGAGCAGTGGAAGTACTACGCCGGGGCGGGTTATAAGCGGGTAAACGCCGACACCACCGGCGGCAATCAGGGCCAATACCGCATCAACGAGGTACCCTGGAGCGAGTATTCCGATGCCCTGAAGGGCACCTGGTCCCAGTACGGCGACGTGGCCCTGGTGGTGCTGGCCCGCTCCGGCGGCGAGGGCGCCGACCTGCCCAGCGGCCTGCCCGAGCTGGAAGCCTATATGACCGACGGCGATTACCTGCGCCTGTGCAAAGAGGAGATCGAGATGCTGGAGAACCTGGAGCAGCTCAAGGAGCAGGGCACCTTCAAGAAGATCGTGGTGCTGCTCAACTCCTCCAACACCCTCCAGCTGGACTTCGTGGACGACTACGGCATTGACGCGGTGCTGTGGATCGGCGATGTGGGCATGACCGGCATCACCGCCGTGGCCGATATCCTGGCCGGCACGGTGAATCCCTCTGGCCGGATCGTGGACACCTTCCTCAAGGACAACCACTCCTCTCCCGCCATGCAGAACTTTGGCGCGTACCCCTATACCAACGGCGCGGATTACGACGTGGCCACCGCCCAGAACAACACCGACCCCGGCATCGGCAAGTGCAACCGGGACTACGTGGTGTACCAGGAGGGCATCTACGTGGGCTACCGCTACTACGAGACCCGGTATGAGGACTATGTACTGGGCCAGGGCAACGCTGGGGAGTACAGCTATGACAGCGACGTGGCTTTCCCCTTCGGCTACGGCCTGAGCTACACCACCTTCGAGTACTCCAACTTCTCCGTCCAGGAGCAGGATGACACCTTCCAGGTGGAAGTGGACGTGAAGAACACCGGCGCGGTGGACGGCAAGCACACCGTGCAGATCTACTTCCAGTCCCCCTACACCCAGTATGACATCGACAACCAGGTGGAAAAGGCTGCGGTGGAGCTGTGCGGCTTCGACAAGAAGTTCATCGCCGCCGGGGACACCGAGCACTTCACCATCGCCGTGGAGAAAGAGGATCTGACCTCCTACGACCACATGAACGCCAAAACCTACATCCTGGAGGACGGCGACTACTACTTCACCGTGGGCAAGGACGCCCATGACGCTGTCAACAACATCCTGGCCGCCAAAGGTGCGGATCAAAGCCGCATGACCGCCGCCGGCAATGCCGGGCTGGCGTTCAAGTGGAACAACCCCACCTTCGACAAGACCACCTACGCTGTGTCCTCCGTCACCGGCAAGCCCATCACCAACCTGTTTGAGGACGCCGATCTGAACAAGTACGAGGGCGACGATGGCCAGGATATCACCTACCTGACCCGGAGCGACTGGACGGGCACCTGGCCCTCCACCGTCTCGCTGAAGATCACCGATCAGATGTGGAAGGACGGCCTGTCCCACAACGAGACGGATCGAAAAGCCATGGTGGAAACCGCCAAGAGCCGCTATTGGTCTGATGCCGCGATGCCCAAGATGGGGGTGTCCGGCACGCTCAACGCCAGTATGTTCGCCGAGACCGAGGCGGACGATCCCTCCTGGAACGACCTGGTCAGCCAGGTTCCCTACAGCGAGATGACCAACCTGATCTACAACGGCTTCCACCTCACCCAGCCGGTGCCCTCCATCAGCCTGCCCGGCACCAACGATGAGAACGGCCCCCAGGGCTTTACCAAGAGCCTGATGGGTGGCTCCTCCGCCATGGCCTACACCTCCGAGGACGTGATGGCCGCTACCTTTAACCTGGAGCTCATCGAGAACATGGGCAAGTGCATCGGTGAGGATTTCCTCCACGCCACCGACGACTCCGGCACCGTGTTCTCCGGCATCTACGGCCCTGGGGCCAACATCCACCGCACCCCATACTGCGGACGAAACTTTGAATACTACTCCGAGGACGGCTGGCTGTCCGGCCGTGTGGCCGCTGTGGAAGTAGCCGGCATCCAGGATCGGGGCGTATACGTGTTCACCAAGCACTTTGCCCTCAATGACCAGGAGGAGGGACGCTATGGCATCTCCACCTGGTCCAACGAGCAGGCCATCCGGGAGCTGTATCTGGAGGGCTTTGAGGGCAGCGTGGCCCGGGGCGGCGGCATGGGCGTGATGAGCTCCTTCAACCGCCTGGGCGTCACCTGGAGCGGGGCCCACCACGGCCTGATGACCGGCATCCTCCGGGACGAATGGGGCATGAAGGGTGCGGCCATCACCGACTGCTCCGTCATGGCGGCATACATGGACTACCGCCTGGGTGTGCTGGCCGGACAGGATCTGTGGGACGGCTACAGCATGGGCATGGAGACCCTGGACGGCCTGGACAACGACCCGGCCATCGTTTCCGCCGTGCAGACCGCCGTCAAGCACATCGCCTACTCCATCACCCACAGCCACGCCATGAACGTGGGCAACGCCACCGTGCGCACCATCACCCCCTGGTGGCAGATGGCCATCTACGCCGCCACTGGCGTGATGGCGGTGCTCACCGCGGGCAGCGTGTTCATGCTGATCCGTAGCAAAAAGAAAGCGAAGAACGGCTGATCTACCGCAATCCGGCGGGCCGAGGGCTGAGACCTGTGCCCGCGGCCCGCCTATTTCTTTCGTTCAGGAGGACAGCTATGAAAAAGAGAAACCTTTGGAAGATCCCCATGGCGGTTTTCGCCGTGTTCACGGTGATTTGCGTGGCCGCGATCCCCATCACCAACTATTTCGCGCCCATGATCAACGTGGCGCTGAACGCCGAGACCCAGCGCATCATCCCCGACCCGGACGCCCAGATCTTCTACTGGACCCGTTACGACTCCGAGGAGGAGCTGGTGGCCAACGACTGGAACGTGTGCCGCCAGGTGATGGCGGAGGGGGCCTCGGTGCTGCTCAACCGGGACGATACCCTCCCCCTGGCTGCTGACACCAAGTTCTCCTGCTTCTCCCAGTCCTCCGTGGACCCGGTGAAGGTGGGAACCGGCTCCGCTTTTGTCTCCACCGGCGAGGGCGCCAGCCTGTACTCCGCGCTGGAGGACAGCTTCCAGCCGGGGTGTGTGAACACCGACCTGTGGAAGTTCTATGTCACCAGCGGTTATAAGCGGGAAAACGCGGCCCTGTCCGGCGGCGACCCCTCCCAATACCGTATCAACGAGGTGCCCTGGGAGAAGTACACCGACGCGCTGAAATCCACCTTTGCCGACTATGGCGACGCCGCCCTGGTCACCCTGTCCCGCTCCTCCGGCGAGGGCGCCGACCTGCCCAGCGGGCTGGAGGCGCTGGAGCCCTACATGACCGGCGGCGACTATCTCCGGCTGTGCAAGGAGGAGATGGAGCTGCTCCAAAACCTGAAAGATTTGAAGGATCAGGGCGTGTTCAAAAAGATCATCGTCCTGCTCAACTCCTCCAGCACC
>CATLEJ010000033.1 GCA_949916125.1 uncultured Oscillospiraceae bacterium
GCTGTGCTTCGGATATTTTTTCCTTGGATATGGATTCCAATCCTTTTTTCAACACTTGCCCTGTTTCTCGATCAGTACCTGTGTAAGCAACGAACTGTTCTTTTACGGCAGAACCATATCGTTGCACAATTTCTGCTTGGGCACCGGCAACGCCAATATTTTGTACAATACGTTTGCTCTCTTTTCCTTTGCTCGCACTCTTATCAACTTTTGACATTTTACCATCCCCGCTCTTATAGAATCGTAACATTTTCTCCTTGACTTCGCAACCACATCTCGATCCCTTTGCCAAATACTTCTGCTGAAATAGTCCAGCCCTCGCTGTCAGAATCAATGACAACTGCCGTAGGCAGCCGATCCAGTACCGCTTCCAAAGAGGGGCCAGTATAACGAAAGCGCATTGTTTTCAATTTTCCACCATACATAAACTGAATGCGCTTACGGAATTCACCCTCCTCAAACCGGCTTTTGTATGGTACACGAAACCACTGATTCAGAATTTTGAATGATTGGATTCGATCTATCCGATAAATCGTTGGAAACAGGTCATCGGCATTCTCAAACTTAGTGTCTCGATCCACGCCTCGCAAAAATGCAGTCAGATAAAAATAATACTCAGAGAACATAATACCAACCGGCTCAATTTGTCGAGTTACAAACTTCGGTTCTTTTATTCGCTCATATTGAATTTCCATTACTTGATGGTTTTGAATGGCCTGACCAATTTCCCATAGCCCTTCCAAAATATGTTTCTCATGATGCGGTTCAATATAATGATAGCTTTCATTAGCAATCAGCATTTGAACTGCCTTTTTATTTTGCTCCGGCACACAGCATGAAATCAGCTTGTCCAAAATAGGAAGCATCTCGTCTTTTCGCATGGATCGGCTTTCCAGCAAGATTTTACAGACAGCAAGGATTTCGCTGTTGCTCAGAGCGGTAGAAAATACATTTTCTATGTAGTATCCGCGAGTAACCTTATCATAGATAATGCTCTGCCCCATGTTTTGCTCTGCCAAAAAGCATCTCAAAGCACTCAAGTCCCTTTGGATACTTCGTTCTGTTACCTGGAACTGCTGTGCCAATTCTCGCTTGCTCAAAACCTCGCCCCGAACCAATTTGAAATAAATATATAGAACTCGATCCAGCTTAAAAGCAGATGTGTTTCCCATGTTTGGCTCCTTCTGGTCATATGTGCTGATAAGCACATATCTATATCTATAAATTATAATAATATATTTATCCGCTCATGTCAATTGCTGTCGCGATTCGTTACCATATAAGTTAATGGAGGAGTCGCCAATGAAACAGATACACACAGAGAAATATCGACAGATAGGGCTGAAAATTGCCTACTACCGCAAACTCAGGGGACTCACGCAAGAGGAACTGGCTGAGCGGGTTGGCTTGACCCCAGCTTTCATAGGGCATCTGGAAGCACCTAATATTTTTAAGGCATTATCACTGGACACCCTTTTTGATATTGCTGATGTCCTTGATGTTCCCCCCAGTCGGTTCCTATCATTTGATGAAACCTAACTTTATTATAGCATATATGGTAGACAAATACTGTCCTTTACAAAACTTTTTTAGAGTGCAATTCCAAACTATAACTCGGCTGCTATATTTGGGCTCTTAAAAATGTGGTGAAATTATAAAGCAACCTGAGGGCACGCTAAAATCCATGCTCCCAGGTTGCTTTTGCAATCAAACCTGTATCAATTCGGCATTGACCATTTCTGTTGCTCGATTGTAGACATTATTCATATAGCCTATCCACTCCAACTGATTCTCAGCTTTGAGCTGTTCCGTAATGCCCTCCTGTTCCGCCAGTTGCTTGACCAACTGAAAAAACATGGTTTCTGCTTGAGCGTCAATTTCTGATAGGTGGCTGTCCAGTTTGCCGCTGAGAAGTAGAGCGGTGTAGATAGGCTCCCTTTGCGTTTTCAGGTAGTGTTTCCGCCGTTGGCCCCAAATGCCAATAGGAACGTTTTCAGGTGGAGCCAAGTCAGGCAAAAGATAATCGCCCTCTTGATAATAGGTTCCGTCCATTTGCTCAAATAATGACTTTTCCATGATGTAGTCCTCCGATGTGTAGAACTTCCTCGCAATTCAGTCACATTCGGCTGACTTGACAAAAGTTTTGGGAGGAACTTCCTTACGAAGTTCCTCCCAAGTGCGGATTTTTTGCCTACATCTTTTTTCTCAATGCAACTTGGTACGCCCGAAGGGACTCGAACCCCCAACATTCAGAACCGGAATCTGACGCTCTATCCAATTGAACTACGGGCGCGTATCGGGCGGCCCGCCGCAGGCGGGCCGCCTTCCCTGTTCTGTTTTACATGGACTCCGGCGCAGACACGCCCAGCAGATCCAGCGCATTGCGCAAGGTCACCTTCAGCGCGTGAACCAGCCCCAACCGCTGGTTGGTGAGCTCCGGGTCATCGGGATTATTCACACGTACCACGTTGTAGTAGCTATGATACAGCTTCACAACAGCCAGAATATAGTCCGCAATCAGGTTCGGCTTACGCAGCCGCGCAGCTTTGGCCACCAGGGCCGGGAACTCGCTCATCTGCTTGAGCAAAAGCAGCTCCCGCTCATCGGTCAGGCGGTCGTAGGAGTCCTCCCGGTGGAACTCCGGGATATCCTTGTTCTTCAGGATGGAGCACATCCGGGAGTGGGCGTACTGCGCATAGTAGACCGGGTTGTCATTGTCCCGGGCCGCGGCCTGCTTCATGTCAAAGTCCATCTGGGAGGAAATGTCCTTGGACACAAAGAACCACCGGGCAGCGTCTACGCCCACGTCCTCACACAGCTCCCGGAGAGTGATGGCATTGCCGGTGCGCTTAGACATCTTGACCTCAACGCCGTTCTCCACCATGCGCACCATTTGGATGATATCCACCGACAGCGTCCCCTTGGGATAGCCCAGGGCCGTGAGGGCGGCCTGCATCCGTACCACATAAGAGTGGTGGTCGGCGCCCCACAGGTTCACCAGCGTGGGATAGCCGCGTTCCACCTTATACACATGGTTGGCAATGTCCGGGGTCAGGTAGGACAGCGTGCCGTCGCTCTTGCGCAGGACGCGGTCCTTATCATCGCCATAGTTGGTGCTCTTGAGCCACAGCGCCCCGTCCTGCTCATACAGCAGGCCCAGGTCGTCCATGCGCTTGAGGCAGGCGTTGATCCGCTCCATGTTGTTTTCATAGAAGAACGTCTCATGGATCCAGGATTCCATCCGAACCCGGTAGAGCGCCAGGTCCTTTTCAATCTTCTTCAGCTCCCGCGCTTTGCCTTCGGCCATAAAGTACTCCAGGCGCTCCTTGGGATCGGCATCCAGCCACTTATCACCGTCCTGCTCCGCGATCTGGCAGGCGATTTCTTTCACATCGTCGGCGTGGTAACCGTTCTCCGGCAGGGGATATTCCTTGCCAAAATGCTCAAAATAGCGGGAGATCAGGGACTCGCCCAGCATGACGATCTGGTTGCCCGCGTCGTTGACATAGAACTCCCGGAGTACGTCGTACCCGCTGGCCTCCAGCAGACGGCAGATGGCGTCGCCCCAGGCCGCGCCCCGGGCGTGGCCGCAGTGCAGGTCGCCGGTGGGATTGGCGGACACCCATTCCACCAGGATATGCTGGCCCTCGCCGGAGCTGTTCCGGCCATAGCCGTCCCCCGCGTCCAGAATCTGGTTAATCAGCGCGGTGAGCGCGCCGCTTTTCAGGCGGAAGTTGATAAAGCCCGGCTTGGCGATGGTGATGGAGTCCGCCTCGGGCAGAAGTTCCTCCAGCTTTTCCACAATGGGTCCGGCGATCTCCATGGGGTTCTTGTGGAGAGTGCGGCTCAGCTTCATGGCCACGCCGGTGGCATAGTCGCCCAGCTTGGGGTCGCGGGGCACCTCCACCACCAAGATATCGCTGCCTACCTCCAGACCGTAGGCCTGCTTCACGGCCTCCTGGGCCGCGGCAAATATTTTCTGCTCAAAATTGCTCATAATGCACTCTCCTCCATCGTTGTTTTCGGCGAGGGCTCCTGGAACAGCAGCTCCCGCATAGCCGCGCACAGCTCATCTGCGGCATCGCTGTCCTTCATGACCAGTAAAATCGTGTCGTTTCCGGCCACTCTGCCCACAAACCCCTTTTTATCCAACATATCCACAAAGGTGCGCACCGCCCTGGCCAGCCCCGGCATCGTCCGGATTACAATGGTATTGCTGGCGGCGTCCAGGGAAAGGGTGGCCAGCCGGGCAATATTGAGGAACTTCCGGGCATCGGATTCCACTGCGGAGGATGGATCCAGCCCGTAACAGATTGCTCCGTCTGCACCGGTGTGCTTGATCAGGTTCAGCGCCTGGATGTCCCGGGACAGGGTTGCCTGGGTGCAGCGCACCCCCCTTGCGGTGAGCATATCCAGAAGCTGCTGCTGGGTTTTGATGTTTTCGTTAGAAATAAGCTCCAAAATAAGCTTTTGTCGGTCTGATTTCATCGGCCCTTCCTCCCGCAGAAAAGAGGCTCTTTATGAAAATCCAGTCGATTATATCTTGCCCAACAGGCGTACGCTACACCTTCGACTGTATCTTTCTTGTATATTTTTGTATATTTATTTGGAGGAGTGCGCTTTTGCCGCAGCAAGCAGACGGCGCCTACCGCCGGAATTGGGGCAGGCCGGAAAAGCGGAATAATTATACAGCTTTTATCCGGCCCTGTCAACTGTTTTATGCGTTTTTCCCGTATAGCTGCGTATATTTTTTCAGGGGCGTTCAATCTTTCAGGCGCCCCGTCTCGCTCCCGTCAGCCTTTTGGAGGGTGATCCGGCTGCGGAATTCGGTGGGGGTCATCCCCTTATATTTATAAAAATTCAGGTTAAAGGTTTTGATATTGCTGTACCCCACCTCAAAAGCCACATCAATGACATAGTGTTCCGTGGAGGCCAGCAGCTCACAGGCATGGTTAACGCGCACATAGTTCAGCAACGTCTCAAAATTCATTTCCGAATAGTACAGCATGAGCCGGTTCATCTCCGGCACCGAGACGCCAAACTTGGAGGCCACCTGGCTGGCGCTCAGCTTCTCGGTGGCGTAGTTCTTATAAATATAGTCGGTGACCGCAAAAGCCACGTTTTTATTGGCGCGGTTGAATTTCGTCTTGGACTTGCTGTAGATATTCCGATATTTCACCGGCGGAATGCCCACCTGGGAGACAAAGTGCTTGGACAGGTGGGGCGCGTCCACAAAGCCCACCAGGGCCGCAATCTCGTCCAGGGTCAGGTCGGTGTAGATCAGATAATCCGCCACCTTTTCGATGCGGATGCTGGACACCAGCTTAGAGAAGGTGATCCCGGTTACCTTGGATATCTGCTTGGACAGGGTGGATTCCGAGATGAAAAACGCCGCGGCCACCCCCGACAAGGTGAGCTTCTCAGCGGAATGGGCGTAGATGTAGCTCAGCACCGCGTTCTCAATGGAGATGTCCCGCTCATAGTCCTTTTCGCCCCGCATGGCCATCACATACCGGCGGTAGACGATCATCAGCTCGATCACCTTGTTGGTGACATAGAGCTGGGACATCGGCTGATCCGGCTGCGGACTGACCCGGGTGGATTCCACCCCCAGCTCCGTCCTGAGCTGTTCGGTGAGGGCGTCCACATACTGCGTCTGCACCGAATCCAGGTATACCACCGGCTCCATGGACAGGAACTGGAGCAGTTCGGAGCTGTCCTCCTCGGAGCCGGGCATCCCCTTCAGCACAGAATTGATATAGTGGTAGTCGTAGACAATCCGCATCAGCTGCAGGGTTTCCTCCACCGCCGTGATCTCGGAGATCCCCCAGGGCGTAATGGCCACCAGCATATTGGGCTTGATGTCATAGGACACACCGCCGATCTCGATGACGCCCTTTCCCCGTTTAAAGTAGAGGAACCGGGCCGACTGGTGGATCAGCGGCTTGGTGGGGGCCTGGATTGCCTCATAATCAAAGGAGCAGATAGTCGCCGGGTCGGAAACAGTGGCCAGATTTTCCTGCAGAGTCGCCGGTCTGTTCAAAAAGATCACCTTCAGCCTTTCTCGGTCTCGCCAGAGTACATAGGAAAGCCCGGCCGTATGTAAAGGGCGCATACGGCCGGTTTTCCCATTGTATCATTCAGTTTCGCTGCCGCCTGTGCGATCAGCTCAGAACCAGCATTGCCACGGTGAGCACCACCGCGGAGAACACCGCGATGACGGCCAGCAGCTTGCCGGCCCACTTGACCCAGGTATCCCAAGGCACACGGGCCAGGGCCAGGCCGCCCATGATGAAGCCACAGGTGGGGGTGAACAGGTTCACGAAGCCGTTGGCGGCCACGTTGATCATGATGGAGGTCTCCACAGACCAGCCCATGCCCGCCACGATCGGGGAGACAATGGGGGAGGACAGACCAGCCAGGCCGGAGGAGGACGGCACCAGGAAGCTCAGGCCCACATGGAGTACGTAATCCAGGAACCCGAACACGGGGGCGGGCAGGCCGGAGGCGGTCAGCGCGGTGATAGAAGCCTCGACCAGCCAGGAACCCAGGCCGGTGCTGCTCATGATCACGGTGGTGGCGCGGGCCAGGGCGATGACCAGGTTGACGGAGATCATGTCGGTGAAGCCGTTGATCACGCAGGGCATGAACTTCTTCTTGTCGTCCAGGCCGATGAAGCCCATCACAAAGCCCATCAGCAGGAACCAGGTGGCGGCCTCATTGAAGTACCAGTCGCCCAACTGGCTGCCGGTGATCACGCTGGTGAAGCCCAGGGCGTTGTAGATGCCCTCGTTGAGGCTGCCCCAGGGAATGAAGCCCAGGATCATGATCACAAAGGAGAACGCAAACACGATCAGGACGCCCTTCTGGCGGCCGGTGAGGCGGATGCCGGCGTCGATCTCGGTGGAGGTGCCGTAGGCCGCCTTGCACTCGCCAATCTGCTCGGCAGTGAGGATGGAGCCCTTCCCGTCCTTCACCTTCTTGGCATAGGCGGTGACAAAGAGGGCGGAAAGGACGAAGGTGCCCAGCCAGAGGATGATGGCCACGATGAAAATGGTCGCCATATTCACATCCACACCGGCTGCGGCCACAGCCGCCCCGGTGGCAAAGGGGTTCAAAGTGGAGCCCAGCACACCGGAACCAGCGCCCAGCAGGACGGTGGCGGCGCCCACCATGGGATCGAAGCCCGCGGCCATCATGGTGGCGGCCAGCAGGATATAGAAGCCCACGGTCTCCTCGCCCATGCCGTAGGTGGTGCCGCCCACGGAGAACAGGAACATCAGGATCCAGATCAGCACCAGCTCCTTGCCTTTGAGCTTTTTCACCAGCACCTGGATACCGGTCTCCAGCGCGCCGGTGGCGTTCAGGATGGACAGGAAAATGCCCAGGCAGAACACGAAGCCAATCACATCGGCGGCGTCATGCCAGCCGTTGAGGGGGGCCATCAGGATGTCGCTGAGGGAAGCGCCCTCCACCGCCATCTCCACGGCCTCGCCGGTCTCCTCGTCGAAGCCGGTGTAGGTCTGGCCGTTGGCGATCCAGGTGACGATGGACACCACCAGCAGGACAGCCAGCAGGATCAGGAAGGTATTTAACGAGCGCTTCTTTTTCTTCTCTGCCATGACAATCTCTCCTTTTCTGATAAACGTTTCGTTGGAACCCTATATACCGCCTTCAACGCCGGGCGGGCGGGGGCAATCCCCCGCCGGGACGGGAGATACCCCCCGTCCCAACGGCTTATCCGATTGTAGCGCGGGCCTTACTTTTCAACCACCGTTCCCGTCTTGCCGTCCAGCGCCTCGGCCGCCCGGGCCAGAGAGGTGATCAGGGCGGTGCCGCCGTGGCTGTTGCTCTCCACGAACTCCATGCAGGACTGGACCTTGGGCAGCATACTGCCGGGGGCGAACTGGCCCTGGGCGATATACTCCTGGGCCTCAGCCAGCGTCATGGAGGGCAGCTCCCGCTGGTCGGGCTTGTTGAAGTTGACGCACACGCGGTCCACCGCGGTGAGGATGATGAGCTGGTCGGCCTTCACGTCCCGGGCCAGCAGGGAGCTGGCGCGGTCCTTATCGATGACGGCGGCCACGCCGCGCAGGCCCTTGTCGGTCTCGACGACGGGGATGCCGCCGCCGCCCACGGTGATGACGATGTTGCCCGCCGCCACCAGTTGGTCAATGACCTCCAGCTCCACAATGCGCTTGGGGATGGGGGAGGGAACCACCCGGCGGTAGCCCCGGCCGGCGTCCTCCACGAAGGTGAAGCCCTTTTCCGCCGCGATGGCGTCGGCCTCTTCCTTGGTGTAGAAGCTGCCCACGGGTTTGGTGGGCTTCTGGAAACCGGGGTCGGACTCGTCCACCACCACCTGGGTGACTACAGTGGCGCAGGCCTTCTTGATGCCCCGGGCCTTCAGCTCGTCCTGAATGGCCTGCTGGAGGTGGTAGCCGATATAGCCTTGGGTCATGGCCCCGCACTCGGGGAAGGGCATATAGGGGGTGCCGCCGCCCTTGTTGGCGGAGAACTCCATGGCCAGGTTGATCATACCCACCTGGGGGCCGTTGCCGTGGCCGATGATGACCTCGCAGCCCTTTTCCACCAGGTCTACGATGGGCTTGGCGGTGCCCTTCACCAGCTCCAGCTGTTCCTCAGGGGAATTGCCCAGGGCGTTCCCGCCCAGGGCCACTACAATCCGCTTCCCCATGGCCTTACTTCAGAGTCGCGTACATCACAGCCTTGATGGTGTGCATACGGTTCTCTGCCTCGTCGAACTGGCGGGCCTGCTTGCCCAGGAACACGTCGTCGGTGACCTCCATGGCGGGCAGGTCGAACTTCTGGTAGATGTCCTCGCCGATGGTGGTGTCCCGGTCGTGGAAGGAGGGCAGGCAGTGCAGGAAGATGGCGGTGGGCTTGGCCATAGCCATGACTTCCTTGTTCACCTGGTAGGGCTTCAGCAGCTTGATGCGCTCGGCCCAGATCTCGTCGGGCTCGCCCATGGACACCCAGATGTCGGTGTACAGCACGTCGCAATCCTTGGCGCCCTGCTTCACGTCGTCGGTCAGCTCGATGGTGGCGCCGGTCTCGGCGGCCACGGCCTTGCACTTCTCCACCAGGTCGGCGGCGGGCATGAGCTCCTTGGGCCCGCAGGCGCAGAAGTGCATCCCCAGCTTGGCGCACACCACCATCAGGGAGTTGGCCACGTTGTTGCGGGCGTCGCCGAAGAAGGTGAGCTTGCGGCCGCGCACGTCGCCGAACTCTTCCTTCACGGTGAGGATGTCGGCCAGCATCTGGGTGGGATGGAAGGCGTCGGTCAGGCCGTTCCACACGGGCACGCCGGAGTAGCGGGCCAGATCCTCCACCACGGACTGCTTGAAGCCGCGGTACTCAATGCCGTCATACATCCGGCCCAGCACCTTGGCGGTGTCGGCCAGGGACTCCTTCTTGCCCATCTGGGAGGAGCCGGGATCCAGGAAGGTCACGCCCATGCCCAGGTCGCGGGCGCCCACCTCGAAGGCGCAGCGGGTGCGGGTGGAGGTCTTCTCGAACAGCAGGACGACCTGCTTGCCAGTGAGCCACTTGTGCTCCACGCCGTTGTTCTTCATGCGCTTGAACTCGGCGGAGAGATCCAGCATATAGTTGATCTCAGCGGGGGTGAAGTCCAGCAGGGTCAGGAAGCTCCTGCCGCGGATGTTAATGCCCATAGTAAGTTCCTCCTATAAAATTGAATTGGTGTGGCACTGGTTATTCTGCCCGGATCAGGGGCATGGACATACACCGGGGGCCGCCGCGGCCGCGGGAAAGTTCAGCGGAGGGCATCTCCAGCACGGTGAGGCCGGCGTCGCGCAGGATGGCGTTGGACACGTCGTTGCGCTGATAGACCACGATCTTGCCAGGGGCGATGCACAGGGTGTTGGAGCCGTCGTTCCACTGCTCGCGGGCCGCCGCGATCAGGTCGTCGCCGCCGCAGAAGATCAGCTGCACATCGTCCACATGGGTGTACTGCTCCAGAATGTGCTTCAGGTCGGAGTCCACGCGCTTGATGTGCAGATCGGCGGGGTCGTCCTGGCCCGGGGTGATCTCGTACACGGTGAGCGGGCCCAGGATGGCGGGATGGACGGTATACTTGTCCACATCGATCTGGGTGAACACGGTGTCCAGGTGCATGAAGGCGCGGCTCTTGGGGATGTCGAAGGCCAGCACGGTGCGGATCTTGGCCTCGGGATCGGTGAACAGGTTGCGGGCGGCCGCCTCGATGGCGTCGGGGGAGGTGCGCTGGGAGATGCCGATGGCCAAGGTATCCTCGGTGAGGTTGAGCACGTCGCCGCCCTCGATGTTGGCGTGGAGGTCGCGGTCGTAGTACCGGGTGACCTGCCCCTCGAAATCGGGGTGGTACTTGAAGATATAGTCGGCGTAGATGGTCTCACGGCAGCGGGTGACGGAGTACATCTTGTGGAGGAACACGCCGGTGCCCACGCTGGCGAACGGGTCGCGGGTGAAGTACAGGTTGGGCATGGGGTTGACCACCAGGTCGTCCGCCGGGGCCACCAGATCCTGGAGGGAGTAGACATAGGCCTCGGCGCCCATCTCCTTCAGGGTGATGCCCTCCATGGTCTTCTCCACCAGGGCCTTGCCCTTAAAGTTGGTGGTGAGATACTCCATGCACTTGTCCTGCCAGCGCCGGGTCTTGATGTTGCCCTCAAACAGCCACTGGCGCAGGAAGGGCTCCACCAGCTTGGGATTGAGGTTGAGCACGTCGGTCATCAGGTCCTCGAGGTAGACCACCTCGGTGCCGTTCTCCCGGAGAATTTTGGCAAAGGCGTCGTGCTCCTCTTGGGCGACCTTCAGGAAGGGGATGTCGTCGAACAACAGCTCCCCAAGGGTGTCCGGGGTCAGGTTCAGCAGCTCTCTGCCGGGGCGGTGCAGCAGCACTTTTTTCAGCGGGTTGATCTCGCTTCTGACACAAATGCCTTTCATGGCTCCTCCTTATTCTTCAAGCATGAATTTAAATTTTGGCCCTCCACCCGCGCGCATCGGTGTGACCAATTCATGACTATCCATATCATACCGCATTGTGCATTTTTTTACTGGAAGTTTGCGCAGTCTCATATTGTATATTTTCGCCAACATTTCAAGGCTCGGACAGATATAATTCGTCACTTTGGTGACCCCTGGCCAAATTTTTAACAATTTTTGCCGAAAAATGCTTAGAAATCCAATTCAAAAGCCATATCTGTGAACTCACAAAGGGAAATAGGTGCTTTCCCGCTCACCATCTTGGGCGAGCCCCCGCCGGAGGCCTCCGTTTTGCCCTGGAGCCGTTCCATCCACGCCCGCGCCTTCCCCGACGGGGAGACGGCGGCAAAGGCCGTGCCGCCCTCCAGCGCCGCGGCCACCACCACGTCCCGGTCCGCCCGGCCCAGCAGGGCCTGGCCCACCGACCGCAGCTCGTTGGCGTCCCGGGCGGGGTACTCCACCACCGTCCCGCCGGCGGCCAGCAGGCCCTCGGCAATATGGCCATACAGCGCCCGCCGCAGCTCGTCGTTCTCCTTTTTCAGCGCCTTGTTGGCGGCCAGCAGGGACTCCACCTTCCCGGGCAGGTCCTCCATGCCGGTGGTGGCGGTGTGGGCCATCCGCCGGAGCAGGTCATAGCAGTGGGCCAGCCGTGGGCCGGCCGCCGGGCCGCAGGCCACGTACACCTTGGTGCCCCGGCCGGAGTGCTCGCTGCCCAGCACCGTGAAGTTGAGGATGTCCCGGGTCTGGCCCACGTGGGGGGTGCCGCAGGGCTGCACGTCCACGTCGCCGAACCTCACAATGCGCACCTCGTCATAGCCCTGGTACTTGGGATCCGGGTAGTCCGCCCCCTTCACGTAGGTGAGCTCCGTTTTCAGGTTGTCCATAATCTGCTTGTCCAGGAAGGCCTGCACCTCTTCCAGGTGGCCGGGGGGCAGCTCCTTGGTGTCCAGCTCGTACCACTGGTTCTCCGGGTGGACGCCGATGGCCACAATATGCAGTCCCATGCGGCCATAGTAGCCGTCCAGCATATGGAACGCCGACTGCACGGCGGTGTTGTTCCACCGGGTGACGCGGTCCACCTCCATGTGGATGGGATCCTGGAGCTCCCCCTCCACCTGGTGCCACAACACGTCGCCCTCCCAGCGCAGGCCCGTCACCCGCTGCCCGTTGATGGCGCCCTCATCCGCCAGCGCGCCCCCCTTTTCGCCGTAGAACACGGTGTCCTCAAAGGCATACCACCCGTCCCGGACCTCCCGGATCGCGGTATCGCACCGCAGATTGAGAAAATCGTCGTACGCTCTGTTCATGGTGCCGCTCCTTTCCTTTTGTAGCGCCCCGGCCGGTATTGAAAAATGCCGCAAGTACATCAAATACTTGCGGCATCCTCCGGGGTTTTTTATAGTTTACCATTGCCTCGCCCGGCAAAGCAATCACTTAAGGCTGTTTTTCTTGTATATTTGCCCCCTTTTCCCCGTGACAAAACGCCCGGCCTGTGGTATCATGAATCCGCCGCCCCAAACCGGGCGCGCAACTACGATAAACGAGGGATACCATGAACCAGAAAGAATTGGGCGAGCTGCGCCGCCGCCTTCGCCCCGGCAAGCATAATATCAGCCATGTCTATGCCTGCTATGTCAGCCCCCTCCGGGAGATCATCGCGGAGGTGGACCAGTCCCTGGCCCTGCTCAACGAGGACGACGTGGAGAGCTGCCTGGCCCTGCTGCGCAAAACCCTGTCCGGCGGCCTGGGCCGCAGCCTCATCGACGTGGAGTTCGCCACCCGGCAGGTGGCGGAGGGGGAACCCCACAGGCTCCTGCGCGCCCTGCGGGACACGAAGCTGAAGGACGAGGCCGTCCGCCGGGAATTCTACCGCCGGGTCATTGACAGTGTGGACATGGGGGAGGACAGCTACCTGATCCTGCTGGGTTGCGACACCTATGACGTGCCCTTCCGGTCCAAAAACGACGAGCTGCTGGACGACTCCTCCGACACGGTCTACCAATACCTGGTGTGCGCCGTCTGCCCCATGCGGGAGGGGAGACCGGGGCTGGGCTATGTGCCCAACGAAAACGCCCTCCACGTCAAATCCGCCGGACGGCTGGCCGCCCAGCCGGAGCTGGGCTTCCTGTTCCCCGCCTTCGACAACCGGGCCGCCAACCTGTACCACACCTTGTATTATGTGCGCAAGCCGGAGCTGCTGCACACCGAATTCATCGACGGGGTCTTCGGCACCGAGCCGCCCCTGTCCGCCCCGGAGCAGCGGGAGGCGTTTGAAGCCTCCCTCACCGACGCCCTGGGGGTGGAGTGCAGTATGGAGCTGGTCCAGGCGGTCCACGAACAGCTCCGGGAGCGCATCGACCTCCACCGGGAGAGCAAAGACCCGGAGCCCCTTACCGTTACGGCGAAGGATGTGGGTGGGATGCTGCGGGAGTGCGGCATCGAGGAGGAACGGGTGTCCGCCTTCCAGGACTACTGCGGCCAGCGCCTGGGCGAGGACGCCGGACTGGATCCGGCCAACCTCATTGACAGCAGGCGGTTCCAGATCAGGGCCGGGGAGATCACCATCACAGTGAAGCCGGAGCTCAGCGGCCGGGTGGAGGCCCGGGTGCTGGACGGCCGCAAGTACATCCTCATCCCCGCCGGGGACGGCGTGGAGGTCAACGGCCTTCCGGTGGAGCTGGAGGCCGGGGCCGCCGGCCCGTCCGGGGGCTGACGGCGCACCCCGGGGCGGTGAATCAAAAACTCCGTACAGGCCAACGGCCTGTACGGAGTTTTCCGTTTGTGTGCGCCGCTTTGGGTCAGCACTCAAGCTGCTCCGGCGATTTTTTGCGGAACCGGACCAGGCCGGTGCGGTCCATGGCCACCATCACGGCGGGGATGACAATCAGCTGCAGGACAATGCCGGGGATGGCGGTGAGGAACGCGCCCGCCAGGAACATCTCCCAGGTAAAGGCCGTGCCGGAAACCCCGGCGATGACCATCTGCGCCGCCGCCCATACCACCCGGCCGGCGATCATGGCGGCGGCCAGGCAGCGGTACAGGGCAACCACGCACTGCCAGCGGGAGCGGGCGTAAAGGAACCCCACCACCGCGCCGTAGGTGGCCAGCTCAAACGCCATAGCGATCGCCGTGGGCATGGGGGGCGCCCCAAACAGGGCGTAGCGGAACAGGGGCAGCGCAAAGCCCACAACGCCGCCGTACTGCCAGCCGCAGATCAGGCCGCACAGCAGTACCGGCAGGTGCATGGGCAGCATCATGCTGCCCACCTGGGGTATCTGCCCGGTGAGGAAGGGCAGCAGCACTCCCAGGGCCATAAACATGGCGGAGAGCACTAAATTTTTGACATAGCTCGTCGTCTCATTTCGTTTCATATATAGCTCCTTCCCGGCCGGCCCCCGCGCCGCGCGCAGCTTTACCGGACACTGCCCGCCCTGGCGCGGCTGCCCTTCAGTTTAAACTTCCTCGTCTCGTCCTCCAGCATATGCACCTGCTCAAACAGCTCGGAGCTGACGGCGGCGGATTCTTCGCTGCTGGCGGAGTTGGTCTGCACCACGGAGGAGATCTGCCCGATGCCCTCGGACACCTGGGACAGGGACTCGGCCTCCTGGTGCATGGCCTCGGTGATGGAATGGATGGCCTTGTCGGACTGTATCACCAGCTCCAAGGCCCGCTTCAAGGAGTCGGACACCTCGCCCACGATCTGGCTGCCATGCTTGGTGGCCTGGATGGAATTCTCGATCAGATCCTTGGTGGCCTTGGCCGCCTCGTCGGAACGGACGGAAAGGCTGCGCACCTCGTCGGCCACCACGGCAAAGCCCTTGCCGGCCGAGCCGGCGCGGGCGGCCTCCACCGCCGCGTTCAGCGCCAGGATATTGGTCTGGAACGCGATATCCTCAATGGTGGCGATGATCCTGCCGATCTGCTCGGAGGCGTCCGCGATGTTCGCCATGGCGGCCACCATCTGCTCCATCTGCTCGCTGCTGAGGGTGACCTGCTCGCTGGTGAGCTGGGCGCTGCGCTGGGCGTTGGCGGCGGCCTCCACGTTCCGGGCCGCGCTCTTGGACAGGTCGTCCACTGTGGCGTACAGCTCCTGCACCGCGCTGGCCTGCTCCGTGGCCCCCTGGGCCAGGGCCTGGGCCCCGCTGGACAGCTGCTCCGCGTGACCGGACACCCGGTGCTCCGTCTGGACAATATTGCCCATAGCGTCCGAAATGGATACCGTGAAACGGTTCAGCGCCTCCTCAATGGGCTGGAAGTCGCCGATATACCGGGCGGAGGTGGACACATCGAAATTGCCCTGGGCCAGCTCGGCCATCACCCGGTCGATATCCCCCACGTACTCCTGAATGCGGCCCATGGATTCCTCCAGCGTATGGGCCAGCTGCCCCAGCTCGTTTTTGGACCGGCACTCCAGCGCCAGGGATAGGTGGCCCTCCTGGAGGGGGCGGACCCGCTCCGTAATCTGAACCAGGGGCTTTACCACATACTGAAGTACGTACACCACCAGGCTGATCAGGGCCACCAGGGCCAACACCAGGCAGACCACGGTGGATAAGTGCATGAAGGTAATCGTGCTGTTCATCTGGCTGGTGCATTCGCCGCTCAGGGCGGTACCCCGTTCCACCACCTTATCCAGCAGGCCCACCAGGGTGGTGAGGTTGGCCTGGATGGTCTGCTGGTAGTACTGCCGGGCCTGGGCGGGGTCGCCGGAGTACAGCTCCAGGGCGGTGCCCGCGGAGGCATGGAGCTCCTTGTGGAGGGGCTCGATCTGGGCGCGCAGGGTCTCGATCTGGCTGTCCGGCAGGTTCAGATCGGAGTAGAGCCACTTGCCCAGGACGCACCCGGTGTGGTCCATGCTCCCGGTGAACTCCGTCCCGGCGTACAGGGCGTTGCTCAGGTTGGCCGACCACTTGTAGTGGGCCACCTCCGCCTGCTGCACCTGGCTGAGCACATTGGCGGCCCGGACATTCTCATCCTGGGTGCCCTCAATGCGCAGGATGTTCATTGTGGTCATGCCGCTGAACAGGAAAATTGCCGCGATCGCGCAGGCAACACGGATGCCCACCGATCTTCTGATACTGGTCCCCATAAACATACTCCTCTCTTAAATCGCTGATCTCAGAAACACCCGCAGACAATCCGTCCCGCCGTAGGGCGGATCATCCCGCGCAGAACAGACTATCATTGTTATTATATAATAAAAACGCGCCGATTGCAACAGGCGAAACGTTCAAAAGCGCAAACTGCTCCCGCCCGGGGAGGGGCAGGATCAACGCCCCGCACTGGAAGGCCGGCGCGCGCAAAAAGGGGTCAGCGTCTGTGCAGCTCCTGGGTTTCCTCCCGGAAGCCCATCAGGTATTTCTCCGTCAGGGACAGGTAGTCCTCCACCTCCTGCGCCGTCCAGGCCGCCAGCACCGCGTTTTCCGCCGCAATGATCCTGGCTACCGTGCGCCCTGCCAGCTCCGTGCCCCGCTCCGTCAGGCACACGTCCTTGTTCCGCCCCCCGGCCCGCTCCAGGCGGACCAGGCCGTCGGCCTCCAGCCTGCGCAGGGCGGAGTTGATGGTCTGCTTGGTGACGCCGGCCTGGCGGCACACCTCCCGCAGGGGGCAGCGGCCGTCGCTGTCCCAAAGGGCGTAGAGAATCCGCATCACGCTGTCCGACAGGCCCAGCGCCGCCGCAGTCTCCCGGTAAGCCGCCTGCGTCTCGTTGAGCAGGTGATTGAAGCGCCGCAGCGCCTTTGAGCCGGATACCATTCCAAGGCCCCCTTGTCCAAAATCATACCACTGGGATTATAGTATGCAGCCATATGCCCGTCAACACCGGCCCGCCCCGGTTGACAAACCCATTCCCAGGGCGGTATAATTCAGAAAAACGATTTGAGGTGTCAACCATGGGCAAATACAGATTTGAAACCCTTCAGCTTCACGCGGGCCAGGAGCGGCCCGACCCCGCCACCGGCGCCCGCGCCGTCCCCATCTACCAGACCACGTCCTACGTGTTCGACAGCTCCGCCGACGCCTCCGCGCGGTTCGACCTGTCCCGGGACGGCCACATCTACGGGCGGCTGAGCAACCCCACCCAAGCGGTGCTGGAAGCCCGGATCGCCGCCCTGGAGGGGGGCGCGGCGGCGCTGGCCACCGCCTCCGGCGCGGCGGCGGTCACCTATGCCATCCAGGCCCTGGCCCAGGCCGGCGGGCACATTGTGGCCCAGAAAACCATCTACGGCGGCACCTATAACCTGCTGGCCCACACCCGGGCCCAGTTCGGCGTGTCCGCCACCTTTGTGGACGCCCATGACCTGGCGCAGGTGGAAGGGGCCATCCGGCCCGAAACCCGGGCCGTCTACCTGGAGACCCTGGGCAACCCCAACAGCGACATCCCCGACATCGACGCCATCGCGGCCATCGCCCACCGCCACGGCCTGCCCCTGGTGATTGACAACACCTTCGGCACCCCCTGCCTGATCCGGCCCATTGAGCATGGGGCGGACGTGGTGGTACACTCCGCCACCAAGTTCATCGGCGGCCACGGCACGGCGCTGGGCGGGATCATCGTGGACGGCGGACACTTTGACTGGAAGGCCTCCGGCAAATTCCCCGCCGTCGCCCAGCCCAACCCCAGCTACCACGGGGTATGCTTTGCCGACGCCGCCGGGCCCGCCGCCCTCACCGCCTACATCCGGGCGGTGCTCCTCCGGGACACCGGGGCGGCCATCTCCCCCTTCAACGCGTTCCTGCTGCTTCAGGGGGTGGAGACCCTGTCCCTGCGGTTGGAGCGGCACGCTGAAAACACCCGGCGGGTGGTGGAGTACCTGGCCGGCCACCCCAAGGTGGAGAAGGTAAACCATCCCAGCCTGCCCGGCCATCCGGACCACGCCCTGTACGAGAAGTATTTTCCCCGCGGCGGCGCGTCCATTTTCACCTTCGAGATCAAAGGCGGCCAGGAGGCCGCCCACCGGTTCATCGACAGCCTGGAGGTCTTCTCGCTGTTGGCCAATGTGGCTGATGTGAAGTCCCTGGTGATCCATCCCGCCACCACCACCCACGGCCAGCTCACCCCGGAGGAACTGCTGGACCAGGGCATCCGTCCCAACACCATCCGCCTGTCCATTGGGACGGAGCATATCGACGACCTTCTGGCGGACCTGGAGCAGGGGTTTGCCGCCGTGGGGGAATGAGCCACCGCCGCTCCAAGCAGCGGCATATTCGGCCTTACCACTCCCGTTTGATTTCGCTTTCCTCCACCTGATACTGCCGGAGAAATTCGGCAAGGTCTTTCCCGTCCCGGATCAGCATCAGCTCCTCAAACTTCCCGCTGACGATGTCCTTGAACCCCGCCACCTGTTCGCCGGTGCAGATGCTGGAGCGGATGACCGGCACCTTTCCACTCCTGTCATAGGGGATGGTCTCCGGCTTTTTTCGCCTGCCGAACATCAGGAATGCCCCGCTTTCATGGCGCAGGTTCTTTTGAGGGCGTCCAGCAGGCCGCGGCACCCGGCCAGGATGTCCCGCCATGCAGTCTCGAAGTCGTTGGTATACCACGGGTCGGCCACATCGTCGCCGCAAACTTCATATCCCTCACTTCCGGCTGACGCCGAAAGCTCGCTCATTCCGCCGCGGCTCTTTTCCCCACAAAGCCTGGAGGACGGCTTTGCGGGGGTCCCTTCCTGGTGGCCGGTGTAGTCCATCAGGAGGTGCAGTTTCCCGGCGGGGTCGCCGCCGCAGATACGGTGCGTATTCCGCAGGTTGGCCCGGTCCATCCCGATCAGCAGGTCGAACTGATCGTAATCCGCGCCGGTGAGCTGCCGCGCCCTCTTGCCCGTGCAGTCGATGCCATGCTCGGCCAGCTTGCGCCGGGCCGGGGGATAGACCGGGTTGCCGACCTCCTCCGTGCTGGTGGCGGCGGACTCGATGTGGAATTGGGATTCCAGCCCGGCCTGCCGAACCAAGTCCTTCATCACGAATTCGGCCATGGGGCTGCGGCAAATATTGCCGTGGCAAATAAATAGGATTTTCGTCATATCTCACATTTCCCTTTATAAGTCTGCAAACCCTGTTATATCAACGGGGTTTGCGTTTTTTTGGGGTTTGCGCGCTGCCCGTCCCCTACATAAATCTCCGCAAATTTTGATCGTTTTTCGGGCAAATGGCGCAGTAAACAGGGTGGGAGAGCCTGGGGCATGATCGAGGATTCTTTCGTTCATGGCCTCCCGATGGGGTTGTATGTGCTGGAACAATGGCCATATCAATTTCCTCTCCCGCCTGCGCACAGCCGCGGCGTTTCAGCTCGGCCAGAATGCCAAAGGCGCCATCGTAGAACGTGGACCTTACTTTGCGGGCAGAAGCCAGTGCGCGCTGCGTGTCGCGTTTGGCGTAAGACCTCCTTAATCGTTATCGGTAAATGATGAAAAAAGTTAAGCGGTGATACCCTCCCAGTATTCATTCATTTTCCCCTCGTTGAGGTACTCCATCAGCCAGAATTTCACCTGGTTGACAGGGCCCGCCTTCCTGAAATACCTGCGGGCCTGTTCGTCCCGGATATCTGTGCGCCAGACGCAAGCGCCGCCCGTTTCCGCTGTCTGTTTTTTCATGGTCCACCCCGATCACGCGAGTCAAGTTTTGTCAAAATCAAATTTGAAATTTTTCTGGGAAATCCGATATCCTGGTTGCGCTCAGTCCCTGCCGCCCACCAGATCCTCCCAGATCTCCTCGTAGGATCGGGCCTTCACCGGCTTCTCCCCGGCGTACTCCGCGAACCTGTCCAGGACACGCTTCGGCTCGTCCAAGTTGGCGATCAGCAGCTCCAGGGCGTTGCGCAGGGCCGCCGCCCCCTCGTGAACCAGATAGGCCCCCATAACCCAGCCCTGGAAGGTGGCTTTGGGGTACTTCTTCCCCTCCACGTCCATGTAGGTGTACCTGTCCGCCACATGGAATTCCACATTCCGCTTCCCCTCGTCCAGCCAGGCCAGCAGGAACCGCCCGTCCTCGTGGAGCAGGACGATGTGCCTCCGCCCGCCCGGCTCACTGCCCCAGGTCAGCCGCAGCCTGGGGTACGCGCCGTCCAGGAACCGCAGCAGCGTCTGTTGGAGCTTATCCCTGCCCAGCTCGCCCACGGCCAGCGTCTCCGCCCTCTCCCCGTCCGTCCAGACGGCGGTGTCTGGGTAGGCGTAGAAATAGAACCTGGCGTCCTCGTTGTTGCGGGCCCGATCCTCCGCAAAGCCGCCCAGAAGCTGCTTGTCCATATTGTATTTGGGCCG
>CATLEJ010000034.1 GCA_949916125.1 uncultured Oscillospiraceae bacterium
AGCGCCCTCCAATCTGCAGGGCGACCTGTCCTGCGCCTGCCTGGAAGCCCTGGCCCGCAGCCGGGGCGAGGGCCTGCCCCAGGAGTGCCTGCGCTGGGAGGACGCGCAGCCCCCCGAGACACAGCCCGCCCCGGAGCCGTCCGCCCCGGAGGGGGAGCCGTCCCCGCCCCAGCCGCCCGCGGAAACGCCCGCCCCGGAGCCGCCACAGTCCCCGGCGGAGCCGGAGCTGCCCCCGATGTCCTGCCCCTGCCGGGACAATGACCTGCCCATGCCGTGGGAGGGGCCCGACTGCGCACCCGACCGCACCGCCCGCCTGCGCCGGCAGGTGATGGAGGCGCTGGAGGGCTGGCAGTTTTACCGGTATCTGGCCCGGCGGGCCAGGGGGAACGACGCCCGCGTACTTAACAGCATGGCCGGCGAGCTGCACCGCTGTGCCCGGAAGCTGTCGGCCGCATACTTTTTGATCACCGGCCTGCGGTACTGGCCCAGCGAGCTGCTGGCGGCCCCGGCCATCCCGTCCTATTGGGGCGCGCTGCGCACCCGCCACCAGGCGGAGCAGCGCCAGGAGGCCGCCTACCGCATGGCGGCGGACGACTGGGACGACCCCGATCTGCTGGAGCTGTACGCCCAGCTCATCGACGGCAGCCAGCACCGCTGCCGCCAGCTGCGCGCCCTGCTGGAGCAGGGCGGCTGACAGCCCCGCCTATGATTACAGGAGGCGCGTTTCAACGCGGCGCCTCCCCGGTCCGCCCGAACGCGGCCTGCCCACAGCTTCCGGGGCAGGCCGCGTTCGGCGGTGAGGCAGCCCGTCCCCCGCCCCTCCCCAGGGGTTGGCGGCGCCCTTTTCTGCCCGCAAACCGGACAACCCGCTTGACTTTCCTTCTCCACAGCGTTAAAATAAATCAAACTTTATGTAAAGGAAATGATTCCCAATGGCAAAAATCGACATCGTATCCGGGTTTTTAGGCGCGGGCAAAACCACACTCATCAAAAAGCTGCTGGCTGAGGCATACCAGGGCGAAAAGCTGGTGCTGATCGAAAACGAGTTCGGCGAGATCAGCGTGGACGGCGGCTTCCTCAAGGACGCCGGGGTGGAGATCTCCGAGATGTCCTCCGGCTGCATCTGCTGTTCCCTGGTGGGCGACTTCGGCAAGGCGCTGGCGGAGGTGGAGGACCGGTTCCACCCCGACCGCATCCTCATCGAGCCCTCCGGCGTGGGCAAGCTGTCCGACGTGGTGGTGGCGGTCCAGAACACCGCCAGGGACGTTCCCGCCCTGAAGCTCAACTCCTTTGTCACGGTGGCGGACGCCTCCAAGGTCAAGATGTATATGAAGAATTTCGGGGAGTTCTACAACAACCAGATCGAGAGCGCGGGCACCATCATCCTGTCCCGCACCCAGAACCTCAGCCAGGAGCGGCTGGAGGCGGCGGTGGAACTGCTGCGGGGCAAAAACCCCGGCGCGGTGATCCTCACCACCCCCTGGGACCAGCTGGACGGCAAGACCATCCTGTCCGCCATTGAAAAGACCTCCCTGGAGGAGGAGCTGCTGGAGCGCATCCGGGCGGAGCACGAGGCGGAAGAAGCCGCCCACGCCCATCACCACCATGACCATGAGGGGCATGAGCACCACCATCATCATGACCACGACGACCACGAGGATCATGAGCACCATGACCATGACCACGACGACCACGAGCACCACCATCACGGCCATGACGATCACGAGCACCATCATCACGATCACGACGACCATGAGCATCACCACCATGACCACGACGATCACGAGCACGGCGAGGAATGCTCCTGCGGCTGCCACGACCATGACCACCACGGCCACCACCACGCCGACGAGGTGTTTGCCAGCTGGGGCCGGGAGACGGTAAAGCCCTTTACCAGGGACGAGCTGGAGCACATCCTGGGTGAGCTGGACCTGGGCGAGTGCGGCGCCATCCTCCGGGCCAAGGGCATCGTCCCCGCCGGGGACGGCACATGGCTCCACTTCGAGTACGTGCCCGAGGAACACCAGGTGCGCACCGGCCCCGCGGACTACACCGGGCGGTTGTGCGTCATCGGCGCCTCCCTGAAGGAGGACAGGCTGGCCGCCCTGGTCGGGCTGTAAGAGGGCGGGCGCATGGATATCCCTGTCTACCTGTTTGCCGGCTTTCTGGACGGCGGCAAGACCACCTTTATCAACGGCATCCTCCAGGACGGCTTTGCCCTGGAGGACCGCACCCTGCTGATCTGCTGCGAGGAGGGGACGGAGGAATACGACCCCAAGGCCCTGCGCAATGTCACCGTTGTGACGGTGGAGGACGAGGCAGAGCTGACCCGGGATTTTCTCAGGCAGTGCGAGAAAAAGCACCGGCCCCGCCAGGTGCTGGTAGAGTTTAACGGGATGTGGTCGCTGGGCCGGTTTTACCAGGAGGCCCTGCCCAACAACTGGGTGCTGTACCAGGTCATGACCATGGTAGAGGCCGCCACCTTCGACGTATACGCCAAAAACCTGGGCCAGCTCATGATGGAGAAGCTCACCAACGCGGACATGATCGTGTTCAATCGCTGCAACGACGAGCTGCGCTCCGCCCTGCGCCAGCGCAACCTGCGCATGGTGAACCGGCGGGCCAACATCTACCTGGAAAACAGCGACGGCACCAGCGAGGACTACGCCGACGACAGCGTATGCCCCTTCGACCTGTCCCAGGATATCATCGATATCCCGGACGACGACTTCGGCGTATGGTACGTGGATGTGATGGAGCACCCCGAGCGGTACGAGGGCAAGGCCATCCGGGCCAAAACGGTGGTGTGCCACCTGCCCCAGTACCCCGGCGAGGTGATCGTGGGCCGGTTCGCCATGACCTGCTGCGAGAACGACATCTCCTACCTGGGCCTGGTGGCCCAGGGGGAGGGCTTCGACGCCTACGAGAGCCGCGCCTGGGCGGACGTGACCGGCGTGATCCACCTGGAGCGCCACAAGGCGTACCAGGGGGAGAATGGCCCGGTGCTCCACGTCACCGCCCTGGGCCCGGCGGACAAGCCGGAGCAGGAAGTGCTGACGTTCTGAGCTCGATATGATAGGGCAAGGCCCCTCCCGGATGGACAATACCATTTAAGTTAAGTCCAGTGCATCAAAAAAGCACCCACCCCGTTTTGAATGGGGTGGGTGCTTTTTATTAACGGTCAATATAGCTGCACAACATGGCAGGAATTGTGACGGAAGCGCCCAAAACCGTCTTATACGTCACCGTGCCCATCATAACACCATAGACAGTGATGATATCATCCTCCAGAATCCGGCTCTCTGAGGAATCCTTGCGGGAATACTGCACATAGATGGTATCAGACCAAGTGTACCGGCCCTTTGTAATATTGAGCCGCATGGTGACATCATCTCCATCCTCTATAACCTGGATAACTTTTCCCATGAATTTCGCAGCTTGAAGCTTATAATTGTCTGGATTTCTGGCGATTTCGTCATAAGTATAGGTCTTGCAGGTCTCTTTAAAAGCGGCTGCCTGTTCCTCAGGGCTCAGTTGATAGGTCTCTTCCTCGGCAACCTCGCCACACACAGAACAGTAGCGTACCCGCGTCCCCTCGGCATCTCCTACTGCTTCTTTCGTGATTACCCAGTCACCGTCAGGAGTGTGTGGAAGCTTTTCTATCTCCCTGCGCTCCGTTTCGCCGCAGACAGAACAGGTTCCCTCTTCGACGCCTGCTTTGCTGCACGACGCCTGTTCCACCGTACTCCAGGAAAAACTGTGTCCCAACGGTTCCCCTTCCGTTTGGCCACAGCGTGTACAGGTCTTCGGTTCGGTACAGGCCGCTTCCTGCCAAGTATGGCCCAACGGCTCCCCCTCGGTCTGGCCGCAGCGCGTACAGGTCTTGGGTTCGGTGCAGGATGCCTCCTGCCAGCTGTGTCCCAACGGCTCCCCTTCTGTTTTCCCACAGCCCTCGCAGGTTTTCGGGCTGACACAGTCAGCCTCTGTCCATGTGTGCTGATGGCACCCGGACAGGAAAAACAATCCTGCCATCAATAATACGACAAGCACCCGATTCCATTTTTTCACGTTTCAACTTCCTCCTGTCAAATCATTCTCGTTGGTACTTGCCCCGGGGCGGGAAATCCCCGCCCCGGGCGCGTTCCCAGCGAGACGACAAAAGCGGCGCAGGGAGCGTTTCCCTACACCGCCGGAAGAAGCTGCACACGCGCCAAGACGTTCCCCTTGATAAAATCAGTGGGAACCGTTATAATGGCTTTTGGGCGCAGATATTCTGCTGTGTGGGAGGTGTGTTCTCCTGCATAGGGGCGTGGGGAGGTGGTGCTCCCCGCGTCCTGCCTTTTGCTTCTGTGTCTCACAAATTTATTGTAGCGTATCTTGTCGAGAATTGCAAGGGTGATTTGCAGGCGCAGGCCCCGTGTCCCTGGACACAGGGCCTGTTTTTTCCTCCAAAACATGAACGGCCCCTTTTTTGCATAAGGTGTAGCAATACCGAGCATCGGAGGGGTCAACATGAAAAGTACCAGGATCGTTTACCTGCGGAGAAAGGTGATCGCGGCGCTGGCCTGCGCGGCGGCGGCGGTGATGATGTTCTGGGTGGTGAACCACCCGGCGGTGGTGGGGGCGTCGGCCTCCACCCGGCAGCTGCCCATCTACTGCGTACAGAAGGATTACAAGGTGCTGTCCATCAGCTTTGACGCCGCCTGGGGCAACGAGGACACCCAGCAGCTCATCGACATTCTGGCCAAATATAATGTAAAAGCCACCTTTTTTGTGGTGGGCCAGTGGGTGGACAAATACCCCGAATCGGTCAAGGCGCTGTCTGACGCGGGCCACGAGGTCATGAGCCACTCCAACACCCACGCCCACTTCAACAGCCTGTCCAGCCAGGAGATCATCGACGACCTCAACGCCTGCGGCGACAAGATCGAGGCGGTGACGGGGGCGCGGCCCACCCTGTTCCGCTGCCCCTACGGGGAGTACGACGACCACGTGATCAACGCCGTGCGCTCCATGGGCATCGAGCCCATCCAGTGGGACGTGGACAGCCTGGACTGGAAGGACCTCTCCGCGGCGGACATCACCCGGCGGGTTACCTCCAAGGTGCAGCCCGGTTCCATCGTGCTGTTCCACAACGCCGCCCTCCACACCCCCGAGGCCCTGCCCGGCATCATCGAGAAGCTGCTCCAGGACGGCTATACCTTCGTCCCCATCTCTGAGCTGATCCTGCCGGGGAGCTGCGGTCAGGACTACACCATCGACCACACCGGGCGGCAGTGCCCCGGCGGAACCTAACCCCAAAGCCGTCCGCATGGCGCGGACGGCTTTTTTCTCTTGCGCGGGGCCCCCAGTGTGGTTATAATCAGGTCTATAATGGGGAGGTGTGTCCATGACGGTCATCTACGGCGCAGCGGGCGCGGACAGCAGGCGGCTGGCCTGGCCGCTGCTGTCCGCCGCAGTCCGAATCCACTGGGGCTGGGACGCCCTGCCCCCGGTGGGGCGCTCCCCCCGGGGCAAACCCTTCTTCCCCGGCCTGGACGGCCGCTGGTTCTCCCTGTCCCACAGCGGCGGGCTGGCCCTGTGCGCCCTGTCCGACGGCGGCCCGGTGGGGGTGGACGTGGAGCTGGTGCGCCCCCGGCGGCCAAAGCTGCCCGCCTACGTCCTCAGCCCCGGCGAGCTGGCCCCGTTTGACGGGAGCTGGGGGGAGTTTTACCGCCTGTGGACGCTGAAGGAGAGCTGGTGCAAGCGGGAGGACATCCCCCTGTTCCCCCCCCGCGGCGTACCCGCCCCTCCCCCCTGCCCCCACGGCTGCTACGCCGGGGAGGGCTGGCGGGCCGCCGTGTGCTGCCACGACGCCCCGCCTCCCGCCATCCGCTGGCTGGACGGCGTCCAGCCCGTCCCGCCCGCAATTTCTTAAAGGAATCTTAAAAAATTTCTCACCAAATGCTAAAGGGTATCTCCCTTGAAACTGAAGATTTATCTTCTATAATTGGGACCATAGGATCCAACACCCACAGGTTTTACCCCCGCGGCGTTTGCCGCGCCGCCAAAGCGGCAATGATTTACCATAGCGGGGAACCCCACGGAATCAGTGTTCGGTTTTCGCGGGGAGTGGAGACACAGCGCAGCCGCCCCGGCCCTGAGCCGCACAAAGCGCGGCCTGTGTCAACGACAGGAGGGAGCTCTACATGAAGATTTTGATTTTAACCGGAAAGTTTGGCATGGGCCATCTGTCCGCCGCCCAGGCGCTCCAGGAGCAGCTCCGGCAGGGCGGCCACCAAGCCGACACCGTTGACCTGTTTGAATACGCCCTGCCCGAGCGGGCCTCCGCCATGTACTGGTGGTTCAACGTGCTGGTGACCTATGGCGGCGTCTTTTATAATATCTACCATGACCTCACCGTCAACGACCCCGGCGACAGCCGGGGGAACATCCTGCTGGCGGGGCTGGACCGCCTGCTGGACGAATACGTCCCCGACGCGGTGGTGTCCACCCACCCCATCTGCTCCGCCGCCATGGCCCGGTACAAGGAGGACGGCCCCTCCGACCTCCCGCTGGTCACCTGCGTCACCGACGTGACCTGCCACAGCGAGTGGATTCACCCCGGCACAAACTGCTACCTGGTGGCCGGCGAATCCGTCCGGCAGGGGCTGGCCGCCAAGGGGGTGGACGCCGATCTCGTGGTGGTCTCCGGCATCCCCGTCAGCAGCCGCTTCCAGCCCTCCCGCCGGGACCGCTCCCGGCGGCGGGAGCTGCTCATCATGGGCGGCGGCCTGGGGCTCATGCCCCGGCGGGACTCCTTTTACCAGGCGCTGGACGCCCTGCCCGGCGTACACACCACCATCCTCACCGGCAAAAACGACAAGCTGTTCCAGCGGCTGAACGGGAAGTACGCCAACATCGAGGCCGTCCCCTTCACCCGGCAGGTGGAAAAGTACATGGCCCGGGCCCACCTGATGCTGTCCAAGCCCGGCGGCGTCACCTGCTTCGAGGCCATCGCCGCCCGCCTGCCCATCCTGGCGTGGCAGCCCTTCCTGAAGCAGGAGCAGGAAAACGCCGACTTCCTGGTGGGCCACGGCATGGCCCGCATCGCCGCCAAGGAGGAAAGCGCCTGCCTGGCCGCCATCCGGGGGACCATCTACGACGACAGGGCCCTGTCCGCCATGGAGCGGGCCATGGAGCAGACCTCCGCCGCCCTGGCCCGGGCCAACCTGTGCGGGGTGATGGCCGGCCTGGCGGGAGAGAAGGTATCCGCATGAAAAAACAGACGAAAAACCTGCTGTGCATGGGGGCGGTGGCCGTCTTGCTGGTCTGGACGGTGTACACCATCCTGAAGGAGCAGACCCCCGGCCAGCTTGCCGCCGCCCTGCTCAGCGCCGACGGCCGGGTGCTGCTGCTGGCCCTGCCGCTGATGGCCCTGTTCCTGTGCTGCGAGGCCGCCGCAACCTGGTCCACCCTGCGCTCCCTGGGCTGCCCCCAGCCCTTCCGCCGCTGCGTCTACTACTCCTGCACCGGCTTCTTCTTCAGCACCATCACCCCCTCCGCCACCGGCGGGCAGCCCGCCCAGATCCTGGCCATGGGCAAGGACGGCGTGCCCACCGCCTCCGGCGCGCTGGATATGCTGCTGGTCACCATCGGCTACAACACGGCCGCCATGTTCTGGGGCGTTTTCGCCTTGGTCACCGCCGGCGGCCTCACCGAGCAGCTGGGCGGGCAGGTGGGCCTGCTGCTGGGCGTTGGGCTGGCGGTGTTTGCCCTCATCGACGCGGCCATGCTGATGTTCCTGTTCCTCCCCGGCCCCGCCAGACGGCTGCTGTACGGCTGCATCCGGCTGGCCGTCAGGGTGTGCCCCCGCCTGGACCAGGCCTCCCTCGAGGCCAAGGCCGACGCCCACATCGCCGAATACCGCCGGGGCGCCCAGCTCATCCGGCAGGCCCCCGGCCTGCTGATCCGGGTGCTGGCCCTCAGCACCCTCCAGCTGGCCTGCTCCTATGTGATGCCCTGCGTGGTGTACCGGGCCTTCGGCCTGTCCGGCTTCGGGTTGGGTCAGGTGTTCGCCCTCCAGGCCCTCTGCTCCATTGCCGTGGGCTACCTGCCCCTGCCCGGCTCCGCCGGGGCGGCGGAAAACGTGTTCCTCCGGGGCTTCTTGCTGATTTTCGGGGAGGCGCTGGTGGCCCCCGCCATGATTTTGACCCGCACCCTGAGCTGTTACCTGGTGCTGGCGGCCACCGCCCTGACCCTGGCCGTGGGCCGGACGGTGCGTAAACGCGCCGCCGGCGGGCAGGCCGCCCCGAAGCCCTCCCCCGCCAGAAAGGAGTCCCCGGTCAGGCCAGTCACGCCCCCTCTTGGCGGAGATGCGGACCGGGCATAGTGAAAAAGCGGTGGGCGCTCAAAGAGCGCCCACCGCTTTTTCACTTTTTTATTTGCCCAGCTCCGTCCCGCGCTTCCAGGCGGCCAGCACCGCGTTGATGGCCGCGGCGCGCAGGCCGCCCCGCTCCAGCTCCGCCACCCCGGCGATGGTGGAGCCGCCGGGGGAGCACACCTCGTCCTTGAGCTGGCCGGGATGCTTCCCGCTCTCCAGCACCATGGCCGCCGCCCCCAGCACCATCTGGGCGGCGTACTCCACGGCCTGCTTCCGGGGCAGGCCGGCCATCACCCCGCCGTCCGCCAGCGCCTCGATATAGGGGTAGACAAAGGCGGGGCCGCAGCCCGCCACGGCGGCAAACTGGTCCATCAGCCCCTCGCTGATCCGCTCCACCCTGCCCGTGGCGGACAAGATGTCCTCCACATCCTCCAGCACGGACTCGTCCCACCACTCGTCGGTGGTGATCGCGGTCATGCCCCTGCCGATGGCCACACAGGTATTGGGCATGATGCGCACAATGGGCACATTGTCCGCCACCTTCTTCAGACAGGGGCGCATATCGTCGATCCGCAGGCCGGCGGCCATGGACACCAGCACTTTGTCCCCGCCGGCGGCACAGCAGTCCGCCAGCACCGACGCCAGCGTGTTCAGCAGCGGACGCATCATCTGGGGCTTCACGCCCAGGAAGATGTATTCCGCCTCCCGCACCGCGTCCGCGCTGCTTTTGACAGCGGTACAGCCCAGCTCCGCCGCCAGCGTCTCCGCCTTGGCAGGGGTGCGGTTGGCCAGTATCACCTGGTCCGGCCCTACGGCCCGGCAGGCCGCCCGGGCCAGCGCGCCGCCCATATTCCCCACGCCGATAAAGGCCGCCTTTTTCATAAAAGAGCCCTCGCTTTCTAAGATTTATCCGCCCAGCAGGGAGCGGTTGATGGCGCACAAAATCGCCCGCAGAGACGCCCGGTTGATGTTGTGGCTCTTGCCCACGCCGAACACGTCCCGGCCGTCCGGGGCCTTCAGGTGGATATAGCACACCGCCTGGGTATCCGAGCCGGATGAGATGGCGTGCTCCTTGTAGTCCACGAACTGGTAGCCCTCGATGTGCCCCTCGGGGAGGTCGTGGAGGGCGTTGAAGAAGGCGTCGATGGGGCCGTTGCCCTGGCCGTAGGCCTCCATGGTGTGCCCCTTGTAGCCCACCTGGCCCACGAAGGCCACCCGGCTGGCGTCCCCGTGGCGGGCGTCCTCCCGGAAGGAGTGGCGCTCCAGCTGGTAGGTCTTGGGGACGGACAGGTACTCCTTGTCAAACAGCTCGAAGATCTGCTCCGGCTTCAGCTCCTTGCCCACCCGGTCGGACTCCTTCTGCACCACCGCGCCGAACTCGGCGTGCATAGCCTTTGGCAGGTCGTAGCCGAAGTTCTGCATCATGACGAAGGCCGCCCCGCCCTTGCCCGACTGGGAGTTGATGCGGATGATGGGCTCGTACTGCCGCCCCACGTCGGCGGGGTCGATGGGCAGGTAGGGCACCTCCCACAGATCGGTGCCGCTCTCGTTCATATAGTGCACGCCCTTGTTGATGGCGTCCTGGTGGCTGCCGGAGAAGGCGGTGAACACCAGCTCGCCGGCGTAGGGCTGCCGCTCCCCCACCTTCATCTTGGTGCACCGCTCGTACATATCCCGGATCTTGTTGATGTCATGGAAATCCAGCCCAGGGTCCACCCCCTGGGTGTACATATTCATGGCCAGGGTCACCATGTCCACGTTGCCGGTGCGCTCGCCGTTGCCGAACAGGGTGGCCTCCACCCGCTCCGCCCCTGCCAGCAGGCCCATCTCCGTAGTGGCCACGCCGGTGCCCCGGTCGTTGTGGGGGTGGAGGGAGATGATGGCCCGCTCCCGCCCCGGCAGCTTGCGGATGAAGTATTCCAGCATATCGGCCAGCTGGTTGGGCATACAGTTCTCCACCGTGGTGGGCAGGTTCAGGATCACCTTGTTGTCCAACCTGGCGTGGAGGTGGTCCAGCACCGCCGCGCAGATCTCCACGGCGTAGTCCATCTCGGTGCCCATGAAGGACTCCGGGGAGTATTGGAAGCGCAGGTTCATCCCCTCCGCGATCACCGGCTGGGCCATCTCATAGATCAGGTCGGCGGCGTCCGTGGCGATCTTGGTGATGCCGGCGCAGTCCATGTGGAACACCACCTTCCGCTGGAGGGTGGAGGTGGAGTTGTAGAAGTGCAGGATCACGTTCTTTGCGCCCCGGATGGCCTCAAAGGTCTTGCGGATCAGGTGCTCCCGGGCCTGCACCAGCACCTGGATGGTCACGTCGTCCGGGATGTGGCCCCCCTCGATGAGCTCCCGGCAGATCTCGTACTCCGTCTCCGACGCGGACGGGAAGCCGATCTCGATCTCCTTCACACCGATGTCCACCAAGGTGTGGAAGTATTCCAGCTTCTCCTCCAGGTTCATGGGGTCGATGAGGGCCTGGTTACCGTCCCGCAGATCCACCGAGCACCACACCGGGGCCTTGGTAATGGTCTTGTCCGGCCAGGTGCGCCCCTCGATGGGCTGGGGGGTAAAGGGGATGTACTTTTGATATCCGGGCTTCAGGTTCATGGGTTTTTCCTCCTTTGGATTTTGCGGGGGAATCAAAAAACGCCCCCGACGGTTGCGTCAGGGGCGAAATAATGTTGTCACGCTACGCCTGTTCGCGACGCGCGGCTTCCCTGCGACTCGGGCTGGTCTTGGGCCGCTATGCGGCCCTGCGCTCACCCTCGCTCCGGTCCATCCGCGCTGCTCACGACGGCTCCGCGCTTCTATTCCGCGGTACCACCCTAATTCCGCGCACGGTTGCCCAATGCGCGCTCATAGCCTCCAGCAAGGCCGCGACCTGTAACGGGATCACCCGTCCGGCCCTACTCTGGTTCAGGCCGGCGGCTCCGGGGCCAGTATCCACGCGGTTCCCCCCGCCGGCTTGCACCAACCGCCGGCTCTCTGAGCGGGGGATGGGCCGCGTCTTGTTCCCATCCACGCCTTTTCTGAACGCTATTATACTGTGGGAGCTCCGGCTTTGTCAAGTACCACTTTGCCGGGCCCGGGCGCGCCCCGCCTCCGGCGCCGCGTCTTCCCGCTCAGCGCAGCACCTGGTGGGCCGTCCACCTTCCGCCCCGGAAGCGCAGGATATAGACCACCGCCCGGCACAGCCAGTCCACCAGCCACGCAATCCACACGCCGTACAGGCCCACCCCGAACCCACGGCACAGCAGCAGGCACAGCCCCACCCGGAACGCCCACATGGACGCGGCGGACACCCCGGCGGAAAACCGCACGTCCCCCGCCGCCCGCAGGCCCTGGGGCAGGGTGAAGGCCGCCACCCACAGCGTCAGCTTGCCCACCCCCACCAGCAGCACCAGCCGGAACGTCAGCTCCGCGCTCTCCGGCGTCATCCGGGAGAGGCTGGTGATCAGGGGCGTACTGGATACGATCAGCAGGCACATCAGCGCCAGCACCCCCTCCGCCAGCAGGCAGAACCGCTTGATATAGACTTTGGCCTCATCCATCCGGCCCGCGCCCATGCACTGCCCCACCACCGTCAGCAGCCCCAGGCCGATGGCCACGCTGGGCATACTCTGCACCATGTCCAGCGTCTGGGCCATGGCGTGGGCCGCGATGGCCGCGGTGGTAAAGGTGGCCACTGTGGACTGCACCATCAGCTTGCCCATCTGGAACATGGCGTTCTCCACCCCGGTGGGCACCCCCACCCGCAGCACGGTGCCGATGACCGTCCGGTCGGGGCGGATGCGGCGGTAATCCCGGATGGACACCGGGAGGCTTGGGCTGCGCAGCAGGGCCATCAGGACCACCCCGCTCACGGCGCGGGACGCGAGGGTGGCCAGCGCCGCCCCCGCCACGCCCCAGTGGAGGACAAAGATCATCACCGCGTTCCCCGCGATGTTGACGCCGTTGGCCACCGCCGCCACCACCATGGGGGGCGTGGAGCGGCGGCCCGCCCGGAATACCGCCGCCGCCGTCTGCTGGACAGCCATGAAGGGATAGGACAGGGCGGTAATAAAAAAGTACTCCTGCGCCTGATCCATCACCGCCTGCTCCACCGAGCCGAAGATCAGCGACAGCAGCGGGCGGCGCGCCGCCAGGCACACCGCCATAATGGCCAGGCTCAGGCCAAGGCTCACCAGCAGCACCTGCCGGGCGGCGTTGTTGGCCTGCTGGAGCTCCTCCCGGCCCAGGTACTGGGCGCAGACAATGACGCCGCCCGCCGCCAGGGCGCTGAGCAGGTTCAGCATCAGCACGTTGATGGAGTCCACCAGCGCCACGGCGGAGATGGCGCTCTCCCCCACCGCGGTGACCATCATGGTGTCCACAATGCCCATCAGCCCGGACAGAACCTGCTCCAGCATCAGCGGAATCAGCAGGTTGACGATTTGACGACGGGTAAACATCATGGCCCTCAATCCCCCCCTCCATAAAAATAGGGAGCGCCCCGGTTTTCCCCGGCGGCTATTATACGCTCCGCCCGCCGGAATAACAAGCCTTGTCCGGCGGTTTCCCCGGTTTCCCCCAACATTTCAACATTATTTCGCACACAATGACATAAACCTGATGTTTTTTCATTTATTTTTTGTGCATCTTGACTTTGTGTCCCAACCATATTATAATGTTGTGTGTCAAAGCACGTCCTGCGGCGTGCGAGTACAATTTACTGAAATTTCCGCCCGCTGACGGCGGAGGTTTGGAGGCACGATATGTTGAACAAGACTGACCAACTCAGCGACGCCATCGCCCGCTTCAGCGCCGGGACCAGCGCCGACGCCTACCGGTTCCTGGGCTGCCACAGGCAGACGGTGGACGGGCAGGAGGGCTACGTGTTCCGGGTCTGGGCCCCCCACGCAAAAAGTGTCCGCGTCCTGGGCCGCTTCAACGACTGGGACAAGGCGTCCCCGGCCATGGAGCGCATCGCCCCCGCCATCTGGGAGCGTTTTATCCCCGGCGTCCAGACCTATGACGAGTACAAGTTCTACATCGAGCGGCCCGACGGCACCTTTGTATACAAGGCCGACCCCTACGCCACCCACTCCGCCACCCGGCCGGACAACGCCAGCAAGGTGTTCGACCTGGACGGCTTCCAGTGGACGGACGCCGCCTACCGCCGCGCCCGGGGCCGCCAGGAGGTGCTCAAAAGTCCTGTCAACATTTACGAACTCCACCTGGGCTCCTGGCGGCGGCACGAGGACGGCAACTTCCTGTCCTACGTGGACTGCGCCCGGCAGCTGGTCCCCTACTTGAAGGACATGGGCTATACCCATGTGGAGCTGCTCCCTGTCAGCGAGTACCCCTACGACCCCTCCTGGGGCTACCAGGTCACCGGGTATTACGCCCCCACCTCCCGGTACGGCACCCCCCACGACTTTATGAAGTTCGTGGACCTGTGCCACGCCGAGGGCATCGGCGTCATCATCGACTGGGTGGGCGCCCACTTCCCCCGGGACGAGTGCGGCCTGTTTGAGTTTGACGGCGGCTACTGCTATGAGTCCGCCGACCCCCTGCGCCGGGAGCACCCCGACTGGGGCACCCGCATCTTTGACTACGGCCGCTATGAGGTGCGCTCCTTCCTGATCTCCAACGTGGTCTACTGGCTGGACAAGTTCCATGTGGACGGCATCCGGGTGGACGCGGTGGCCTCCATGCTCTACCTGGACTACGGCCGGCAGGGCGGCGAGTGGCGGCCCAACCAGTACGGCAACAACATCAACCTGGACGCCGTGGCCTTCCTCCAGGACATGAACGCCGCCGCCTTCGCCTTTGACCCCCACGCCATCATGGTGGCCGAGGAGTCCACCGCCTACGCCAACGTCACCAAGCCCAAGGAGGATTTCAACGGCCTGGGCTTCAACTTCAAGTGGAACATGGGCTGGATGCACGACATGGTGGACTATATGTCCACCGACCCCCTGTTCCGCAAGGGCAAGCACAACAACATCACTTTCTCCCTGACCTATGCCTTCTCGGAAAACTTCGTCCTCCCCCTGTCCCACGACGAGGTGGTCCACGGCAAGTGCTCCCTCATCAATAAAATGCCCGGCGACTACGGCGACAAGTTCCAGGGCCTGCGGGCGTTCTACGGCTACATGATGACCCATCCGGGCAAGAAGCTGCTGTTCATGGGCGGCGAATTCGGCCAGTTCATCGAATGGGACGAGAAAAAAGAGCTGGACTGGTTCCTGCTGGAGTATGACAAGCACCGCCAGCTCCAGGACTATGTACGGGACCTGAACCACTATTATCTGGACCACCCGGCCCTGTGGAACAACGACACCGATTGGAAGGGCTTCCAGTGGATCGCCTGCGACGACAGCGCCCAGAGCGTCATCTCCTTCCGCCGCATCGACGAAAAGGGCAAGGAGGTCATCGTGGTCTGCAACTTCTGCCCCGTGGAACGCACCGGATACCAGATCGGCGTACCCAAGAGCGGCACCTATGTCCCCGTGCTGTCCAGCGACGACGCCAAATACGGCGGCGCGGGCACGCAGCTTGTCCCCGTGAAGGCGAAGAAGAAGGAGCTGCACGGCCTGCCCTACTGCGTGGAGCTCACCCTGCCCGCCATGTCCACGGTGTTCTATGAGCGCCATGTGCTTCGGAACGCGAAGGCCGAGGACGAGGCCCCTGGGGATGAGGCCCCGAAGAAGCCTGCCCGCAAGCCCCGCGCGAAAAAGGCGGACGCCGCCCAGGCCGCGCAGCCGGTGAAAGCGGAACCCGCCGGGGGGGCCGGGAAGAAGCCGGGCCGCAAGCCAAAGGCACAGGCCGCCGGGGAGCCCAAGCCCAAAGCCGCCCGCAAGCCCCGCGCCAAGAAAGCTGAAACCGAGTCCAAGTAACTTATCAAGTAATTTCATAGGGGGAGATCAAATTGTTAGAGCGCAAGAAGGAATGTATTGCCATGCTTCTGGCCGGCGGCCAGGGCAGCCGCCTGTATGTCCTGACCCAGGACACCGCCAAGCCCGCGGTGCCCTTCGGCGGCAAGTACCGCATCATTGACTTTCCGCTGTCCAACTGCGTCAACTCCGGCATCGACACCGTGGGCGTGCTCACCCAGTACCAGCCGCTGGAGCTGAACGACTACATCGGCAACGGCCAGCCCTGGGACCTGAACCGCAACTGGGGCGGGGCCCATATCCTGCCGCCCTACACCCAGTCCAAGACCGAGTCCTGGTACAAGGGCACCGCCAACGCCATCTACCAGAATATCCCCTTCGTGGACCGCTACAACCCCGAATATGTGGTCATCCTGGGCGGCGACCACATCTATAAGATGAACTACAACAAAATGCTGAAGTTCCACAAGGAGAAGGGGGCCGAGTGTACCATCGCCGTCATGCCCGTGCCCCTGGACGAGGCGTCCCGCATGGGCATTATGAGCACCGACGAGAACATGGCCATCACCGACTTCGAGGAAAAGCCCAAGCAGCCCAAGAGCAACCTGGCCTCCATGGGCATTTACATCTTCACCTGGGCCACCCTGAAGCAGTATCTCATCGACGACGAGGCGGACCCCAACTCGGAGAACGACTTCGGCAAAAACATCATCCCCGCTTTCCTGAAGGACGGGCGGCCCATGTACGCCTACTCCTTCGAGGGCTACTGGAAGGACGTGGGCACGCTGGAGAGCCTGTGGGACGCCAATATGGACCTGCTGGATCCCAACGATCCCATCAATATGCGGGACACCTCCTTCCGGATCTACGCCCGGAACTACGCCTCCCCCGCCACCCGCATCGACCCCGGCGCCAAGGTGTCCAACTCCTTTGTGGCCGAGGGCTGCATCATCCGGGGCAGCGTGGAACACTCCGTCCTCTACACCGGCTGCGAGGTGGAGGAAGGCGCCATGATCACTGGCGCGGTGATTATGCCCAACACCAGGGTGTGCAAGGGTGCCAACATCAGCTATGCCATCGTGGGCGAGGGCTGCACCATCGAGGACGGCGTGAAGATCGGCGAGCGCCCCGAAAACTGCGAACAGTCGGACTGGGGCATCACCGTGGTAGGCCATAAAAAGACCTTGCCCGCCGGCTCCGTCATCAAACCCAAGGAAATCGTTTAAGGGGGTGTCCAACATGAACATGACTGGTATTATTTTCTCCGAGATGTACTCCGGTGAGCTTGGCTCCTTTACTTACGACCGCAACATGGCCGCCATCCCCTTCGGCGGGCGCTACCGCCTGGTGGATTTCGTGCTGTCCAACATGGTCAATTCCGGCATCACCAACGTGGGCGTGCTGGCCACCCAGCACTACCACTCCCTGATGGACCATCTGAACAACGCCCAGCAGTACGACCTGAACCGGAAGAACGGCGGCCTGGTGCTCCTGCCCCCCTTCGCCACCGAGAACGTGGGCGCCAACAATCGGGGCAAGCTGGACGACCTGCGCAACGCCCTGGACTATTTGGAGACCATCACCACCACCCCCTATGTCCTGCTGGCGGACGCCTATGTGGTGTGCAACATCGACTACCGCCCCGCCCTGGAGGACCACATCGCCAGCGGCTGTGACATCACCATGCTGGCCACCAAGGAGACGGAGGACTCCCCGGACAATTTCCCCTCCGTCATGCGCACGGACGCCAGCCACCGGGTGACCTCCTACGCCCTGGACTGCCCCGCCAGGGCCGGCGATTTTGCCAGCATGGGCCATATGATTATCTCCCGGGAGCTGCTCATCAACGTGATCCGGGACTACACCTCCCGGGGCATCTACGACTTCCTGCGGGACTTCATCCAGCACGAGTTCAACCGGGGCCGCCTGTCCATCAACCTCTACCAGGTGGACGACGTGGTGCTGCGCATCCGCAACGTGAACGAGTACTTCCGCAACAGCCTGTCCATCATTGACAGCGCGGTGGGCTCCCCCCTATTCCGCGGCGACCGCCCCATCTTCACCCGCGTCACCGACGAGGTCCCCTGCTACTACGGCATGGAGTGCGAGGTGAGCGGCTGCGTCATCGCCGACGGCTGCATCATTGAGGGCAAGGTGGAGAACTGCGTATTCTCTCGGGGCGTGAAGATCGGCAAGGGCGCCAGCCTGAAAAACTGCGTCATTATGCAGGGCAGCGTGGTGGGCGAGGGCGCCAGCCTGGAAAACGTGGTGGTGGACAAATGGGTCACCGTCACCGGCGGCGCCCAGCTCAAGGGCCTGGAGTCCAATCCCGTGGTTATCCGCAAAGGAGTCACCGTATGAAAATCTTACTCGCCTCCCCCGAGGCAGCGCCCTATATCAAAACCGGCGGTCTGGGAGACGTAGCCGGCGCCTTGCCCAAGGCGCTGGCTGAGTCCCCCAACACCGAGGTGTGCATTTTCCTGCCCTACTACAAGGCCATCAAGGACAACCCGGAGTTCGAGCTGGAGTATATCACCAACTTCACCGTCCCCCTGTCCTGGCGCAACGTGTACGCCGGCCTGTTCCGGGCGGTGAGCAAGCGCAAGAAGCTCCAGTACTACTTCATCGACAACGAGTACTACTTCTACCGGGACGGCTGCTACGGCCACTATGACGACGGCGAGCGCTTCGCCTTCTTCTCCAAGGCCATCCTGGAGGCCCTCCAGCACCTGGACTGGTACCCCGACGTCATCCACGCCAACGACTGGCAGACCGCGCTGGTGCCGGTGTTCCTGCGGGCCTTCTACATGGGCCTGGACTCCTACCGCCCCATCCGCACCCTGTTCACCATCCACAACATGGAGTACCAGGGCCGCTTCCCCGACTCCTTCGTGGATGAGGTGCTGGGCCTGCCCGACGATTGGAAGGGCACCATGCACTTCGACAACTGCACCAACCTGATGAAGGCGGCCATCCTCACCTCCGACCGGGTGAGCACCGTGTCCCGCACCTATGCCTTTGAAATCCAGAACCCCTACTTCGCCCACGGCCTCCACGACGTGCTGCGCCAGCACAGCTACAAGCTCAGCGGCGTGGTGAACGGCATCGACACCGAGGTGTTTGACCCCGCCTCCGACCCCCTGCTGTACACCAACTTCAGCGCCGACACCCTGGAAAAGAAGGCGGAGAACAAAAAGTTCCTCCAGGAACGCCTCGGCCTGGCCGTCCGCGACGACGCGCCCATGATTATCATGATTACCCGCCTGGTGGGCCACAAGGGCGTGGACCTGGTCCATGCCGTCATGAACGACCTGATGTGGGACGACCTCCAGCTGGTGGTCATCGGCACCGGCGAGTGGCAGTATGAGGAGATGTTCCGCTCCTACGCCAAGAATTTCCCCGCCAAGATGTCCGCCAACATCGTGTTCGACAATACACTGGCCCACCAGGCCTACGCCGGGGCGGACCTGGTGCTCATGCCCTCCAAGCAGGAGCCCTGCGGCCTAACCCAGCTCATCGCCATGCGGTACGGCACCATCCCCATCGTCCGGGAGACCGGCGGCCTGTTCGACACCGTCCCCGCCTACAACATCGAAACCGGCGAGGGCAACGGCTTCACCTTCAAGAGCTACAACGCCCATGATATGCTGGACGCGGTGCGCCGGGCCGAGGAGCTGTTCCGCGATCAGGAGCACTGGACCGCCCTGCAAAAGAGCGTCATGGCCTATGACAGCTCCTGGAAGCGCTCCGTGCAGGATTACTGGAATATTTACCGTTCTATGGCCGAGTAATCCCATGGTTTTCTGTCATTTCCCGCATTATTTTCATCCTTTCTCATTTTCGGGAAAAAACTGAAATTTATAGTACAAAAACGGATGCTTATGTGCTATAATAAAAGGGCGTATTGTCGCGCCCGTGTGATCACAGCCCGCGGGAGCGGGCTGTGATTGCCTTTTCCCGTTAATCCCCGGCATTGCCGGTTAAGTAAGGAGATAAGTCGTCATATGGATCAAAAACAGATAATCAGCCAACTGGACGAAACACTGCTGGTGCGCTATGGCTGCTCCATGACCACCGCCTCCCCCCAGCAGGTATACCGCGCTTTGTGCTACGTGGTCAACGGGATGCTGGCCAGCAAGAGCGCCGAGTTCTACCGCAAAAACCAGGGAAAACAGGTATATTATATGTCCATGGAGTTCCTGGTGGGCACCTCCCTGCGCAATAACCTCTACAATCTGGGCCTGGAAGAAGTCTTCACCAAGGCCCTGGACAAGTGCGGCGTGGATATCCACGACCTGTACGAGATGGAGCCGGACGCCGGGCTGGGCAACGGCGGCCTGGGCCGTCTGGCCTCCTGCTATATGGACTCCGCCGCCAGTCTGGACCTGCCCATGACGGGCTACTCCATCCGCTATGAATTCGGCATCTTCAAGCAGAAGATCGTGGACGGCTGGCAGGTGGAATTCCCCGACGACTGGCTGAACATGGGCGACGTGTGGCTGGTGCCCCACGAGAGCGAGGCGGTGGAGGTGCGCTTTGGCGGCAGCGTCCACGGCTGGGAGGACAACGGCAAGTACCGCGTCAAGCACCTGGATTTCCAGTCCGTCATGGCGGTGCCCAACGAGATGTTCATCTCCGGCTATGACAGCCAGGCGGTCAACCCCTTGGTGCTGTGGTCCGCCAAATCCCCCAACAGCTTTGATATGTCCGCCTTCTCCCGGGGCGACTACGCCAAGGCCCTGGAGGGCGACACCATGGCCGAGGTCATCTCCAAGGTGCTCTACCCCGCCGACGACCATGTGGAGGGCAAGAAGCTGCGCCTGCGCCAG
>CATLEJ010000035.1 GCA_949916125.1 uncultured Oscillospiraceae bacterium
GGAAGACGGCGTGATCCAGGCCGTCCGGGTGCTGGGGGGCTGCTCCGGCAACCTCCAAGGGCTCTCCGCTCTGCTGAAGGGTATGGCGGTGGACGAGGCCGTGGCCCGGATGGAGGGCATCCGCTGCGGCATGAAGCACACCTCCTGCCCGGATCAGCTGGCCCGGGCATTGAAAACCGCCCGGTAAGGCAGCGATCTTTCTTATCCGCAATGAAAAAATGATGATAAGGAGTGTATGACCATGATCTTCGCATCTGCCAACGCGCTGGAATGCCCCTGCCAGTACCCCGCCCCCATTGAGACTGCCCTGAAGTGGATTGTGGACCACGATGTGGCCCATATGGAGGCTGGAAGCTATGAGCTTCAAGGGAAAGACCTTTACATCATGATCCAGGATTTTACCACCCAGCCCGCTGAGGTCCGCCGCCCGGAGCGCCATGACGAGTACCTGGACATCCAGTATGTGATATCCGGCGTGGAGCGGATGGGCTACGTGCCTTACACCGGAAAGGAGAGCGTGCTGGAGGACCCGGAGGGCAAGGACGTTACCTTCTATAAGGATCTGGAGGGGGAGACCTTTGTGGACGTGGCCCCCGGATGTTACTGTATTTTCTTTTCCAATGATATCCACCGCCCCGGCTGTGCTGCCGGAGAGCCATGCGCCGTGCGCAAGGCTGTGGTAAAAATGAAGCAGAGCCTTCTGTAACGGAAGGTGTGCGAAAGGGCCGCCCGGCGCTGCCGGGCGGCCCTTTTTGCACTGCGGTGTGAAAATGGAAAAAACAGCGCGGAATGGAAACCATTTGGGCTTGCAGCCAGAGGCTGAAAAAGTTACAATTTTGTCATAACTTTGGTGCGGCACACCGGCTGCGCAGGAACGACCAGAAGGAGTGAACAGACATGAAACTTGGAAAAGTATTGGTTGGGCTGGCATTGACGGCGGCGTTGACGCTGCCCGCATCGGCCCAGAACATCCTGTCGGTGGGCGGGAAAAATATGTGGAACCAGGCCGGCGCCAGGCTGGTAGGGGGCGGCACGACCTATGTGTCCCTGCGGGCAGTGTCGGAGCTGCTGGCGCCGGACGCCCAGGTGTCCTGGGAAGGGGGCCGGGCCTGGGTGCGAGGGGATGGCTTGACTTTATCCGCGAGGCCAGGGGACGTATGGATGACGGTAAACGACCGGGCGCTGTACATACCGCATGGGGTGCTTCTGGAAAACGGGCGGACGCTGGTGCCCATCCGCGTACTGGCAGAAGCCCTGGGTGGAACGGTGGACTGGAGCCGGGAAACCGGGGTAACCCTCACGGCGGACAAGGGACGGCCCGCTAAGCCGTCCTATTCGGCCGAGGACCTGTACTGGATGGCCCGGATCATCTCCGCGGAGAGCAGGGGAGAGCCGCTGTTGGGCAAGATAGCGGTGGGCACGGTGGTGCTCAACCGGGTGGCCAGCGAGGAATTCCCCGATACCATTTATGATGTGATCTTTGATCGGAAGTGGGGGGTGCAGTTCCAGCCTGTGGCAAACGGCACCGTTTATGATGAGCCTACGGAGGAAAGCGTGCTGGCGGCAAAGCTGGTTTTGGAGGGCGCGAGGGCCGCAGGAGACAGTCTATATTTTCTGGCGCCGGATTTGACGAATAACCATTGGATTATGGAGAATCGTGACTATGTAACCACCATTGGCTGTCATTGGTTTTATCTGTGAAATCCATAATATGGAAATTAAATGACCGATAAATAGCCAAAACTATATATCTTATATAATAGCCTAACCTTATTTTGTATAAGGTTAGGCTATTTTGACTAAATAAAAAGGTTGCAAAACAGTTTTAAATCAGTTACAATATGGTTACAATTTGAAAGCAAATTGTAACAAGGAGAGATTTCATGAAGAAACGAGCAGTCAGTTCCTTACTGGCCACCCTCGCCGTCGTGAGCTTTATCCTGCCTGCGATTGCAGCACCCCCTCCCGATTCGGAAGCGCCGGTGTTGGAAATCCAGGAGCCAGAACCTTGGACGGCAATCCGTATAGACGGGGAGCCGAAGCGGTCCGTAGAGTATGAGATCCGCAATGGCGTTACCTATGTCACCGTCGGTTCCTTTGTGTCCACGCTGGACCCGGAGGCGATGGTGGAGGAAGCAAACGGTACTGTTACCGTCAGCTCCGCAAAGGGTACGCAGGTTGTGGACGCGGCGGGGAACACCGCAAATGTGGTGGAGGAAACCCTGAACCTGACCGTCACGGCCGGGGCCCCGTATATTGTGGCCAATGGCCGCTATCTCTATGCAAAGGATAGCTTGATCCTCCTGAACGGTTCCGTAGCCGCCCCGGTCCGGGTGCTGGCGAAGGTGTTCAACCTTTCTGTGGGGTTCAACGACGTGGAGCAGACGGTGGTGCTGGAGCATCAGGCGGGCATGAGCGCCTACCTGACTCCGGGGGACAGCTACTATGACCAGAATACCCTTTATTGGCTGTCCCGCATTATTTACGCGGAGAGCGGAAACCAGATCCTGGAGGGTAAAATTGCGGTGGGCAATGTGGTGATGAACCGCGTGAAAAGTCCGCAATTCCCCAACAACATCTATGATGTGCTGTATCAGAAGAATCAGTTCAGCCCGGCCAGCAGCGGTTCCATCAAGCGTACGCCCAACGCGGAATCGGTTGTTGCGGCCAAGCTGGTCATGGATGGGGCGCAGGTTGTGCCCACCGCCCTGTTCTTCAGCCGGGCGGGCCTGTCCTGCTACGCCTCCCGCAACCGCACCTATGTGACGACCATTGGGGCTCATGCGTTCTACGCATAAAGCAGTAAGGAACAAAATCAAACAAACGGAAAGGCCGCGATGTGAAAATCGCGGCCTTTCCGTTTTATATGCGGAATTTGCCTCAGCAGACCAGGCTGGACATATCGTAGAGCCCCGGCTGCCCGGTTCCGGCGAGGAACTTGGCGGCTTTTACCGCGCCCACCGCGAACACCTCCCGGCTGGCCGCGTGGTGGCTGAATTCGATCACCTCGTCCCTCCCGGCAAATACCACCGTGTGGTCCCCTACAATGGTACCGCCCCGGAGGGAGGATATACCGATCTCCCGCTTATCCCGGGGCTTCCGGACGCTGTAGCGGTCATAGACATAGGCCGCTTCATAAGGCAGGGACTGGGCGGCGGCGTCCGCCAGCATCAGAGCGGTGCCGCTGGGGGCGTCCAGCTTGCGGCTGTGGTGCCGCTCGGTGATCTCCACATCGAAGTCGTCCCCTAAAAGGGCCGCCGCCCGCTTGACCAGTTCCAGCAGCACATTGATCCCCAGGGACATATTGGCGGAACGGAATACGGGGATAATACCGGCGGCCTCGCTGATCCGGGCCAGCTGTTCCTGGTCATAGCCGGTGGTGGCCAGCACGACGGGGAGCTTCCGCTCTATGCAGAAGGCCAGCAGGCTGTCCAAGGCGGCGGGGTGGGAGAAGTCAATCACCACATCTCCCGGGGCGGTGCAGGCGGCGGGGGAGGGGAACACAGGGAAGCCGTCGGTGGGCTGGGGCAGGATGTCGATGCCGGCGGACACCTCTACGTCCGGATCATTGGCGCAGATGTCCGCTACCACCCGGCCCATATGGCCGCAGCAGCCGGAGATAATAATCTTTTGCATGAAAACAACTCCTTTGAGCGGGCGCTACTTCAGCAGGCCGGCCCGCTTCATGGCCAGACGGAGAACCTCCAGGTTTTTCTCCGAGATGTCGCACAGGGGCAGGCGCAGGGAGCCCGCGTCCATGCCCAGCAGGTTCATGGCGGCCTTGATGGGGATGGGGTTCACCTCGGTGAACAGGGCGTCGATGAGATCCATGTACTGGATCTGCAACTTGGAGGCGGCGGCGAAGTCATTGTCCAGGCACAGGTGGCTCATCTCCACCATCGCCTCGGGGATGATGTTGGAGGCCACCGAGATCACGCCCTTGGCCCCCAAGGCCATCATGGGCACCACCTGATCGTCGTTGCCCGACCAGATATAGAAGTCGTCCCCGCACAGGAACCGAGTGTGGGCCAGCAGGGAGAAGTTGCCGCTGGCCTCCTTCACCCCGTTGATTTTGGGGTTTTCGGACAGGATCTTGTAGGTCTCGGCGGTGAAGGAGACCCCGGTGCGGCCGGGCACGTTGTAGAGGATGATGGGCAGCTCCACCCGGTCGGCGATGTACTCGTAGTGCTTGATGAGGCCCGTCTGGCTGGCCTTGTTGTAATAGGGGGTGACGTGGAGCAGGGCGTCCGCCCCGGAGTCCTGGGCGTGCTGGGACAGGTAGACGGCGGCGGAGGTGTCGTTAGACCCGGCCCCGGCGATGACCTTTACCCGGTGGTTCACCCGCTTCACGCAGAACTCCACGGCGGCGATGTGCTCCCGGAGGGACATGGTGGCGGACTCGCCGGTAGTGCCGCACACGCACACCGCGTCCACCCCCGCCTCGATCTGCTGGTCGATGAGGCGGCCGAAGGCGTCGTAGTTGATGATGTTGTTCTGATCAAACGGCGTGATCAGGGCGGGGCAGGAGCCGGTAAAGACGGGTGTTCTCATAAATCAGCATCCTTTCAAGCGATTTCTGGCCTTCCCCCCTGTGGGGGGAAGGCTTTTTCGACTTACTTGCGCTCAATATATCCCTCTGCGCACAGCAGCTCGGCCAGCTCCACGCCGCCGCCCGCCGCGCCCCGCAGGGTGTTGTGGGACAGGGAGACAAACTTGTAATCGTACTGGGTGTCCGGGCGCAGGCGGCCGATGGACACCGCCATGCCCCCCTCCAGATCCCGGTCCAGGCGGGCCTGGGGCCGATCCGGCTCATCAAAGTAGTGGAGGAACTGCCTGGGGGCGGAGGGCAGCTCCAGCTCCTGGGCGCGGCCCTTGAAGCCGGCCCACGCCTCCTTCATCTGCTCCATGGTGGGCTTGTTCTGGAAGGTGACAAAGGCGGCGGCGGTGTGGCCGTTGGACACGGGCACCCGCAGGCACTGGGCGGTGATGGACACGCCCTCAGCGTTGACAATGACGCCATTTTCCACGTGTCCCCACACCTTCAGCGGCTCCTGCTCGCTCTTTTCCTCCTCGCCGCCGATGTAGGGGATCAGGTTATCCACCATCTCGGGCCAGGTCTCAAAGGTCTTGCCCGCGCCGGAGATGGCCTGGTAGGTGCACACCAGCACCTTCTCCACCCCGAACTGGCGCAGGGGGGACAGGGCGGGAACATAGCTCTGGATGGAGCAGTTGGACTTCACGGCGATGAAGCCCCGCTTGGTGCCCAGGCGCTGGCGCTGGGCCTTGATCACCTCGATGTGCTCCGGGTTCACCTCGGGGATGACCATGGGCACGTCGGGCGTCCAGCGGTGGGCGGAGTTGTTGGACACCACCGGGCACTCCCGGCGGGCGTACGCCTCCTCCAAGGCGCGGATCTCGTCCTTTTTCATGTCCACGGCGGAGAACACGAAGTCCACCATGCCGCAGATCTGTTCCACATCGTCCTGGGCGGAGAGCAGGATCAAGTCCTTCGCCTCCTCCGGGATGGGGGTGTCCATGGCCCAGCGGCCCGCCACCGCGTCCTCGTACCGCTTGCCCGCGGAGCGGGGGCTGGCGGCCACAACGGTGAGCTGGAACCAGGGGTGGTTTTCCAGAAGGGTGACGAAGCGCTGGCCCACCATGCCGGTGGCGCCGATGACGCCCACTTTATACTTTTCCATGACGCTGGACCTCCTCGCGCCCGCCGGGGCAATTTAGGGCTTGCGGCCTGACGGCGGATACGCTATAATAAAAATACTGTCGAAATTTGGGACGCCGGGATGAACCGGTGTATTACCTATCAATATAACATTAACACGCTAAAGTGTCAATTTGACCCCGCCGCCCGAAGTGGAGAAATGGAGAAGCTGATGAAGCGAAAATTCGTGCAAATTGCAGCCTTGTGCCTGTCCACGGCCCTCTTGATGGGGATGGGAGGCCGTCAGACGGTGTCCGCCGCGCCCTCATCCGCCTCCGAGAAAGTGATTCGGGTGGGCCTGCACCATGACGGCCCCTACGGCACCGGCTCCATGGAGGGGCTGAACATGGCCAATCATACGGGTTCCGGCTTCCGGTTTGGGTATTATGACAGCTCTAACCAGTTTATGGCCCTGGGCTCCACTGCCCAGAAGGAGGTCTCGGTGGTCAAAACCATGAATGTGTACTATGGGACGATGGACAGCTATACCAGCTATCATTCCGCCCTGACCTCCTCCGCCGTGGCGGTGGGGGAATACCATCTCCAGGTGTCGGGGCCCTATGCCACCTTTGCCGAGGCCCAGTCGGCGGCGTCTAAGTTTGAGGGCGGCTTCCCGGCTTACATCGGCGGGGAGTTCTATGCCCGGATCGGCAATTATACCACCCGGGACAAGGCGGCCGCCGCCCAGAGCGAGCTGGCTGCCCAAGGGGTGTCCACAGTCATCAAGGGCACGTCGGAGTACAGCGCCAATGTGGTGGTGACGGGCACCAATACCATCCTGTTCCAGTTTGACGATTTGGGCAAGGGTACCGGCCTTGGGGTGGAGCCCAACGCGGCGGGGTCCGGGGGGTACGTTACCCTGAGCAAGGGGCGGCTGTACTACGGCGGCTTCCGCTTTGAGCGCATCGGCGGCGGCAACATGACGGTGGTGAATATCCTGGGCTTTGAAGACTATATCAAGGGCGTGGTGCCCCATGAGATGTCCAACAGCTGGCCCATCGAGGCGCTGAAGGCCCAGGCGGTAGCGGCCCGGAGCTATGCCTTATCCCTGGGCACCAAGCACAGTGGCGACCACTTTGATATCTGCGACAACACCCACTGTCAGGCCTATTCCGGCCAGACCAAGGCGGGGAGCAATTCCGATGCCGCTGTGGAGCAGACCACGGGGCAGGTGGCCGTCTATAACGGCAGGCTGGCCCAGACCTGTTACTATTCCAGCAACGGCGGGGCCAGCGAGAGCTCCTCCACCGTCTGGGGCGGCAATCAGGCGGCCCACCCCTATCTGGTGGGGAAAGTGGACCCGTATGAGGCGTCCGCCAATGTGAATAACGATTGGACCAGGTCTCTCACCTCGGACGTGCTGGCGGCCAGGCTGAAGGCCAAGGGCTGCGACGTGGGGGGCGGTGTCGCCTCCATCGCCGTCACCTCCCTGACCGATTCCGGCAACCCTAAGATGGTCACCTTCACCGGCAGCAACGGGAAGCGGTTTTCCCTGAACTCCCGGGAGGTGGTGGGGATGCTGGGCCTGCGCTCCTACCGCTACGGCTTTGACACAGCGGCGGCCCCGGAGCCCTCCGGCCCCGAGTTGAGCGTCAACGGGAAGCCGGTGGACAGTATTTCCGGGCTGTACGCCGTGGACGGGGCGGGGAATGTCGTCCCGGTGGGCGAAAACGCCTATGTGATCACCGGCGGCGGCGCCATCCAGCCCATCGGGCAGGGAACCGATGGCTCCAACGGCTCCGGTGGCTCCGGCGGGCTGGGCGCCCTCAGCAGTACCACGGGAAACAACGGCGTATTTACCTTCATCGGCAAGGGCTGGGGCCACAACGTGGGCATGAGCCAGTGGGGTGCTTACGCCATGGCCAAACAAGGGTATACTTACCTCAGCATATTGCAGTTCTACTATACTGGCATTACGGTGGGATATGTGTGAAAACCTCGGATTTTTATTTTGACCTGCCCCCGGAGCTCATTGCCCAGACGCCCTTGGAGCGGCGGGACGCCTCCCGGCTGCTGACGCTGGACAGGGTTACGGGGGAGACCCGGCATATGCACTTCTATGACCTGCCTGCCCTGCTGCGCCCCGGGGACTGCCTGGTGCTCAACGACAGCCGGGTGCTGCCCGCCAGGCTCATCGGGAAACGGGCGGGGGGCGGGGCCTGCGAGGTGCTGCTGCTCATCGACCGGGGGGACAAGACCTGGGAGTGCCTGGTGCGGCCGGGGAAAAAGCTGCGTACCGGGGCGAAGGTTACCTTCGGGGACGGCCTGATCAAACTGTCCGCCGAGATCACAGGCGAGCTGGAGGGCGGCAACCGGCTGGTGCGCTTCGACTACGAGGGCATTTTTCTGGAGACGCTGGAGCGGCTGGGCAAGATGCCCCTGCCCCCCTACATCAAGGCGGAGCTGGCCGATGGGGAACGGTATCAGACGGTGTACTCCAAGGTAGTGGGTTCCGCCGCCGCCCCCACAGCGGGCCTTCACTTCACAAAAGAGCTTCTGGAACAGGTTCAGGCAATGGGTGTAAAGGTGTGTTATGTTACACTCCACGTGGGCCTTGGCACCTTCCGGCCGGTGAAAGCGGAGAACCTGGACGAGCATGAGATGCACTCGGAATACTGCGTGATCCCCCAGGAGACGGCGGATACGATCAACGAGACCAAGCGGCAGGGTGGACGGGTGATCTGTGTGGGCACCACCTCTTGCCGCACCATCGAGAGCTGGGCGGGGGAGGACGGGACGCTGAAGGCGTCGGCGGGATGGACGAATATCTTCATCTACCCCGGCTACCGCTTCAAGGTGCTGGACGCGCTGATCACCAACTTCCATCTGCCCGAGTCCACCCTGATTATGCTGGTGTCCGCCCTGGCGGGGCGGGAGCATGTGCTGAACGCCTATGGCGAGGCGGTGCGGGAGGGATACCGCTTTTTCTCCTTCGGCGACGCCATGTTTATTTCATAAGGAGGAGACCATGGAAAAGCTGACCGATCTGCCCAATATCGGGCCAAAGCTGGCGGAAAACCTGAATAAAATAGGCGTGGAAACCCCGGAACAGCTCCGGGAGCTGGGCGCGGAGGAGGCGTTTGTCCGAATTCGGGCCCAGGTAGACCCCACTGCCTGCTTGCATCAGTTGGAGGCCCTGGCCGGCGCGGAGGAAGGGGTCAAAAAGAGCCTGCTGTCCGCGGAGCGCAAGGCGGAGCTGAAGGCGTGGCATAGGAAGCTTTGAGGAGGCTGCTATGTTTCGAGTGATTAAAAGGGAGGGGGCGGCCCGCCGGGGGGAGTTTACCTGTCCCCACGGGACGGTGCAGACCCCTGTGTTTATGAATGTGGGAACCCAGGGGGCCATCAAGGGGGCCGTGTCCGCCTTTGATTTGAAGGAGCTGGGCTGCCAGATCGAGCTGTCCAACACGTACCACCTGCACCTGCGCCCCGGCGACGATGTGGTGCGGCAGATGGGCGGGCTCCACAGGTTTATGCGGTGGGACGGCCCCATGCTCACCGATTCCGGCGGGTTTCAGGTGTTTTCGTTGGCGGGGCTTCGGAAAATCACCGAGGAAGGCGTGACCTTTTCCTCCCATATTGACGGCAGACAGATTTTTATGGGACCGGAGGAGTCTATGCGCATCCAGTCCAACCTGGGCAGCGATATTGCCATGGCCTTTGACGAGTGCGTGGAAAATCCCGCCCCCTATGACTATGCCAAGGCCTCCTGCGAGCGCACTCTGCGCTGGCTGGAACGATGCAGGGCAGAGCATGACAGGCTGAATGCCTTGTCAGGGTGTGTCAATCCCGGGCAGGTGCTGTTCGGCATTAACCAGGGGGCCACTTACGAGGACCTGCGGGTGTGGCACATGAAGGAGATCGCCAAAATTGACTGCGCCGGCTATGCCATCGGCGGTCTGGCGGTGGGGGAACCCACGCAGGTCATGTATCAGATCATTGAGACGGTGGAGCCCCATATGCCGGCGGACAGGCCCCGGTATCTGATGGGGGTGGGTACGCCGTCCAACATCATCGAGGCGGTGGCCCGGGGGGTGGATTTCTTCGACTGCGTTATGCCCGCCCGCAATGCCCGCCACGGCAAGCTGTTCACCTGGGACGGCGCGTTGAACATCAAGAACGAGCGGTTTAAGCTGGATGAGCGGCCCATCGACCCTGCCTGTGACTGCCCGGTGTGCCGCAGCTTTTCCCGGGCCTACCTGCGGCACCTGTTCGTGGCGGGGGAGATGCTGGCCATGCGGCTGGCGGTGATGCACAATCTTTACTTTTATAACAGCCTGGTCCGGCGGATCCGGGACGCGCTGGACCAAGGGCAGTTTGCCGCCTTCCGGGCTTCGTTCTCGGAGCGGCTGTCGGGCCGGGCGGAATGACAGATTTTCGGCCGAAAGAAAAATAGGGGTTGTGTTTCTGGCCAGAACCCGCTATAATACCCCTATGCGTGTTCGTATTAAAATTATACATTGGAGGAAAAATTCGTGCCTGTAGAAATTATTATGATCGTGGCGATGGTCGCCGTCATGTATTTCCTGCTGATCCGTCCGGAGAACAAGAAGAAGAAGGCGGCGGAAGAAATGCGCAGCAGCCTGAAGGTGGGGGACGAGATTACCACCATTGGGGGCATTGTTGGCACTATCTGCGCGGTGAAGGAGAAGACCATTGTTTTGGAGACCGGCGCAGACCGGGTGCGCATTGAGTTCACCAAGTGGGCCATTTCCAGCAAGGGCACCCAGAGCACCGAGGAGGCCGTGCCTGAGAAGACTGAAAAGGCCGACAAAAAGGACAAGAAGGATAAAAAAGAGGACAAGTGACGTTCTGGCCCATGGCATGACGAGCACCCCTTTCGCATATGGTATATCAGCCATATGAAAAGGGGTGCTTTTTATGCGGAAGGCTGAGGCGCAGGGGATCAACGCCGCGCAGATGGTGACGGCGGTGGCGTTGGGCGGCCTGCTGGCCCTGGGGGTGGAGCTGATGGTGCTGCTGCTGGGGGCAGTGGCGGTGTCCAATGGGATTCTAAAGGAGGACACGGCGGCGCAGGTGACGGCGGCGGCCTGTGTGCTGGGGTGCCTGATCGGCGGCCTGCTGGCCTGCACCCGGTGGAACTCGCGGCGGCTGTTGGCCGGGCTGGCCACAGGTGCGGTATGCTATCTGCTGATTCTTGCGGTGGGGCTGCTGATGGGGGATGGGTTTCAAATGGGGCCCCAGGCGCTGATCGAACTGGCGGGATGCCTGTGCGGCGGGGCCATTGCCGGTGTGTTCGGCGGAAGAAAAACAAAGAAAAAGCGTACTTCTGCCAGGAAAAAGTGAAATAACCGCGGCCTTCTGAGGGGGGGCCGCGGTTATTTTTTGGGGGCGTCGGAGATTTTTGCAAAAAAATGTTTGAAAAATGTTAGAAATGATTTGACAAGTTCGCCGCCGTTTAGTATAATACCAGTCGTGCCATTATGCGAGGTGGATCATGAAGCTGAATTTAAAACGCCTGGCCCAGGAGCCCGGCGCGGTTCTGCCCTTTCATCTGGAGCTGGACATGGCCCAGATGGAGTGGAACGGCCAGCGCCCCTTTTCCTACGGGGTCCGCGTGGATGGGAGGGTGCGCAATATGGCGGGAGCCATGTTGCTGAATGCCCGTCTCACCGCAGTGCTGTCCCTGGTGTGCGACCGGTGCGCCCAGCCCTTTGAGCGGGAAAAAACGGTGGAGTATGAGACCCTGCTGGCGATGGAACTGGCCAACGGGGAAAACGACGACATCGTCCTGCTGGACAAGGATGGGGAGCTGGAGCTGGACGGGCTGATGCAGGAGGTATTCCTCCTCGAAATGGACACAAAAAACCTGTGCAACCAGGATTGCAGGGGCCTGTGCCCCGGATGCGGTGCGGACCTCAACCATGAGCCCTGCCGTTGCAAAAAGGAGATCGATCCCCGGCTGGCCAAGCTGGCCCAGCTGCTGGAGGACGGGGGAGACAAGAAGTAAGTTGTATGTCCGCGGACATTGACCGATAAGGAGGTGTCAAAATGGCCGTCCCTAAAAGTAAGGTATCCAAGCAGCGCCGGAACAAGCGCCGCAGCTCCGTGTGGAAGCTGGAGACTCCCGGTATCAACACCTGCCCCAAGTGTGGTACCGTCACCCTGCCCCACCGTGTCTGCAAGAACTGCATGACCTACAATGGCCGTGAGGTTGCTGCCGCCGAAAAGTGATGGACGCGAAGACCTGAAAAGGAAAGCTGCCGCTGCTGCGGCAGCTTTTTTGTTGTAAATGACAGGGAATCCTGCGACATTTTTTTATGAAAGCCCCTATCTTTTTTCTGAATTATTTGGTATACTACCTTTAATTATCAGAACTTATCCATAAATTGGCGTGTGTGGGCCGCTGGCTGTGCACAGCATTTTTACACCACGATTAGTGATCCGGGCCATCTGGGCCCGGGATTGACAGGAGGGATGATCATGGCAAAGCCCCTGGTGGCCATTGTGGGCCGACCCAATGTGGGCAAATCCATGCTGTTTAATAAACTGACCGGAAAGCGGCTGTCCATTGTGGAGGACACGCCCGGCGTTACCCGGGACCGCCTGTACGCCGAGGCGGAGTGGCGGGGCCGCACCTTTGACCTGGTGGATACCGGCGGCATCGAGCCGGGGACGGACAACCAGATCCTGTCCTTTATGCGGGAGCAGGCGGAGATCGCCATCGCTGCCGCCAATGTGATCGTGTTTGTGTGCGATATCCGCACCGGCATGACCGCCGCGGACCAGGAGGTGGCCGGGATGCTTCAGCGGTCCAAAAAGCCGGTGGTGCTGGCGGTGAACAAAATGGACTCCACCGGGCACACCGACCCGGATATCTACGAGTTTTATAATCTGGGGCTGGGGGACCCGTTCCCGGTCTCCGCCGTCCATGGGCATGGAACCGGCGACCTGCTGGACGCCTGTTTCCGCTACTTCCCCCCGGATGACGAGGCCGAGGTGGAGGACGATGTGGTAAAGGTGGCCATTATCGGCAAACCGAACGTGGGCAAGTCCTCCCTGGTGAACCGGATTCTGGGCCAGGAGCGGGTGATCGTATCCGATGTGGCGGGCACCACCCGGGACGCGGTGGACAGCTATTTTGAGAGTGACCGGGGCAAGTACCTGATCATCGACACCGCTGGGATGCGGAAAAAGTCGAAGGTGGACGACCGGGTGGAGAAGTTCTCTGTCCTGCGGGCCACCATGGCGATTGAGCGAAGCGACGTATGCCTGATCATGATTGACGCCCAGGAGGGGGTTACGGAGCAGGACACCAAGGTGGCCGGGCTGGCCCACGAGGCCGGCAAGGCGTGCGTCATTGTGGTGAACAAGTGGGACGCCATTGAGAAGGACGGCAAAACCATGCAGCGGATGGAGGAAGACATCCGCCGGGATCTGAGCTATATGACCTATGCCCCGGTGCTGTTCATCTCCGCCCTGACAGGCCAGCGGGTGGAAAGGCTGTTCGACCTGATCGACAGCGTGGTGAACCAGGCGGCTATGCGCATCCCCACCGGGGTGCTCAACCAGGTGCTGGCCGACGCGCAGGCCCGGGTCCAGCCCCCCACCGACAAAGGCAAGCGGCTGAAAATCTATTATATGACCCAGATCGGGGTGAAGCCCCCGCACTTTGTAATCTTCTGCAACGACGCGCGGCTGTTCCATTTTTCCTATCAGCGCTATCTGGAGAACCAGATCCGGGCCACCTTCGGCCTGAACGGGACGCCTGTGCGCATCACCCTCCGGCAGAAGGGTGATAAGGAGGAATTATGATGCTGTCTCGCTTGATGGACGCGGCCGGGGTGTCCTCCGGCTGGCTGGCGGTGGCTGCCGCCGGGGTGGCGGTGGTGTCCTACTGCCTGGGCTGCTTTAACGGCGCGGTGGTGGTGTCCCGGTATATCCTGCATAACGATGTGCGCGGCCACGGCAGCGGAAATGCCGGGCTGACCAATTTCCACCGGGTGTTCGGCGGCCCGCTGACCTTCCTGGTGATTCTGTCCGATGTGATCAAGGCAGTGCTGGCGGTGCTGTTCGCTGTATTCATTGCGGAGCACATTTCGCCGTCGCTGGTGCCCCTGGCCAGGTACTGGGCGGGCACGTTCTGCCTGCTGGGGCATATGTACCCCTGCACCTTTCAGTTCCGGGGCGGCAAGGGGATCCTGTCCGGTGGCGCCATCGCCATTATGATGGGAATGGACAAGGGGAACCCATACAGCGTCTGGATCCCGATTGTGGTGTGGGGTGGATTTATCATTCTTGCCGCGGCGACGCGGTATGTATCTTTGGGGTCCTGCTGGGCGGGGCTCTCCTTCCCCTTCGTGTCCGGGTTTGTATACCGGGATCAGCTGATCATCCTGCTGTCCGTTTTGGTGGGCGGGCTGATTTTGTGGAAGCACCGCCAAAATATTGTCCGTCTGGTCAAGGGCACAGAGTCCAAATTCTCCCTGCACAAAAAGGCCCCGGAGAAGACAGAAGACGAGCCGCCGGCGCGGGCCGGGGAGCCGGCCGATGGAACGGCGGAGGAGGAAGCCTCTGCGCCGGCGGAGCCCGCCGCTTCAGGGGACGAGGGGGAATTGGAATGAAAACGGCAGTGATCGGAAGCGGCGCCTGGGGGACGGCCCTGGCCTTGGCGCTGAGGGATAACGGCCACGAGACGGCGCTGTGGAGCTATACGGAGCAGGAGAGCAGCGTGCTGCGGGAGAGGGGGGAGAACCCCATGCTCCCCGGCGTGGCTTTGGGGCCGGGGGTGGCGCTCACCACAGACTTGGACTGCGTGAAGGGGTGCGGCGCCGTGGTGCTGGCCACCCCGTCCTTTGCCGTGCGCGGTACGGCCAGACAGCTGCGGGGGCGCATCGACCCCGGTACGCCTGTGATTCTGGTGTCCAAGGGGATTGAGAAGGACAGCTGCCTGCTGCTCCACCAGGTGGTAGCGGAGGAGCTGGGGGGCCGGAACCCGGTGGTGGTGCTGTCCGGGCCGTCCCATGCCGAAGAGGTGGGCCGGGGCGTGCCTACGGCGGTTGTGGTGGCCTGCGAGGACCGGGAGGCCGCCCTGCTGGCCCAGGATTTGTTTATGAGCCGCCGGTTCCGGATCTATACCTCACCGGATATTGTGGGGGTGGAGATCGGCGCGGCGCTGAAAAATGTCATCGCCCTGTGCGCGGGGTGCTGCGACGGTATGGGATGCGGGGACAACACCAAGGCTGCGCTGATGACCCGGGGGCTGACGGAGATTGCCCGGCTGGGTGTGGCGCTGGGGGCCCGGAAGGAGACCTTTGCCGGACTGGCCGGCGTGGGCGACCTGATCGTCACCTGCACCTCCATGCACTCCCGCAACCGCCGGGCGGGTATCCTCATCGGGCAGGGAAAGACCGCCCGCGAGGCCATGGACGAGCTGGGCGGCGCGGTGGTGGAGGGCTACTACGCCGCCGCCAGCGCCAAGCAGATGGCGGATCGGGCGGGGGTGGAGATGCCCATCACCGCCGGGGCCTATGAGGTGCTGTATGCGGGCGGCGACCCCCGCCAGGTACTGGAGCGGCTCATGGCCCGGGAGCGCCGGGACGAGCTGGAGGCGGAGGAAAGCTGGATTTGACGGCTCCAAAACACGGCAGAAAAAAGTCGAACCCCGTGCGTCAGGCACGGGGTTCGATTTTGCTTCCTTATGGAATCACACGGCGCGGGTGACCTTGCCGGAGCGGAGGCAGCGGGTGCACACATAGACGTGCTTGGGGGTGCCGTCCACCACAGCCTTGACGCGCTTCACGTTGGGCTTCCAGGGGCGGTTGGAGCGGCGGTGGGAGTGGGATACCTGGATGCCGAAGTTCACGCCCTTGCCGCAGAACTCGCATTTGGCCATATTGACTAACCTCCTTGCTGCTTGGAATGTTATACACGATAACTTCATTATGCTACCACAGGAGCCGCCAAAAATCAAGTGTGAATTTACGTAATCTGCTATTTTTTTCAGGGACATAATGTGGTAAAATAACAAATATAAAATCGGCCGCCGGAAGGCGGCGCGGGAAGGACAACAAAAGGGGTGTGACCGGTATGGCGGAGCGGACAGGCATCAAGCTTGGCACCATCATCGACAACTTTCATTTGAGCGTGATCTACGGCCCGGAGGGTTACCGGGAGCGGCGGATCACGATTGAGGACGTAAACCGGCCCGGGCTCCAGCTCACCGGATTTTTCGACTATTTCGACAAAGACCGGATGCAGCTGCTGGGACTGGTGGAGATCTCCTACCTGGAGGGGATCTCATCCAAAAAGCGGGCGGTGGTGTTTGACACGCTGTTTTCCTACCACACCCCGGCGGTGATTTTTGCCCGCGGGCTGAAGCCATACCCGGAGTGCCTGGAAATGGCAAGAAAGCACCAGCAGGTGATTTTGGGCACGCAGGAGAACACCGCCAATATCATGAGCACCCTGATTGCCTACCTGCGGGCGGCGCTGTCCCCCTGCATTACCCGCCACGGAGTATTGGTGGAGGTGTACGGCGAGGGCGTGATGCTGGCGGGGGAGTCCGGCGTGGGCAAGAGCGAGACCGCCATTGAGCTGGTGAAGCGGGGCCACCGGCTGATTGCGGACGACGCGGTGGAAATCCGCCGCAACCCCAGCGGGGGGCTGACCGGCACCGCCCCGGAGCTGATCCGGCATTACATTGAGCTGCGCGGAATCGGGGTAGTGGACGTGCGGCGGCTGTTCGGAATGTCTGCCGTCAATTTTGACTGCTCAATCGATATGATGATCCAGCTGGAAACCTGGAAGGACGGCAAGGTATACGACCGGCTGGGGGCGGACGAACATTTCATCTCGCTGCTGGACGTACAGATCCCCACCCTGCTGATCCCAGTGAAGCCGGGGCGGAATCTGGCTGTGATTATTGAGGTGGCCGCCATGAATAACCGGCATAAGAAAATGGGCTACAACGCTGCGCTGGAGTTTTCCATGCAGGTGGACAGCCACATCGACCAGAAATATCTGGAGCAGAACCCGGACGGACAGGCCGGTGCACCCTGAAGGCGGCGGAAGGGGTTCGGACGGGCCGGGGGGACAATTCCCTGTTTACATGAACAATGCGCACAAAAGCCCCGGGCCATGGGTCTGGGGCTTTTGTCATGCTGCCCCTCTGCGTGGGGACAATTTTGAATTTTCTTTGTTTTATTCTGGATTCGCTTGCCAACGGACAGCGGATAGGCTATAATATTATAGAATGGCCAGAAGTAAATGGTCCGGCTGCGGCTGTATGGGGAAAGGGTGAACACGTATGGAGACTATTTTGGAGGCACTGAAGTCGGCTCCGGAATATCTCAAGCTCATCGGCTTTTTCGATATTCTGGATATGGCCATTATTGCCTTTGGAATTTACCACCTGTTCCGTTTTGTGCGCAAGAGCCGTTCCGGGCAGGTGGTGAAGGCTATCGTGTTCCTGCTGGCGGCCATGGTGCTGTCCAGCCCCAGCGTCCTGAACCTGCGGGTGATCAACTTTGTCCTGACCAACGCCATGGAGCTGGGGGTCATCGCCCTGATCATCATCTTCCAGCCCGAGCTGCGCCGCTTCCTGGAGCAGATGGGCAGCGGAAAGCTCAAGGAGCTGTTTGTGGCGGAGAGCTACGGAAACGATTTGGAGAGCGCCATCAAGGAGACGGTGGAGGCCTATACCGCCATGTCCCGGGACAAGGTGGGGGCGCTGATGGTGTTCGAGCGGCGCACCATGCTGGACGATATGCTGAAAACGGGCACTACCTTGGACTGCCAGGTGTCCGCCGAGCTGCTGAAGAACCTGTTCTGGAACAAGGCGCCCCTCCACGATGGGGCGGTGATCGTGCGCAATGGGCGCATTGTGGGGGCGGGCTGTATGCTCCCCCTGTCGGGCAACGTGAATTTGAGCCGGGATCTGGGAATGCGCCACCGGGCGGGCATCGGCGTCAGCGAGAACTCCGACGCGGTGGTGGCCATTGTCTCCGAGGAAACAGGCTCCATCTCAGTGGCCGTCAACGGGATGCTGAAACGCCACCTGTCGCCGGAAACCCTGGAGCGACTGCTGCGCATGGAGCTGATGCCCGCAGTGGGCGGGGAGAATAAGCCCGTTTCCCCCGCGGCCCGGCTGACCAGTGTATTCAAGGGCATTAAGGGAGATAATTCCAATGGGAAAGAAGATTCTTGACAGCAAGATCCTCTACGTGGTGCTGTCCCTGATTCTCTCGGTGAGCCTGTGGTGCTATGTGACCTCCACCGACGGCACGCCCGGGGAGGCGACCTACAGCAGGGTTCCGGTGGTTTTCCGGGGTTTGGACATCCTGGAGGATCGGGGACTGATGGTGGTGAACGAAAATATCACCGTCAACATAAGGGCCCTGGCCAAGCCCTCGGTACACGCGAAGCTGGCCAACAGCGAGGATATGTATGTCGTCGTGGACGTGTCCAGCATTGCCGAAGAGGGCAGCCACGCCGTGGCCTATACCGTGAGCCCGCCCGCCGGCATCAGTGACAGCGACGTGACGTTCCTGATGTCGAGCGGCTCCCGGGGCAGTGTGGTGAACATCGACATCGCCCGGTATCTCAGCCGTTCCGTGTCCATCAGGGGCCGCTTCCAGGGCAGCGCGGCAGAGGGCTACCTGGCGGGGAATGAGAACGACTTCCGGTTCTCTCCCGAAACCATCGTGGTCAGCGGCCAGGCGGAGCAGGTGAACCAGGTGGCCTATGCCCGGGTGACGGTCACAAGGGAGAACCTGACGGACAACATCAGCGACAGCTTCCCCTTCCAGCTCATCGGGGCCAACGACGAGCCGCTGGAGGATCTGGATGTGACCTGCGACGTGGACACGGTGTACACCAGCTTCCCCGTCCGGGCCATGGCGGAGATCCCGCTGGAGGTGAAACTCAATCCAGGAGGCGGGCTGGGCGAGGATGACGTCAGGGTGGATCTGAGCACTGAGACCATCACTGTGGCGGGCAGCAAGGACGCGGTGGCCGCCCTGGCCGGCCAGGGTGGAATCACCCTGGCGGAGATCAACCTGGCCACCATCAAGGACAAGGACGAGCGTACGTTTACCATCCCCCTCACCGACGATTTGGAGAACCTCAGCGGTGTGGCGGAGGTGAAGGCCACCTTCCGGGTGACCAAGCGGGTGGTGAGCCAAACCTTTGTCACCCGGAACATCCAGGTCATCAACGAGCCGGAGGGCTGGAATGTGGACATCGTGACCCAGGAGCTGCCGGTGGAGATCCGGGGCACCCAGAAGCTCATGGACGAGCTGATCCCGGAGAACATCCGGGTGGTGGTGGATCTGCGCAGCTTGGATCCGGCGGCGGGGCCGTACACCGTGCCTGCCACCATTTCTCTGGACAGTGCGGGATCCAAGGCGGAGCTCGGGGAGCTGCCGCCCGCCAACGCCAGCTATTATTCCGTGGTGGTGTCCCTCACCCCGGCGGGGCAGGGCGGTTGACGTGTTCGGCTACGTCCGCCCCGTCCTGGACCGGCTGGACGAGGGGCAGAGGGAGGCATACCAGAGCGCCTATTGCGGGCTGTGCCACGCACTGGGCGAGCGCCACGGCTTTCTGGCCCGGTTTACCCTGCAGTATGACTTCACGTTTCTGGCGATCCTGCTTATGGCGGGGGAGGATGGGGGCGGTCCCCTGTGCCGCCGCTGTCCGGCCCACCCGCTGCGTAGGCCCCGCGCCTGCCTCCGGGGAAGGCGGCTGTCCGCCGCCGCCGACCAGAGCATGATCCTGGTCTATCATAAGCTGTCCGATGACGTGGAGGACCACGGTGCGGTTACGGGCCTGCCCTATCGCGTTGTGCGGCGGCTGTTCCGGGGGGCGTACCGCAGGGCGGCGCAGGCCCAGCCGGAATTTGACGCGAAGGTACGGGAGGGGCTGGGCAGCCTGCGCCGGATGGAGGCGGAGCAGTCCCGTGAGCTGGACCGGACGGCGGACGCGTTTGCGGGAATCCTGGCCTCCGCGTCTGCCGCGTATCCGGAGGACAGCCCCATGCGGCGGATCCTGGGGGAGCTGCTCTACCACCTGGGGCGCTGGATCTATCTGATCGACGCCTGGGACGACCTGGACGACGACCGGAAGCACAGGCGGTATAATCCGCTGGACGCCCGCTTCCAGGGCCGCGCCAGGGAGGAACGGGACTATTTGGAGACCACTGTCACCCACTCTGCCCGGCTGGCCGGGGCCGCCGCAAACCTGATGGAGCTGGGGAGCTGGACGCCCATTGTGGAAAATATACTTTATCTCGGCCTGCCTGCGGTGCAGAGCGCTGTGCTGGACGGCCGGTGGAAAGAAATGAGACAGACAAGGAGAAAGCCGCATGAGAGATCCCTACGAGGTGCTGGGCG
>CATLEJ010000036.1 GCA_949916125.1 uncultured Oscillospiraceae bacterium
ATCCTGAACTTTGCCAACTGCGATATGGTGGGGCACACCGGCGTTTTTGAGGCCGCTGTCAAGGCGGTGGAGACGGTGGATACCTGCGTGGGCCGGATGGTAGAGAAGATCCTGGAGAAGGGCGGCGCGGCATTTATCACGGCGGATCACGGCAACGCTGACCAGATGTGGGAGGCGGATGGCAAGCCGTTTACGGCGCACACCACCAATCCGGTGCCTTTTGTGGCGGTGAACACAGGGGCTAAGGCATTGCGGGAAGGCGGCCGTCTGGCGGACATTGCGCCCACGATGCTGGAGGTACTGGGGCTGCCCCAGCCCGATGGTCTACTGCGAACACTGCGGCGGGGTACCTGAGACAGAGGAGCACCTGCCGGTGCTGCTGCCCACCGACGTGGTGGCGGCCGACGCCTTCCGCCAGTCACTGAGCCGGCTGCCCGGCGCGTTGTCATCCCCCGTCCATTGGGGCGACAGGGCAAGGGCGCTGACTCCCTGCGCAGGGCTGCTGGTGTTGGCCGTGGCGCTGCAGCAGGCGGTAATGCCCGCCCTTTTTTCCGCCGTGTGCGCCCGGCTGCTGATTTCATGAGAGAGGAGTTGAGGACATTGGACTACATTTCCGGCTATGAAACCTGGCTTGTCCGGGAAAAGCGCGCCGCTGCCAATACCCTCAGCTCCTATCTGCGAGATGTGCGCCAGTTTGCCGCCTGGGCGGAGGAGGACGGGCTTTCCCTCACCCAGGTGGGCCAGGAGGATGTTAAGCGGTACGCCCACTTTCTGGAGAAGAAGGGGAAATCCAACGCCACCGTGGTGCGCTCTGTAGCCTCACTGAAATCCTTCTATACCTATATGACCGCCGCCCGCTGTGTCCGCTGCAACCCGGCCAAGGGCTTCACCCCCAGCCGCATTGAGCGCAAGCTGCCCGCCATCCTCACAAACCGCGAGGTGGATCTGTTTTTGGAGCAGCCCAACATTGGGGACACCAAGGGCTGCCGGGATAAAGCTATGCTGGAGCTGCTGTACGCCACCGGCATCCGGGTATCGGAACTGATCGCGCTGGACACTCAGGATATAAACCTGTCCGCCTGTTTTCTCCGCTGCCGCGGGAAGAATAAGGAGCGGGTGGTGCCGCTGTATAAGGCGGCGGTGCGGGCGCTGTCATCCTACATCAGCGACGTCCGCCCCCAACTGTTGGAAAATCCCGGCGAGACGGCCTTGTTTGTCAACATGAACGGGGAGCGCATGAGCCGCCAGGGTTTCTGGAAAATTGTAAAGGGCTATCAGGAGAAGGCGGGGATTCACAAGGAGATCACCCCCCACACCCTGCGCCATTCCTTTGCCGCCCACCTGCTGGAAAACGGGGCGGATCTGAAGTCAATCCAGGAGATGCTGGGCCATGCGGATATCTCCGCCACCCAGATTTATACCCAGGTGGTAAACCAGCGGCTTCGCGACGTGTACGCAAAGGCCCACCCCAGGGCATAGGCCCCGCTTTTGTGGGCTTAAGGGGCATTCCTGTGGCAGCCTGAACTCAGCTTTTCATAATGTGTGCTCCACGGCTGTGAAGCCCCATCTCCACGAGGGCTTCGCAGCCATGTTTTCTTTCGAGGGAGCACACGCATAAATCCCCGCCCTGAGACATACAGTAAGGCAGAACTGTATGATGACAGCAAGGAGGGGTTGGGGTGGACACGACGTATGGGCGCAGGGCAGCCGGAGGCGGAAGGCCGGTCCGCAGGACAAGGCGCCCCGAGCGGAGGAACGCAGCCCAGGGCGATCAGCGCCGGCTGGCACAGCTGCTGGTAAGCCTGGTTCTGTTCCTGCTGGTATACATCGGCCGGGGGGTGTTTCCCGCCCAGTTTGAGATCTGCCGCGGCATTATGGACGCGGATATTGACTTTACCGCGGCCTTTCAGGAATTTGGACAGGCCGTCTCCGGGGGCAAGCCGCTGGGGGAGTCTCTGGAGGCCCTGTGCGTCAGGGTGCTCGGCGGTGAGCCAAAGCAGAAGGAACCGGCCCCGACGGTGGATACGCCTGCCGATGTGACCCTGCTGAGCCAGACCGCCGGAGCGGGACGGGCTTATTTAAACTCCCACGGGATCATGGCAAATCTGGGAACCCACAAGGCAGTGGACGAGCCGCCTCCGGCCGCTGTCACGGAACCGGCTGCCTCACCCTCCCCAACGGCGGAGCCCACCCGGCCTGCGCTGGAAACAGCGGTGGCCCAGGAGTACTCAGACGACGGGGTAAAGCTGCCCTCCAATGTCAGCTTTGCCTTTTATGAGCTCGGCCTGCCTAAAACGGTTGACCCGGTGACAGGGCCGGTGACCTCCACCTTTGGCTACCGGGACAGCCCGGTCAACGGAAAATATGAGTTCCATCTGGCACTGGATATCGGCGCGGCGGAGGGGACGGAGATCGGGGCCTTTGCGGACGGCGTGGTGGAGTATATCGGCGAGAGCGACGAATTTGGACAGTATCTCAAAATCACCCATGCCAACAATGTGAGCAGCTTTTATGCCCACTGCAGCCGTCTGCTGGTTCATAAGGGCCAAACGGTGACCTGCGGGGAGACGGTGGCGTTGGTGGGGGAGACAGGCAATGCTACCGGCCCGCATCTCCATCTGACCATAGAAAAGGACAATATTCGATTGGATCCGGCCTATTATGTTGGGATATCCTGACCGCCCCCGGCTGGAGACCAGCCCCGGTTTCCTGCTGCTGCTTGGGGCGCTGTTCTGGCTGGACGAGGGCGTGGGGCTGCTGGCCTGGGGGCTGCTGGCCTGCCTGCTCCACGAGCTGGGCCATGTAGCGGCGGCGCGCTGCTTTGGCGGAAAGCTGGACCGCCTGTCCCTGACCGCAGTGGGGGCAGAGCTGTCCTTTTCCTACCCCGCGCCGCTGTCCTATTGGCAGGACGGCCTGGTGGCGCTGGCGGGGCCCATGACAAACCTGGCGGCAGGGGGGCTGTTCCTTGCACGGGGGAAAAACCTGCCCGCCATTCTGAGCCTGGGGGTCGGGGCATTTAACCTGCTGCCCATCCAGCCGCTGGACGGGGGCAGGGTGCTGTACAGCCTGCTGGCTGACCGGCTGGACCCGGATTGGGCCGACAGGCTGTTGACAGCGGCGTCCGGGTGTCTGGTGGGCACGCTGGCGGGAATCGGTGTAATCGTCGCCGTCCAATACGCCAACGTGACGTTGCTGGTCACAGCGCTGTGGCTGCTGGCAGGAGTGCTGCGCCATAGCGGGCAGGGAGGTGGGGGCGTCGTGGGCCGCCGTCCTCGACGGAACCGTTGAACGATTGCCATTTTTTCAAAAATATTATGGACAAGTACTTGCAAATCCACTTACAGTATGATAAACTACCATAGTCTGAAAACGGGTGGTCCTCTGCGCGGCGATTGGGCTTGGACGTATGAACACCTGAATATAGGAGGAAATACAAATGGATCTGCTGCAGCAATTCAGCGAAAAGTACATGAAGGACGAGGTTCCTTCTGTCCGCGTGGGCGACACCGTCCGCGTGCACATCCGGGTTAAGGAAGGCAGCCGTGAGCGTATTCAGGTGTTTGAGGGCACCGTGATTGCCAAGAAGCATGGCGGCATGGAGGAAAGCTTCACCGTCCGCCGCATTTCTTACGGCGTGGGCGTGGAAAAGGTCTTCCCCTTGCACGCTCCCACCATCGAAAAGGTGGAGACCGTCCGGAAGGGCAAGGTTCGCCGTGCCAAGCTGTACTACCTGCGCGACCGCGTGGGCAAGGCGGCCAAGGTCAAAGAGGACCTGTAAGCTGTGGAATAAAAAAGGAGCGGGGGACCGCTCCTTTTTTATTAGGAGCCCGCTTGCAGCGGCGGTTTATTGAAGCACTTGGGCACTGAGGAGGGGATGCTTGTGAATATCCAGTGGTACCCTGGCCATATGACAAAAACCAGGCGGCAGATGGAGGCCGACCTAAAGCACGTAGATATTGTGGTGGAAATTTTGGATGCCCGCATCCCGATTTCCAGCCGCAACCCGGACATTGACGCCATATGCGGAGAGAAACCGCGGATTATCATGCTCAACCGGGCAGACCAGGCGGACCCCCAGCTTAATCGGGCCTGGACCGACTATTTCAAACAAAAAAGGGCGGTCCCCACAGCGGCGGTGGATTCCCGTTCCGGGGCCGGCGCAGGCCAGATGGCGGTGCTGGCCCGGAATGCGCTGAAAGAGCAAATCGCCCGGTGGCAGGAAAAAGGGCAGGTGGGCCGGCCAATCCGCGCCATGGTGGTGGGTGTCCCCAACGTGGGAAAATCCACCTTTATCAACAAGGTCGCCGGACGTAAATCTGCCAAGGCCGGGGACAGGCCCGGCGTTACCCGGGGCAAGCAGTGGGTGAGCGTAGACAAAGGGCTGGAGCTGCTGGACACCCCCGGTATCCTGTGGCCCAGGTTTGAGGATGAGACCACCGGGCTGCACCTTGCCTTTACCGGGGCGGTGAAGGATGAGGTTACAGATATGGAGGGCCTGGCCTGCGCCCTGCTGGAGTTGCTGCGGGATCGATACCCCCAGGCCATACGGGATCGGTATAAGCTGACCGAGCTGGACGGCAGGCGGGGCTGGGAACTGCTGGAGGACTGCGCAAAAAAGCGGGGTATGCGCATATCCGGCGGTGAGGTGGACTCGGAGCGGATGGCAAAGGTTTTGCTGGATGAGTTTCGTGGTGGAAAGCTTGGACGCTTTACACTGGAAGTGCCGGAGGATATGAAACCGTAGCAGAAGGAGGGAGACCATGCCGGGCTGGGACTATGAGCGGAAGGCCGCAAAGCTGGGCCATCTTGCGGTGTGCGGCTGTGACGAGGCCGGGGCCGGGCCCCTGGCGGGGCGGGTGTATGCGGCGGCGGTCATCCTCCCGGACGGGCTAAATCTGCCCTGGCTTAACGATTCCAAGCAGGTGACGGAGCGCCGGCGGGAGATCTTGTTCGACCAGATCCGGGAACAGGCCGCGAGCTGGGCGGTGGCCTGGGTGGAGCCGGAGGAGATCGACCGGATCGATATACTCAACAGCCGGATCAAGGCCATGCAGACAGCCATCAATGGGCTGGATAAAAAGGCGGACTTCGCCCTCATCGACGGCAACCGGGATCACGGGAGTCAGTGCGCCATAACGCTCGAACATCAGCTTATTGTAAAGGGAGATAGCTTGTCATATTCGATCGCCGCGGCGTCTATCCTGGCCAAGGTCAGCCGGGACCGCTACATGGTGGAAATGGCGGCGCTGTATCCTCAGTACGAGTTTGAGCGCCACAAGGGCTACCCCACCAAGCGGCATTTTGCGCTTTTGCGGGAGTTTGGCCCCTGCCCCATCCACCGCCGCTCTTTTTTGAAAAAGCTGTGAGGGGCGGGGAGGAAGCCCGCACCCTGGGTCAGTGGGGCGAGGACCGGGCGACAGAGTGGCTTCAAGAGCGGGGCTGGCGGATTGTGGCGCGGAATTTCAGATGCCGCATGGGGGAGGTCGACATCATCGCCGAGGACGGCAGATATCTGGCCTTCGTGGAGATTAAGCTGCGAAAGGACGGGCAGTATGGCGCCGCCTGTGAAGCAGTAACCTTTTCCAAGCAGCGCAAGCTGCGCGCCACTGCGGAGTATTATTTGATGTGCCATCCCACCGATCTCCAGCCCCGGTTTGACGTGGTGGAGGTCTATGCCCCCCAGGGTGCGCGCACGGAGAGGCCGGACATATACTACATTGAGAACGCATTTTAGTAGGGAGGGACGGCGATGAAGCGGATCTGTGTATTTGACGCCCATTGCGACACCATCTCCCGCTGCTGGCGGGAATATGAGGGCCTGGATCGCAATACCGGGATGATCTCCCTGGAGCGGACAGCAGGTTTTGGGCGGTACTGCCAGTTTTTCGCCCTGTGGACGGCGGATGGCTATACCGGATACCCGTCAGGAGGGGATTCGGTGGAGCGGGCTTATTTTGCCCTTTTACGCTGTTTTCGGGATCAGATGGCCCGCAATGCGGACAAAATCGTCCAGTGCCGCACCGCCCGGGATGTGGAGTGCGCCCACCGGCAGGGGAAAGCGGCGGCCTTCCTCACAGTGGAGGGGTCGGAGCTGCTGGGCTGCGACCCGGAACGGCTCCCGCAGGCGGGGGCGGACGGGGTGGTCGCCATCAACTTGACCTGGAACCACGCCAACGCCCTGTCCGGCTCGTCGCAGGAACAGCCTGAGCGGGGGCTTTCCCCGCTGGGGCGGCAGTTTATGGCAAAAATGGAGGATCTGCATATCCTGGTGGACGTGTCCCATTTATCGGAGGCCGGGTTCTGGGATGTGGCGGAGCTGGCCCGCAGGCCCTTTATCGCCAGCCATTCCAATGTAAAATCTGTGCAGGACCACACAAGGAACTTGACGGATGGGCAAATAAATGCGATAATAAAGAATCAAGGTGTGATCGGGCTTAACTTCTATGAGGATTTTGTGGGCGGAAGCCGGGACCTGGACGCCCTCCGGGCCCATCTGGACCACATCTTGCATCTGGGCGGCGCGGCCAATATTGCCCTGGGAGGCGACTGGGACGGCTGCGACACCATCGCCGCCCTGCCGTCCATTGACCGGCTGGAAGATTTTTATGAATATCTGCTTTGTCATGGTTATCATGAAACAGTCGTGCGCGATCTGTTTTATAACAATTTAATGAGAGTAGTGAGTCAAAGATGAATTATCTGAGCACGAGAAATAAAGACCTGCGCATGAGCGCGACGCAGGCCATCGCCAAGGGGCTGGCTCCGGACGGCGGGTTGATGACCCCCGCGGTGTTGCCCCGTCTGCCCTCCTCCGCCGTGGAGACCATGAAGGAGATGTCCTACCAGCAGCGGGTAGTGTACATCATGAACAGCTTCCTGGAGGGATTTGCCGCGTCCGAGCTGACCACCTACGCTTCCGAGGCATACGGCGGCGGCAAGTTCTCCCACGAGGACGTGGCTCCCGTGCATAAGCTGGACGACGGCACCTACTGCCTGGAGCTGTGGCACGGGCCCACCTGCGCTTTTAAGGATATGGCGCTGCAAATGCTGCCCCATTTGCTCACCGCATCACTGGAAAAGAACGATGAGAAAAAGACGGTGTGCATTTTGGTGGCCACCTCCGGCGACACGGGCAAGGCCGCCCTGGAGGGCTTCCGCAACGTGGATAAGACCAAAATCCTGGTGTTCTATCCCAAGGACGGCGTATCCGAAATCCAGGAGCTGCAGATGGTCACCCAGGAGGGGGGGAACGTTGGGGTGTGCTCGGTGGTGGGCAACTTTGACGACGCCCAGGCCGGCGTGAAAACACTGTTTGCTGACGAGGAGCTGGCCGCTAAGCTGGCGGAGCGGGGCTATTTCCTGTCCTCCGCCAACTCCATCAACTGGGGCCGGGTGCTGCCGCAGATTGTGTATTACGCCTCCGCCTACTGCGATCTGCTCAAGAGCGGGGCCGTCACCAAGGGCCAGCAGATCAACGTATGCGTCCCTACCGGCAACTTCGGGAATATCCTGGCGGCCTACTATGCCAAGGAGATGGGCATTCCCATCAACCGGCTGATCTGCGCTTCCAACCACAACAACGTGCTCACTGATTTTATCAACACCGGCACCTATGACCGCAACCGCACCTTCTATAACACCATCTCCCCATCCATGGATATCCTGGTTTCCAGTAACTTGGAGCGGATGCTGTTTGAGCTGTCCGGCCGGAACGACAAGCAGGTGCGGGAGTATATGGCCCAGCTTTCCGAGTACGGCAGCTATCGGGTGGACTCCGCCAGTCGCACCAAGCTGAAAAAGCTGTTCAGCGCCGGGTACTGCGACGACGACCAGACCATGGCCATGATCGCGAAGATGTGGAAGGACAAGGAATATCTGATCGACCCGCACACCGCCGTGGCGTTCCACGTGCTGGATGAGTACCGGGCCAATACAGGCGACGATACGGTGACGGTAACGGTGTCCACCGCCAGCCCATTCAAATTCTGCTCCAGTGTGCTCACCGCTCTGGGGGTAAAGAACCACAAGCCGGGGGTGGAGGTGCTCGACCAGCTCAGCCAGCACACCGGCGTGCCCGTCCCCATGCCCCTTGCCCGGTTGAAAAACCGGCAGCGCCGGTTCAATGGCGTAACAGAGAAGTCGGCCATGATGGACTGCGTCCTGGATATGCTGAAGTAAGAGGTGAGGGGATGGCACTGTACGCCATCGGAGACACCCACCTCTCCCTGCGCTCGGACAAGCCTATGGACGTGTTCGGCGGGGGATGGGAGGGCTATGTGGACAAGCTCCGGGAGGGCTTTGCCTTGGTGGAGGATACGGATACAGTCGTGCTGTGCGGCGACCTGTCATGGGGCATGAACCTGGATGAGGCAAAAGAGGATTTTTCCTTTCTCAACAGCGAGCTGCCGGGGGAAAAGTGGCTGCTCAAGGGCAACCACGATTATTGGTGGGCCACCGCCGCCAAGATGAACGCCTTTTTCCAGGCCAACGGCTTTACTCGGCTGCATATCCTGCACAACAACTGCGCCTTTTATGGGGACACGGCCCTGTGCGGCACCCGGGGCTGGTTTTTTGAGGAAAACGGCGCGCCCCAGTGGGAAAAGGTATTTAAGAGGGAACTGATCCGGCTGGAGGCGTCGCTGAAAGCGGCAGGGGAGCGGGAAAAGATATGCTTTCTCCATTACCCGCCCCTGTACCGGGGCTACCGCTGCCAGGAGATCATCGACCTGCTGGAGCAATACCAGGTTCGGGCCTGCTATTACGGCCATCTCCATGGGGGCAGCCACCGTCTGGCCGTGGAGGGGAGACAGGGCGGGGTGGACTATCATCTGGTGTCCGCGGACTTTGTCGGATTCAGGCCGAACAAAATTTTAGATTAGGCAAAAAAACAGTGGAAATCTTTGCGCCTATCTGATAGAATGAGTTGGATTATCTTAGAAAGAAGGCCCGTGAATGTTTGATGGGGCCGAGCTTGGAGGAAACACCATGAACATCAAGAGCAATGAGAAAAAAGAAAACAGCGCCTTTGAGCTGGTAATTGAGGTCGGGGCCGCCGAATTCCAGGCCGCCATCGACAAGGTTTACAACCGGCAGAAAAAGAGCATCAATATCCCCGGCTTCCGCAAGGGCAAGGCCCCCCGGAAGATGGTGGAGAAGATGTACGGCGCTGAGATCTTCTACGAGGACGCCATTTCCCTTGCCTATCCCGACGCCTACGAGGCCGCGCTGGAGGAGACGGGGCTGAAACCCGTGGCCTATCCGCAGCTTGAAGTGCTGGATGTGGGCCCGGAAGGCTTCACGTTCAAGGCCACCGTCACCGTCAAGCCCGAAGCGTCTATCAAGGACTACAAGGGCCTGCCCGTGGCAAAGGCCGATGTAAAGGTGTCCGCCGCCGACATCAAGGCGGAGCTGAAGCCTTACATCGACCGCGCCTCCCGGCTGGTGAGCGTGGAGCGCAAGGCCAAGAAGGGCGATACCGCGGTAATCGATTTCGAGGGCTTCAAGGACGGCGTGCCCTTCCAGGGCGGCAAGGGGGAGAACTACAGCCTGGAGCTGGGCTCCGGTTCCTTTGTGCCCGGCTTTGAGGACCAGGTGGTCGGCATGAAGGCCGGCGACGAAAAAGAGCTGAACATCACCTTCCCCGAGGACTACACCCCTGAGCTGGCCGGCGCCGACGTGGTATTCAAGGTCAAGGTTCACGAGGTAAAGGAGAAGCAGGAGCCCGAGGTGGACGATGAGTTTGCCAAGGACGTGTCCGAGTTCGACACCCTGGACGAGTTCAAGAAGGACTTGGGCGAGAAGCTCAAGACCCGCCGTCAGGAGCAGGCCGACCGGGATTTCGAGGCCGCTGTGATCGACGCGCTCATTGAAAAGCTGGAGTGCGAGGTGCCCGAAGCCATGGTGGACTACCGGGCCGAAAAGATGCTGGAGGACTATGCCAACCGCATCCAGAGCCAGGGCATCGGCTTCGAGAACTATCTCCAGATGATGGGCATGACGCTGGACGATATGCGCGCCCAGTCCAAGACCGCCGCCGCGCGGAATGTGCGCAGCGACCTGGCCCTGGAGGCCGTAGCCGCCGCCGAGGGCATTGAGGCCGCCGATTCGGAAGTAGACGAGGAGATCGCCAAGCTGGCCGAGCAGTACAAGATGGAGGCGGACAAGGTCCGTGAGCTCGTCAACGCGGATGAGCTGCGCCGCGACCTGGTGATGCGCAAGGCGCTGGAGCTGGTCAAGGGAGCGGTGAAGAAGCCCGCGAAAAAGGCTGCCAAGAAGGCCGACGACGCCGAGGCGGAGGCTGACGGGGAGGATGAGAAGCCTGCCAGGAAAAAGGCTTCCTCCAAGTCCAAGGCGAAGGCCGAGGAAGAAGAAAAGTAATGCGCCTTTTTGAGAGCGGGAGGGAATAAGGGTCCTGCGCTGGTGGGTATAATGTTGTCTGCCGGCGTTTGGAAGGAAATGAAATTCCCCCATCGGAAAGGAGAAATCTTTCATGAGTTTAGTTCCATATGTAGTAGAGCAGACCAGCCGGGGCGAACGCTCTTACGACATTTTTTCCCGGCTGCTGAATGACCGCATCATCTTTTTGGGCGAGGAGGTCAACGCCACCACCGCTTCCCTGGTGGTAGCCCAGCTGCTCTATCTGGAGGCCCAGGACCCGGACAAGGACATCCAGTTCTATATTAACAGCCCCGGTGGCTCCATTCCCGACGGGATGGCCATTTATGACACCATGCAGTACATCAAATGTGATGTGTCCACCATCTGTGTGGGCATGGGCGCGTCCATGGGTGCGTTCCTGCTGTCCTCCGGCGCCAAAGGGAAGCGTCTGGCTCTGCCCAACGCCGAAATCATGATCCATCAGCCCTCAGCCGGTACCCAGGGGCAGATTACCGATATGGCGCTCCACCTTAAGCGGCTGGAGACCATCAAGAAGCGGGTAACCCAGATTCTGGCCGACAACTGCGGCCGGGATTTGGAGCAGGTGACCGCCGACTGTGAGCGGGACAATTTTATGACTGCCCAGGAGGCGCTGGAGTACGGTCTGATCGATAAAATTATCACCAATCGCTGATTGGTCCCAAAGAGCGGAGGCTGCCGTCTCCGCTTTTTGGCGCTTTTCCTGAAAGGAAGATGAACCATGGCAAGAGACGACTACAAATCTGTACGCTGCTCCTTCTGCGGCAAGCATCAGGAGCAGGTGGAGCGGGTAATTGCCGGTCCCGGGGCATATATCTGCAACGAATGCGTCCATCTGTGCATGAGCATTCTGGGCGAAGAGTATGACGAGACCCCCGCGGAGGCCCCCGATATCCCCGATGTAATCCCCACTCCTAAGGAAATGGTGGCTGTGCTGGACGAATATATCATCGGGCAGGACAGCGCCAAAGTGGCGCTGTCGGTGGCGGTGTACAACCATTACAAGCGCATCTACTTTGGCGGCGGCGACGATGTGGAGCTGCAAAAGAGCAATATCCTGATGGTGGGCCCTACCGGCTGCGGCAAAACCCTGTTTGCCCAGACGTTGGCCAGGATCCTGAAGGTGCCCTTTGCCATTGCCGACGCCACCACCCTCACCGAGGCGGGCTATGTGGGCGACGATGTGGAAAATATCCTGCTGCGCCTGGTGCAGGCCGCCGACTATGACATTGAACTGGCCCAGCGGGGTATCATCTATGTGGACGAGATCGACAAGATCGCCCGCAAGAGTGAAAACACCTCCATTACCCGCGATGTGTCCGGCGAGGGGGTTCAGCAGGCCCTGCTGAAAATTCTGGAGGGCACTGTGGCCAATGTTCCGCCCCAGGGTGGGCGCAAGCACCCCCACCAGGAGTTCCTTCAGATTGACACCAAAAACATCCTGTTTATCTGCGGTGGGGCTTTTGACGGCCTGGATAAGATTATTGAAAAGCGCCTGGATCAAAAAACCATTGGATTCGGCGCGGACGTAAAAACGGCGGCGGAGCGGGAAAAGACAGATATATTCCAGTTTGTCCAGCCCCATGATTTGCTGAAGTTCGGCATTATCCCAGAGCTGGTGGGACGCCTGCCCATCATTGCCAGCCTGAAGGCACTCGACCGGGAACAGCTGGTGCGCATTCTCACCGAACCGAAAAACGCTCTGGTGAAGCAGTATAAGCGGTTGATGGACTATGACAATGTGGAGCTGGAATTCGCCCCCGGCGCACTGGAGGCCGCCGCCGACAAGGCGCTGGAGCGGAAAATTGGCGCCCGCGGCCTGCGGGCGGTTCTGGAGGAAGTCCTGATCCCTGTGATGTATGACGTACCCTCCGACCAGACCATTGCCAAGGTAGTCTTTACCGCCCAGGCGGTAAAGGGCGAGGCTGAACCGGAGCTGGTGCGGCAGGAGGGGCGTCCGGCCAGGCCCCGGCTGGGCGGCGCCTCACTCCGCTCGGAAAAGGGCGGCCAGGCGGCCCCCAGAGGGAATGCGTCCTGAGCGTGGCAAAATAGCGATGATTTGGAGGGGCGGGCACATCGGTCCGCCCCTCTTGGACGATATAAGGAGTGATCCCAGTGACTGACATTTTGGAGACCGGACCAGTCCGGCTGACAATTCCAGTGCTGACCCTGAGGGGGCTGACTGTATTCCCACAGCTCCTGCTTCACTTTGATGTGGGGCGGGACACCTCCATCCGTGCGTTGGAGGAGGCTATGGACGAAAACCGGGAGATCTTTTTAGTGACTCAGCGGGATCTGACGGTGGAAAACCCCAGGGAAGAGGACCTCTATACCATCGGGACCATAGCCGAGGTCAAACAAATTCTCCGCCTGCCGGAAAACAATGTCCGGGTGATGGTGGCGGGGCACAGCCGGGGACAGCTGCTGCGGTTGATATCCTCGGAGCCTCACCTGACGGCGGAGGTGGAGCTGATCCCGGAGCCCCCCGCCATTAAGGGGAATTCCTGTCGGACGGAGGCTGCCATCCGGCAGGTATACAGCTATTTGGAGCGGTATACTGAGCTGTCTGACCGGGTAGCGCCGGAAATATACCTGAAACTGCTGGCCAGTGATGACCCCGCCTATATTGCCGACTACGCTGCCCAGCATCTGCCCCTGCGGTTTGAGGATAAGCAGGCAATCCTGGAAGAGCTGCGGCCCGTCCGCCGTTTGGACCGCCTGTGCCGGATTCTGGGCCGTGAAGTGGAAATTCTGGAGGTGGAGAGTGAGCTGGCTGTAAAAATCCACGAACAGGTGGCGGCCAGCCAGCGGGACTATTTTCTTCGGGAGCAGCTTCGGGTCATTCAGCGGGAGCTGGGTGAGGACGGAGAGGACGATGAGATTGCGGAATATCGGCATCGCGTTGCCCATGCAAAGCTGCCCGATGAGGTACGGGAAAAGCTGCTGAAAGAGGTCAGGCATTTGGAAAAACAGCCCTACGGCTCATCCGAGGCGGCGGTGCTGCGCGGGTATCTGGACACCTGCCTGGAACTCCCGTGGCAGGTCAAAACCCGTGAACGGGTCAGCGTGGCCGCCGTATCCAAGGTGCTGGACGCAGAGCATTACGGGCTGGCAAAGGTGAAGGAGCGCATTCTGGAATTTGTGGCGGTAAAGCAGCTGGCCCCTGACCTGAAAGGGCAGATCATTTGTCTGGTTGGTCCGCCGGGGGTTGGAAAAACCTCCATTGCCATGAGCGTAGCAAAAGCCATGAACCGAAAGCTGGCCCGTATCTCTCTGGGCGGGATCCGGGATGAGGCCGATATCCGCGGCCATCGCAAAACCTATGTGGGCGCTATGCCGGGACGGATCATCGCCGGGATTAAGCAGGCGGGGAGCGCCAATCCGGTGCTTTTGCTGGACGAAATCGACAAGGTGGGCAGCGACCACCGGGGCGATCCGGCGGCGGCCCTGCTTGAGGTGCTGGACGGGGAGCAGAATGGCACCTTCCGGGATCACTTTTTAGAGCTGCCCTTTGACCTGTCCAACGTGATGTTTATTACCACCGCCAATACCACCGACACCATCCCCCGGCCCTTGCTGGACCGCATGGAGGTGATTGAGCTGCCCAGCTACACGGATAAGGAGAAGCTGCAAATCGCCAAAAGGCACCTGCTTCCCCGTGAGCTGAAACGTCATGGCCTGACCAAAGCCCAGTTGAAAATCAGCGATGAGGGCCTGACTGAGCTGATTTCCGGCTACACCAGGGAGTCGGGAGTGCGGCTGCTGGAACGCAAATTAGCGGCTTTGTGCCGTAAAAGTGCAGCAAAAATTGTAAAAAACAATGTAAAGCAAGTTTCCATTACAGCAAGGAATTTAAAAGAGTTCCTGGGGGAACGGCGCTATCGGGACGAAGCTCCCTCCAGGGAGCCGCTGGTGGGGGTGGTCAATGGCCTGGCCTGGACCTCCGTGGGCGGTGAGCTGCTGGAGGTGGAGGTCAATGTGGTCCCCGGCTCCGGCAAGGTGGTGCTCACAGGCAACCTCGGTGACGTGATGAAGGAGTCCGCGCGGGCCGCGCTTTCCTATATCCGCAGCTGCGCGGCCCAGCTGGGCATCGACCCGGAATTCCACAGCAGCAAGGATGTCCATGTCCACTTCCCGGAGGGGGCGGTTCCAAAGGACGGCCCCTCCGCCGGTATCGCCATCGCCACAGCCATGGTGTCCGCCCTGACCGGGATTCCGGTGCGGAGAGACGTTGCCATGACTGGGGAAGTGACCCTTCGGGGGCGTGTGCTGCCGATCGGCGGCCTGCGGGAAAAAACTATGGCAGCATTGCGCAACCGGATCACCACCGTTATTATCCCCGCAGACAACGAAAAGGATCTGCAAGAAATTGATCAGACTGTCCGTGCGGCACTGCATTTTGTTCCGGTGCGTCAAGTGGATGAGGTGCTGGCCAGGGCGCTGGAGGGCAAGCCGGAACAGTCCGCCCGGTTCCGCCCGCTTTTGGAGACGCGACACCACAGCACGCGGGACGCCGTCCTGCGCCAGTGAGGTGTGGCCATGAGTTTGAACTGGAACCTGGCCGAGTTTGTCCGCTCGGCGGCAAAGCCGGGGGACTTTCCCCGGGATGGCCTGCCCCAAGTGGTATTCGCGGGGCGCTCCAATGTGGGCAAATCCTCCGTCATCAACCGTCTGCTCAACCGGAAGAATTTTGCGCGGGTGGGTTCTGCCCCGGGCAAGACGACCCATATCAATTACTTTTTAATTGATAAAAAGCTGTACCTGGTCGATCTGCCCGGCTATGGCTATGCCAAAGTGTCTAAACAGGAGCGGGACCGGTGGGGCCGCCTGATCGAGGCATGGTTTGCCGACAGGGAGCGGATGGCGCTTGGAATCCTGATTGTGGACGCGCGCCACAAGCCTACAGCGGACGATTGTACAATGGCGCAGGTGTTTCTCAGCGCCGAAAAGCCCTTTCTGGTGACGGCAAATAAGCTTGATAAGCTCAAAAAGAGCGAGATACAGGGCAATCTGCTTCGGATTCGGGAAACCCTGGCATTGCCGGATACCATACCTGTCATCCCATTTTCCGCAGAAAAGGGGGACGGCAAGTCAGAACTGGTCGGGGAAATACTCACGGAGGTAGAGGCGTGAAATATGTGCGGATTGAGCGGCCAAATGGCCCCTGCTGGGGCATCATCAAGGGGGATGAAGTCCTCACCTTGACCAAGCCGCCCTATGATGGGCTGGATTATGACGGGGGCAGGCTGCCCCTGAGCCAGTGCAGGCTGTTAGCGCCCTGCGAGCCCACCAAAATTGTCTGCGTGGGAAAAAACTATGCGGAGCACGCCCGTGAAATGGGGTCGGAGGCTCCCGGATTCCCGGTGCTGTTTCTCAAGGGGCCCAATACGCTGAACAGGCCGGAGGGCGCAGTCCATGCCCCAGATTTTGTGGAGCGTCTGGATTACGAAGGGGAGCTTGGCATAGTAATCTCCCGCCGGGCAAAGGATGTAAAGGCAAAGAACTTTTCGGATTATGTGCTGGGCTACACCTGTCTGAATGACGTTACAGCCCGGGATATCCAACGTCATGACGGCCAGTGGACAAGGGGAAAGTCCATGGACGGCTTCTGTCCGGAGGGGCCGTTTGTGGTGGACGACGTGGATCCGTCGGCGCTGAAGGTGCAGACCCGGCTGAACGGTAAGGTGGTGCAGCAGGGGAGTACCTCCGACTTTATCACCCCGGTGGGGAAGCTGCTGGAATTCATCACCGCCGCCATGACGCTGGAGCCCGGAGACGTGGTGGCCACCGGCACTCCGGCGGGGGTGGGCCCCATGATCCCGGGCGATGTGGTGGAGGTGGATGTGGAGGGCGTGGGCGTCCTCAAAAATCAGGTGATCTGAATCAAACCCCGGCGGGCGGGGGAATACCCGTCCGCCGGAAAAAAAGATGGGACGCCGGAAAAAATAGCTTGCTTTTTCCGGCGGGGTCTGTTATAATACTAAAAGCAGTCGCAGGTGTAGTTCAATGGTAGAATGTCAGCTTCCCAAGCTGAACACGGGGGTTCGATTCCCCTCACCTGCTCCAAAAGGGAACGGCAATTTTCGATAGAAATTGTCGTTCCCTTCTATATTTTGCACATAAGAGGGGACCGTCAATGGATAACCTTGTCTTTTCGCCGGTTGAAAAAACAATCAGCTTTTACACCAGGAACGATTTTGCAATTTTGAACCATCTGCTGATTGAGGACTATGATGCACTTTGGCGCTATGCTTTGCTGGCCTACCAAGACAATCAGGGCATTATCGATGAGTTTGAGAACGGAATGCGGAGCATCGCCGATGAGTATGACGTCAAATGGCTGAATTGTCTGAGGGAACGGCTGATCGACCATCTTGATGATGAGGCAAAGCGGAAGATCATTGATACGGCGAAATCCGATATTTCAAACATTTTGGGTGCAATGACGCCTGCAAAGGGAAGCCTGTCGCTGTTCAGAACCGCCTGGATTGATCAAAACCATATTATGGACGATGCCTACCCGTATTCGAGGGAATATCAGGCTGTGAAACTTGCGGTTGGCGGAACACTTGAGATCAAGACCATTTCCTCCTGCTCCCTGACTCCATACCGGGAAGATGATGATGTGGGAAGCGATTTTTACCGCTATGAAATTCATGTCCCTGAAGGAAAAAATGTTTTGCCCCTTGATCAATTTAAAACCCACAATGAGGACGGCGAGGTTCTACTCCCTCCCATGAAATGCAGAGTAACCGGTATATGGAACGCAGACAGGGGACGCCGCCGGGGCACGATAAGCCTTGAATATATGGAGCAGCTGGCACGGCTTGTCTTTTAGGGCGGGCTGTGGTACAATAGTTCTTGTTTGGGACGCATCGCCCCAGACGGTGCGCTGGGAGGTGCCCACAATGCTGATACTTGGAATTGACCCGGGGTATGCCATCGTGGGCTTCGGGCTTGTGGAGGCCGTCCAGGGGAAATACCGCCTGGCGGCCTGCGGCGCCATTAACACCCCGGCGGGGGTGAGGCTGCCCGCCCGGCTTTGGCGGATCGCCACTGACTTGGAAGATCTGATTGGGCAGTTCCATCCAGATGTGATGGCCATTGAGGAGCTGTTTTTCAACCACAATGTCACCACCGGCATCGGAGTAGCACAAGCCCGGGGGGTCATCCTCATGACGGCCGAAAAGCTGGGGCTGTCCGTCTGCGAGTACAACCCCTCTCAGGTGAAGCAGGCGGTGGTGGGCTATGGAAAGGCGGAAAAGCGCCAGGTGATGGACATGACCAAACGGCTGCTGAACCTGAGCGCCGTGCCCAAGCCGGACGATGCTGCCGACGCGGTGGCCATCGCCCTGTGCCACGCCCGGTCGTCCACCTCGCTGCTGCAAACCTTACGGTAAGATTTGGGGGATCAACGTGTACTATTATCTGAACGGCACCGTAGCCCATGTGGAGCCTTATCTGGCCGTCATTGACTGCGGGGGGGTAGGGTATGCCTGCCGCACGACAAATCACACCATTAGCAAACTAAGTATGGGGAAAGTTGCAAAGCTTTACACCCATTTGTATGTTCGAGAGGATATCTTCGAGCTGTACGGCTTTGCCAGCGAGAGCGAGCTGGGCTGCTTCCGTATGCTGATCGGGGTGTCCGGCGTGGGGCCCAAGGCGGCGCTGGCCATTTTGTCCTCCAACACCCCGGAGGGGCTGGCGCTGGCCATTGTCTCAGGCAATGAGAAGGCCCTGACCTCCGCCCCGGGGATCGGCAAAAAGATTGCCCAGCGGATCATCCTGGAGCTGAAGGATAAGCTGGCCAAGGGCCAACTGACCACAGGTGGGGGGGAGAGCTTTGCCGGGGGAATCACCGTCATCCCGGAGAACAAGGCCAGCGAGGCGTCGGCGGCGCTGGCGGTGTTGGGATACAGCCAGAGTGAGATCGCGGTGGCGCTGAAGGGAATCGACCTGGAGGCGCTGGCGCTGGAGGACGTGATTAAGCAGGCGCTAAAGAAGATGGTGAAGGGATAGCTGCGGACTCTTTTGGGATGAGATGTTTTGTATGTTGATTATTGTCCTGATGTTCGTGATCCTGGGGATTGTGTTTATCCGCGGGAAGGGGAGCTTCCTGATCGCGGGCTACAACACCGCAAGCTCGGAGGAAAAGGCGAGGTATGACGAAAAGGCGCTTTGCCGCGTTATGGGCGGGATGATGTTTAGCTGCGCCGCCTGCTTTGTCGTGATGGCGCTGAGCGAGGTTTTTCAAACGATAGTCCTTTTATGGGTTGGCCTGGCCGCCTTTTTCCTCGTGATTATTGCCGGCGTAATTTACATGAACACCTCTAAAAAAATAAAGAGGAAGTGATCCCTTGAGCATTGATTTTTCCGACAGCGGCGGCTTTGAGACGGAGGCTCCACTGGTCACCACCTCCCTAACCCGGGACGATGAAGGGGAAGGCTCCCTCCGCCCCAAATCCCTGACAGAATACATCGGCCAGGAGAAGGCCAAGGGAAACCTGTCCATCTTCATCCAGGCGGCCAAAATGCGGGGGGAGCCCCTGGATCACGTGCTGCTCCACGGCCCCCCGGGGCTGGGCAAAACCACCCTGTCCGGCATCATCGCCAACGAGATGGGGGTGAATATCCGCATCACCTCCGGCCCCGCCATTGAAAAGCCGGGAGACCTGGCGGCGCTGCTCACCAATTTGCAGGAAAACGACATCCTGTTCGTGGATGAAATCCACAGGCTGAACCGCTCTGTGGAGGAGATCCTGTACCCCGCTATGGAGGACTACGCCATCGACATCATCATCGGCAAGGGACCCTCCGCCAACTCCATCCGGCTGGATCTGCCCAAATTCACCCTCATCGGGGCCACTACCCGGGCAGGGCAGCTGTCCGCGCCCCTGCGGGATCGCTTCGGCGTCACCCTGCGGCTGGAGCTGTACACGCCGGAGGAGCTGGCCCTCATCGTCACCCGATCCGCCGGGATTCTGGACGTGCCCATAGAAGGGGAGGGGGCGCTGGAGATCGCCCGCCGCAGCCGGGGCACCCCCCGGATCGCCAACCGGATGCTCCGCCGGGTGCGGGACTTTGCCCAAGTTACCGCAGGCGGCGTGATCACCCGCAGCGTTGCGGACCGGGCGCTCCAGGCGCTGGAGATTGACGAGCTGGGGCTGGACAATGTGGACCGGCGGATGATGGAGAGCATCATCGCCAATTACGGCGGAGGCCCGGTGGGATTGGACACCCTGGCGGCCACCATCAACGAGGAATCGGTGACGCTGGAGGACGTATACGAGCCCTATCTGATGCAGCTGGGCTTCCTCACCCGCACCCCCAGGGGCCGGTGCGTCACCCCCAAGGCCTACCGGCATTTGGGGATTCCTATCCCTGGGGCGTCATCCGGCGGGGGAGAGTGGGAGCAGCTCAGCTTCTAATTCTACCAGAAAATGGATGAAATGTTT
>CATLEJ010000037.1 GCA_949916125.1 uncultured Oscillospiraceae bacterium
CCACCAGGGTGGACAACCTCGGCAAGGCGAAGGGGTTCGCGGAGTACGCCAGACAAAATCCGGGCGTCGGGCGGATCCAGCTCATCCGGGTGCAGAGGGACTCGGTGGGCAGGGAGCGGGCGTTCCGGCTGGATATGTCCAGGAGCTCCATCCGCGACAAGGTTTCCCACTGCGCCAGCAACGATGAGCTGAACCACATTTTCGACAGCGACGGATTCTTTCAGTAAGAACCTGTATTCACAGCCGAAACCGCCGGATGGCCGAGGGATTTCCCCGTCAGGCAAGGCAAATTTTCGCAGGAATCATTGGGTTTATTTCAAGAAAATTTAACGCGGCATGGCGGGAAAAGACCCGGCCAGACGGTGGATTGAGGTTGTGAATACAGGTTCTAAAGGCAGACGGAGGAAGTGACACAGATGAATGAACAGGCCATTGTCAGTAAAATGCAGGAGTATCTGCATCGCGCAGAGGGAGAGCTTCGCGCTTGGCTTGGCAGGATGCTCCCGCGCACAGGCGAGGATTGGTGGCAGGTATGCGTCGTGGACAACCTGACCTTTGCCCAGAGGCGGTATGCCGGTGAAAACGGGTATTCCGGGCTGGAGGATCTGGATCTCGCGGTCCTGCTTCGGGTGGCCGACAAATCGTGGTATGATATGCGTTCGTTTGCCCGCCTTCCCAGCCGCGACCGGCAATGCGTCAGGGATATGGCAAAGGTGCGCAACCACTGGACACACCCTTCCGAGTCCATTGCGGATAAGGATCTCGTGCTGAAGGATTTGGATACGCTGCTCTTGTTTTTTGAAACTGTAGTGAGGACCGACCGATACACGCAGGATGTCACCGGGTTCCGGCAGGGGGTAGAACACACAGATTTTTCGGCTGTATTCGCAGGGGACGCCGCCGTCAAAGCGCCGGAGCCTTTGGCTGAGACGGATGACATCCGGGAAAGGGACTGTGTGTTCCTGACCGGAAATCCCGACACAAGGGGCATGGTGTCCTCCGTCACCGAGGTGGGCGGCACAAAGCGGTATGAAGTTTTTGTCAACGGAGCGGTCAGGACGTTCTATGAGGGGCAGATCCGGAAGGTCGCCCCTGCCCCGGCCTTCCGCTGGATCGACCTGGGCACGCTGCAGACCAATCTGACGGCATACGAGATCAACAACCCCTCGGCGGGCAATCTGTATTCGCTGAACGCCGCCAGAATTGATTTTGTGCCGTATCAGTTCCGCCCGGCGCTGAAGTTGATCAAATCCGACGAGCCGAGAATCCTGATTGCCGACAGCGTCGGCGTCGGCAAAACCATCGAGGCCGGACTCATCATCAAGGAGCTGGAAGCCCGCAGCGAGCTGGACAACGTCCTGATTATCTGCCCGAAGCCGCTGGTGGCGGAGCGCAAATGGGAGCTGGAGATGAAGCGGTTTGACGAGGAGTTCATTCCGCTGGACGGGGGGATTCTGCGGCAGGCAATCTCCGATACGCATCGGGACGAGGAATGGCCTGTGCGCTATAACAAGGCGATCATTCCCTATTCCATATTGGACAGGCGTGTGTATGAGGGCGAAGAACACCGCAGAGGCGGGCAGTACGGCCTTCTGGACCTGGATCCCGCCCTGCACTTCGACCTCGTCATCATCGACGAGGCGCACCACATCCGCAACGGCAGCCTGGACAAGGAAAAGGCCTATGCGTACAAGTGCGTCCGCTATTTCTGTGAACACGCGGACGCGGTGGTCATGCTGACCGCCACACCGCTGCAAACGAGTGACGACGATCTCTTTACCCTGATGAACCTACTCCGGCCGGACGTCATCATGGACAAGGACGTATTCCGCATGATGTCCCGCCCAAACGAATTTATTTATCGGTGCTCCCACGCCATCCGCGGCGCCGGGGAGGGCTGGAGGGAAACGGCCGCTGCAGAGCTGCGGAACGTCAAATCTACGCAGTGGGGCGAAGCCGTCATCGCCAAAAATCCGCTCTATGCCGATGTCCTGGCCAGGCTGGAAAAGCCGGAGCCCAGCCGTGAAGAACGGGTCAGGCTGGTCTCCGACGTGGAATCCCTGCACAGCCTCAACGCAATGCTCAACCGCACACGCAGGAGGGATATTCAGGATTTCTGCATCCGCCGCTCCCACACCGTCGAGACCAGCTTCACGCCGCAGCAGCGCGCCCTGCATAACGAGCTGCTAAGCTTTGAATGCCGCGCGCTTTCCGAGCTGCACAATGTGCAAAGCGTCCCGTTTATGATGAGCACCATCCGCCGCCAGGCGGCGAGCTGCATCTTCGGCCTTGCCCCGCACATCCGCAGCCTGGTCAAACGGCGTTTTGACCAGATGGTGGAAGACCCGGACATCGATTTGGACGAATATGATCTGGACGCGAAAGCGGCGTCCACGCTGATGGCGCTGGCGCAGCATATCCTGAACCTGGCGGATCTGCTGCCGGAGGAAGACCCGAAGCTGGACAGCGTGCTGAAAATCATCGACGAGAAGCAGGCGCAGGATCACAACAAGATCATCCTGTTCAGCTCCTTCCGCCACACGCTCTCGTACCTTGAGGGAAAGCTGCGCGCCCTCAACTACCGTGTGGCGCAGATCAACGGCAGCGTCAGGGACGACGACCGGCGGGCGCTGCGGGAGCGGTTTGAGCTTGATCAGAGCGATCCGGAGGCACTGGACATCCTCCTCTTTACGGAGGTTGGCTCGGAGGGCCTGGACTACCAGTTCTGCGATACGATGATCAACTATGACCTGCCGTGGAATCCCATGCGGATTGAGCAGCGCATTGGCCGGATCGACCGCCGCGGCCAGGAGAGCGAAGCGGTCAACATCTATAATATCATCACGGCGGATACCGTGGATGCGGACATTTACTCCCGCTGTCTCAAGCGCATCGGCATCTTCGAGCGCAGCGTCGGGGAGTGTGAAGAGGTACTTGGCGCGATCGGGGCCCAGATTGAGCAGATTGCCGTGAGTACGGCGCTGACCGATGAGGAAAGGCGGCTCAAGCTGGAGCAGATGGCGGATAACGAAGTCCGCCGGATGCAGGAGCTCAGCAAACTGGAGGACGAGGAACGGGCCCTGTTTGGCTTTGACCTCTCCAATTACACGGCCGCCAAGGAGATCAAGGATGCGGAAAGCCCGTGGATTTCGCCGCTCAATATCCAGCGGCTGGTGGAGCGGTATCTGAACGACCGCCTCGGTAGCGGACAGTATATCATGGGTGCGTCGGAGCTGAAGCAGATCCGTCTGAGCAAAGAGGCCAGAATGACGCTGCTGGAGGATTTCCGTAAGCTGCCGGACGTCAGGTCCGCCCTCAAGCGCAGGTGGGAGAATTACCTGAAGGGTTCCGAACCGCTGCATCAGCTGACGTTCGCCTCGGAAACGGCGTCCAGAGAACGCAAAGCGTTCTTCATCACGCCGATGCATCCCCTGGTCAAGCAGGCGGCCAGGCACTATGCCGAGAGCGGCGTGTCGCATATCCACCTGAGCTGCCGCTCCGACGGCTTGCCGGAGGGCACATACCCGTTTTCGATCTACACATGGAGCTATGTCGGCCTGAATCCCATGTTCCGCGTGGTGACGGTCTGCGAAAACGATTGGATTGCGGCTGAGCTTGTGGACATCCTGCAGGAGGCGGAAACGTCTCTCGTACACGGCACGGTGGATGAGGCCATGTGGGCAGGCCTGGAGGAAAAGCACATTGCCCTGTGGCAGCGCGAAAGGGAGACGTACACGGCAGGCATACGGAGTACGGCCGCCTACAAGCTGGAGAGCATCAGCAGCAGCTACCGCAACCGTAAAAGAACGCTGGAGCAGAAAATCCGGGATGCCTTTGATGAGAGAATGCGCAGGATGTACCAGAGCGAGCTGAATACGGCAGCCGAGAAATACCAAGGCAAGGCGGACGAGATCAACGACCGTGCGTCCCGCGCAGATATCCATACCAGGCTGATTGCAAACGGGATCATTGAAGTCAAGTGAGGTTGAGTTATGAACAGTATTGCCGAGATCGTCAAAGCCAGCCAGGACAGGGACGGAATGCTGCGCCGTTCGCTGGAACGCATCATTCAGCTGTACACGGACAAATCGCATTTCGTCTATGAACTGCTGCAAAACGCGGAGGATGCCGGGGCAAACAGCATCCGGTTCATACAGTACCCGGACAGGCTTGAGGTCTTCCATGATGGCAGGCCCTTTACGTCCGCCAATCTTCAGGGTTTATGCGATATCGGAAAATCTGACAAGACGGAGGACCTGAACCAGATCGGCGAATTCGGGGTTGGCTTCAAATCCGTATTTGGCATCTGTGACACCGTGCGTCTGTACAGCGCGCCGCAGCATTTCCGCGAAGCCATTGAAGACAGCGCAGGCCCCTTCGCGGTCGAAATACTGGATTTTACACGGCCGGAGAACATCCCGGAGGAACCCCTTCCGAGGGCATATACCACGCGGTTTGTGTTCCCCTATGCCGTGGGGCGGACATTTTCCAGCTTTACAACGGTAAAGGCGTTGACCGATACCCTCTCCCGCAAGCTTCAGAACCTGGGCATCACCACGCTGCTGTTCATGAAGAACCTGGAGGTGATCGAGTACCAGATCGAGCTGGGCGGCGACCCGCTCAGGGGCGAATACCTGCTGGATAAGACGGAGATCAACGACCACTGCCTGATGGTATCCGCGCTGGGCACGGCAGGGCGGCAAAAGGCCGGCGGGACTCCCGATGAGCTCGTCTCTTACCTGAAGTTCTCCCGTCCTTTGGGGCAGTATGCGCAGCGGACGGTGGATATCGCGTTCCCGGTCCGTGTGGATCAGGACGGCGCGTATCAATGCATGAAGGCGCCGAGCCCCTACGTGTCGGTGTATTTTCCCACCGAGACGGAGAGCAAGCTCGATTTCATCGTGCAGGGTCCATACCGGACGACGCCAAACCGGGGCAGCATCCCCGCCGAGGATGAGGACAACATTTTGCTGGCGCGGGAGACGGCGCAGCTGCTGCGCCAAAGCATTCTGGAGCTGAAGGAAGCGGGCAAGCTGAACATGAGCTTTATCAAGGCGCTTCCAATCTCGGAGGAACGTTTTGCGTCTTTTGGCCTGTTCCTGCCCCTGTATGAGGCGGTCAGGGAATTGTTCAGCTCAGCGGCCGTCATTCCAGGCAGGTCTGGCGGATATGTGCCTGCCAGGTATGCGAAAATCGCCAGGCAGGAGCGGCTGGCCGCCGTATTTACGGACAGCCTGCTGACGCAGCTGATCCATGACGGGCACCAGTACTACTGGCTCCCGACGTTTTTGACGGAGACAAACCGGGAGTATAAGCCGGTTCTTGAATACCTGACGGGCGTTTTAAACGTCCCGGTCTTCCGCCCCGAGGATCTGCGCGCCTGTATCGCCTCAAATCCGAGTTTTCTGCCGGAGCAGACGGATGACTGGCTTGTCGAGCTATACGGCATATTTGAAAACATCCCGGCGGCATTTTCCAAGACAAAGACTGAGGCAAGCCTGGCGACTGCCGATATTATCAAGACGGCGGCAGGCGTATTCGCCGCGCCCTTCAGGCGGGAGGGAAAAACTTACATACCGAACGTCTTTCTCCCATCGCCTAAAATTCACAGTACTGAGATCCATTTTGTGGACCAGGCATTATATGAAAGGTGCCCCCATTTCTTTGACGATATTCTCCGGCTGCAGAAGCCGAACGAGTACGAATTCTTCATCAAGGACATCGAAAAAAGGTACAGGCGCGGCGACGTCTCCGGTGATGAGCAGCATATTGAGGACATCAAGGTGCTGCTGAAATACGTGAAATACGAAGACTACAGGGATGAGGTGTCCCGGATCATAGAGGAAGCGCTGACGCTGCGCTGCACCGATGGGAAGATGCGCAGCGCCTATGCCGCCCGGATTTTTTTGCCGGTCACCCCCGACGGGATTCCCATTGAGGCGTACTATCGCAATATCGGGCAAAACGTCTTTTTTGCCGACCTGGAGTTTTATGAGCCGCATGGCATAGACGCGCAAAAACTGGCGGAGCTGGGGGTGCGCGGCTCCCTGCTGACCGGAGACCGTATTGTCCGTGGTACCTATGTGACCGGACTGCCCGGAAAGCCGCCGGAGTGGTGGACAACAGGGACGTTTCGCTGGAAGCTGTCGGCCTATGCCCTGGGAGATGTGCTGAAGTACATCTCAGCGCACCCCGCCGCCCAGGACGCCATGCTGAAATCGCAGGCCATTATGAAAATGCTGACGGCCGACGAATCGCGCCTGTGCGGACGTGTGAATATCGGCGGCAGCACGGTTCCCAATCTGGAAAATGAGCCGTGTGAGATGATCCATATCCTCCGCGGGGAGCGTATAATGGGGTGGAACGGCAAGTGGCTGTTTACGCAAGCCGGCGAGCTGGTCGCCCCGAAGGAAATCTCCAGGGATGATATCAACATTGCTGTTTATGGGAGGATCAGACCCGACTCCATTATATTCGAGCTCCTTGGATTCAGAAGGACGGAAGCGGACGAAGTGGATGATCTGAAAAAAACAATTCCGCAGGAAAAGCTGGATGCTTTCTTTGAACACGAACTGAGACAGCGGTACGGCATCTCCACCGCGGATCTGAATGCGCGGTACGGCGATGGGGGACAGGATGAGGAACCCGCGGGAGAAGTGCGTCTGCCGTTCCCCTCGCTCCGTGTGAAAAACTGGGACGCGCTGAAAAAGCACGCCGCGGAGATGCTGATTTATGCGGATCCCGTGCGGTACGAGGAAAGGGTGCGCAGCATCCGTGTCAGCGACCGCCCGAGGGAGGCGAGGGCATATCTGCAGAATATGTACCGCCACGAGGGCAGTCATCGGTTTAAGTTTGCCTGCCAGCTCTGCCATGAAGCCTGTTCAAACCCTGAGAGAGCAGAAATCTTTTTGAACCCGGAAACAGAGCTGGATCCCATGAATCTCTACCTGTGCCCTAATTGCGCCGCAGCATACCGCAGGCTGCGGAATGACGCCGATGTCATGGACAGGATCCGCAAAGAATTTCTTACGAAAAGTGATTCTGAGATTGAGCGTGAGGACTATGTAGCGGTCACGATTGACGGCGATGACGAGCTGTGGTTCACACAGACGCATTTTGCCGAGATCCGCGAGCTGATGCGGCTGACCGAAGAAGTAAGGAGCGGCAATACAAAGCCGCCGGCCCAGGTTGACAGCTGCGACGAATGCGAAAAGTCTGGGTTATCAGTTTATTCCAGCTACATTGGGAAAACCATACGGCGGAGGGACGGATTCGTCGGGACGGTGGAGAATGTGACCACAAGCGGAAAAGACAGCTGTTTGATCGTGCACGTCACAGAAGGCAAAGACGCGGGGAAGGATACAAAGATCCAACTGTCGTTCCTTTTGAAAAACCGGGGCGTTTACACCATATGTGATGAGGTATGAAAAGGAAGGCCCGTGTCCCTGAAAATTCTAACACCGGGCCCAGCTGTCCAAACAACAGTCGTCGGCCCGTCCCTTTTGCGGGGTATATCAAGCGGTTATCCATCGACGGCTCACATATCGCCCGGACCCTTCCGTGGAGGGGCTGTTTTGGTTGCAATTCCCGGCAGAATCAGGTACAATAACCAGAGAACTGCCGTATCAGCCCCGCGCCGGCGGTCAACGCACTTCAAAGGAGGAACCCCCATGAGAGAATACCAGCGGGTACTGCTGAAACTGGAGGCCAAGCGGGCCCTGAAAGCCGCCGGCACCAAGCCCATACTGGTAACGCTTCTGTTTTTCCTGTCCACCGCTGCGGCGTCCGCGCTGCTGGGCCTGGTGTTCAACGTCCTGTCCGGCAGCGGCGCCATGCTGGCGGCGTTCCAGTCCTGCCTCACGGAGTACGGCGACTTCACCTACGCCCTGAGCGTGCTGCTGACCCGGTTTTCCCCGGCCCGGGTGCTGACGGCGCTGACCAGCCTGCTGCTGACCAATCTGATCTGCGGGCTGTGGCGGAGCGTGGTAAGCGTGGGCTACCACGGCTTCTGCCTGGACCTGGTCCGGGGGCGGGAGCTGCGCTACGACACCCTGTTCAGCGCCCTCCCCCAGTGGAACGGCGTGCTGGCCACCCGGCTGCTGGTGTGGCTGTTCCAGTTCCTGTGGACGCTGCTGTTCGTGGGGACCGAGTGCGTCGTGGTGGTGGTCGCGGCGGTGCTGCTGTTCGATCTCCTGCCCGGTCTGGCCGCAGTGCTCCTGATCGCGTCCTACGCGGCCATGCTGGTGGGGATGGCCTGGGCCATGTTGCGCTATGCCATGGTGGATTTTCTCATCACCGACCAGGGGATCACCGGCATGGAGGCCATCCGGGAGAGCAAGCGCCTCATGCGGGGCAATGTGCGCAAGCTGTTCACCCTCCACCTGTCCTTTGCGGGCTGGGCATTCGCGGCGCTCGGCATCTTGTACGCGCTGATGTTTGCGGTGGTGCTGTTTACCCTCATGCTGTCCTGGGGCGGGATCACCGAGGCGCTCAGCACACTGCTGGCCGTCCTGGTGATTATGCTGTGGTTCCCGCTGATGACCGCCCTGTACCTGTGGCTGTATCCGTACATCACGAGCTCCACCGCACTGTTCTACGAATGGGCCCGGCAGTGGGGCCACTCCGGCCCGGACGGCGGCCGGCGGCAGCCCGTCCCGCCCCGGAACTTCACCTACACCTGGAACCCCTCCCCCACCTCGGGCACGGGGATCGGCCCCGGTCCCCGGCCGGAGGACGATGGTTCCGATCCGGACAGCGGCTGGCCCGGCGGGCCTCCACTGCCCCCCAAGCCCCCCAAGGACGACCCCTGGGAATAACGACACAAGCCCGGGCGGCTCCGGCCGCCCCATCAGAAAAAGGAGAGCGATAGCCCATGGACAAACTGCAAATGAAGACCCCCCTGGTAGAGATGGACGGGGACGAGATGACCCGCATCCTCTGGCAGCAAATCAAAGAAGAGCTGCTGGAACCCTATATCGACCTGAAAACGGAATACTACGACCTGGGCCTCCCCCACCGGGAGGAGACGGGGGACCAGGTCACCATCGACGCGGCCCAGGCCAATAAGAAATACGGCGTGGCCGTCAAGTGCGCCACCATCACCCCCAACGCCCAGCGGGTGGAGGAATATGGGCTGTCCCAGATGTGGAAGTCCCCCAACGGCACCATCCGAGCCATCCTGGACGGCACCGTGTTCCGGGCCCCCATCATGGTGAAGGGGCTGAACCCGGTGGTGAAGAACTGGCATCAGCCCATCACCATCGCCCGCCACGCCTTCGGCGACGTGTACAAGGCGGCGGAGTTCAAGGTGCCAGGCCCGGGCACGGCGGAGCTGGTGTTCACCGCCGCCGACGGCACGGTGACCCGGGAGCCCATCCACACCTTTGACGGCCCTGGCGTGCTCCAGGGGCAGTTCAACGTGGAGAAGTCCATCGCGTCCTTCGCCCGCTCCTGCTTCCAGTTCGCGCTGGACACCAAGCAGGATCTGTGGTTCTCCACTAAGGACACCATCTCCAAGAAGTACGACCACACCTTCAAGGACATCTTCGCGGAGATCTTCGAGAACGAGTACAAGGCCAAATTCGAGGCGGCGGGCATCACCTACTTCTACACCCTCATTGACGACGCGGTTGCCCGGGTGATCCGTTCCAAGGGGGGCTTTATCTGGGCCTGCAAAAACTACGACGGCGACGTGATGAGCGACATGGTATCCACCGCCTTTGGCTCCCTGGCCATGATGACCTCCGTGCTGGTGTCCCCGGACGGCAACTATGAGTACGAGGCCGCCCACGGCACCGTCACCCAGCACTACTACCGCCACTTGCGGGGGGAGGAAGTGTCCACCAACCCCATGGCCACCCTGTTCGCCTGGACGGGAGGCCTGGCCAAGCGGGGCGAGCTGGACGGCCTGCCGGAGCTCACCGCCTTTGCCAAAAAGCTGGAGAAAGCCTCCATCGACACCATCGAGAGCGGCGTGATGACCGGCGATCTGGTGGGCCTGTGGGAGGGGGAGGCCCCCGCCCGCAAGGTGACGGGGCTGGAGTTCCTCCGGGCCATCCGGGAACGGATTACTTTTTCTTGAAAGAAAAAGTAACCAAAAAGAACTTGAAACTCGTTTCCACCGTAGTTGTTATCTGTAAGTTTATCGTCGGCAACGAAACTTGTTAGGAGAATACAAAATGGTTTATTTCCTCACCAGCAGCCCCTGTATGCCCGACTCCCCGGCGCTGAACCCGGCCAACGGCTTTGTGGATGAACTAAACAAGGCCCTGCCAAAAACCTGCCGCGCCCTGTTCATCGCCTCCGACCCGGACGATGACGTCAAGCTCCGCCGGTTTGCGGAGGATATGGAGAGCAGCTTCGCTGAAATCGGCATCCGGTTTTCGGAGCTCTCCCTGCTGTTCCGGGAAACCCAGGACGAGTGCGGGTATCTGCTCACCCGCTCCGACGTGGTTTTCCTGTGCGGCGGCCACGTCCCCACGCAGAACCGCTTTTTCCAGGAGATCGGCCTGCGGGAAAAGCTCAGCGGCTGGGATGGCGTTCTCATCGGCGTCAGCGCGGGCACCATGAACTGCGAGGAGCTGGTCTACGCCCCGCCCGAGCTGGAGGGCGAGGCCATCGACCCCGGCTACCGGCGGTTCTTCCCCGGCCTGGGGTTGACGAAAGTCATGCTCTTTCCCCACTTCCAGGAGACCCGGTATGAGGTGGTGGACGGCCTGCCCACCCTGGAGACCAGCCTGCTGCCCGACAGCATGGGGCGGCGGATCTACGCCATGGTGGACGGCAGCTTCATCCTCGGTAAAAACGGCCGGGATGAGCTGCGGGGGGAGGCATACCTCATTGAAAACGGCGTCCTCACCCAGATCGGCCGTGAGGGGGATATCCTGCCGTTATGATAGAAAAAGCCCGGAGCCGCATGGCTCCGGGCTTTTTTACAGCGTTTCAGCCTGCCGGGTAAATACGTCATACGTCTCGATCCCCACACACTCCGCCCCCTCAAAGTCAAGGCGGACAATCCACGGCATCAGCGGGCGGATCCGCTGAAAATCATTATACCCGAATCCGGGCCGGAAGTGGTGAAGGATGGTGGACAGGGCCGTCCCATGGGCGCCTGCCGCCACCGCTTTTCCTGAGAAACGGGCCAGCACCCCCTCCAGCGCGGCGATGTTCCGCCGTTCCACCTCTCCCAGGGATTCGCCGTCGGCGCGCTTGTACTCAAAGTCTGCCCACTGCCGGCGGGAATAGGCCTCGAAATCCTCGATCCAGCTGTCGATCCGCCGCTCCCGAAAACCGTCGACCAGCTCCACGGGGAGGCCCAGGGCGTCCGCCAGAGGCGTCACCGTGTCCACCGCCCGCCTGTAGGGGCTGGACAGCACCGCCGCGATCCCTTTGTCCCGCAGGACCTCCGTCACCAGCGCCCGGTCGGCCAGCCCCTTGGGGGACAGCTCCCGCAGGGCGTCGTCGTGGTTGTCGTAGTTGGGCTCGGCGTGGCGGACAAAGTATACATGGGTCATTGCGGCTCATCCTCCCGTTCACGCAAACAGGGGCCCAAGTAGTGTGCTTGGGCCCCTGTTTTGTATTGGCGTCAGTCCGTGTTGATGCTCAGGCTCTCCCCGTCGGCGGTGAGGCTGACCATGGTGACCGGGTCGGCGTACCGCTGGATCAGCTTGGCGGCGATGGGGTCCTCCAGATCCTTCTGAATCTGGCGGCGCAGGTTCCGGGCCCCGTAGGCCGCGGAGTAGGATTTCTTCACCAGGTAGTCCAGCACGCTCTCGTCATAGGTAAAGCTGATGTTCTTGTCCTTCATGACCGCGTCCAGCTCGGACAGCATGATCCGGGCGATATCCTTGAAGTTGTCCTCGGTGAGCTGGTTGAAGTAGACGATCTCGTCCACCCGGTTGATGAACTCGGGCCGCAGGAAGGACTCCAGCCCCTTCATGGCCTTCTCCTTCCCCAGCTGGTTGGCGGAGCGGTCGAAGCCCAGGGAGCCGCCCTTGATGTCGCTGCCCGCGTTGGAGGTCATGACAATCACGGTATTCTCGAAATTGACCACCTTGCCGTGGGCGTCGGAGATGTGGCCGTCGTCCAGGATCTGCAGCAGCACGTTGAGCACGTCCGGGTGGGCCTTCTCAATCTCGTCGAACAGCACCACGCAGTAGGGCTTGCGACGGATCTTCTCGGTGAGCTGGCCCGCGTCGTCGTACCCCACGTACCCCGGCGGGGAGCCGATGATCCGGGAGACAGAGTGCTTCTCCATGAATTCGCTCATATCCAGCCGGATGAGGGATTCCGGGGAGGCAAACAGGTCGGCGGCCAGCTGCTTCACCAGCTCCGTCTTGCCCACGCCGGTGGAGCCCACGAAGATAAAGCTCACCGGCTTGTGCTTGGCGGAGATACCCACCCGGCCCCGCCGGATGGCATTGGACACCGCGTTCACCGCGTCGTCCTGGCCCACGATGTGCTCCCGCAGGCGCTCGTCCAGCTTGGCCAGACGCTCGAACTCCTGCTCCTGGATGGAGGTGGCGGGGATTTTCGTCCACAGCTCGATCACCCGGGCCAAGTGGGCGGCGGTCAGCGGGGGGTCCCCCTTGGCCGCCAGCGCCTCCCGCTCGCCGGTGAGCTGGGCCTGACGGCTTTTCAGCTCGGCCAGCCGCTGGTAGGCCTTCTCATTGGCGGCGGACTGCACGTCCTCCTTCTCACTGGTGACGGCGAGCAGCTTCTGCGTGAGCTCGGAAATCTGCTGGCGGCGGCCCTCCTGGCGCTCCTGGAAGGCCGGGTCGTCCCGGTTGGGGGCCTCGGCGTCGTCCCGGCTCACCGCTGTCTCCAAAGTCTCCCGCTGGCGCTTGAGCTTCTGCTCCTGCTTTTGCAGCTCCTGGAGCCTGGGGTCATTCTGTCCCCCGGTGGAGGCCAGCACCACCTCCATCTCCTTGGCGTAGTCCGCCAGTTCCTTGTCGATCTCCGCCATCCGGGCCAGGTCCTTGTTATGGAGGTTCACGTCGGAGGACGCCTCGTCGATCAGGTCGATGGCCTTGTCGGGCAGATAGCGGTCGGTGATGTACCGCTCGCTCATGGTGACGGCCTGGCGGCAGATGTCCGGGCTGATGGTGACATGGTGGAAGGACTCGTAATAGGGGGCGATCCCCTTCAGGATTTCCACCGAGTCGTCGATGGAGGGCTCATCCACAATCACGGGCTGGAACCGACGCTCCAGGGCGGAGTCCTTCTCGATGTATTTGCGGTACTCGGTGAGGGTGGTGGCGCCGATGACCTGGATCTCCCCCCGGCTCAGGGCGGGCTTGAGGATGTTGGCGGCGTTCATAGAGCCCTCCGCGTCCCCCGCGCCCACAATGGAGTGGACCTCGTCGATGACCAGGATGATATTGCCCAGCTTCTTCACCTCGTCGATGAGGCCCTTCATGCGGCTCTCAAACTGGCCGCGGAACTGGGTGCCCGCCACCAGCGCGGTGAGGTCCAGCAGATAGACCTCCTTGTCCAGCAGCTTATAGGGCACGTCCCGGTCGTAGATGCGCTGGGCCAGCCCCTCGGCGATGGCGGTCTTGCCCACGCCGGGGTCGCCGATGAGGCAGGGGTTGTTCTTCTGCCGCCGGTTCAAAATCTGGATGGTGCGCTCGATCTCATTGGCGCGGCCCACAATGCGGTCCAGCTTGCCCTCATGGGCCTTGCGGGTCAGGGAGATGCAGTAGTTCTCCAGGAACTTCCGCTTGGGGGCCTGCCCCCGGTCGGATTTGGCGGCGGTTTTGTCCTCCTTGGCGGCGCCCCCCCGCTGGGTGGGGTCCCGGTCGGGCTGGGGCGTGTCGGAGCTGCCGCCGAACAGCTTGCTCAGGAAGGGGAAGGTGGCGGTGCGGCCCTCGTCCTCCTCGCCCTCGTCGCCCTCCTGCTGCTCGTCGCCGGCCGCGGGGGACAGCCCCTCGGCCTCCTCCGCGCCGCCAAAGGCGGACATCATCTCGGTGGAGATGGACTCCAGATCCTCGTCGGAAATGCCCATTTTCTTCATCATGTCGTCTACCGGCTTGATGCCCAGCTCCCGGGCGCATTTCAGGCACAGCCCCTCGTTTTTGGTTTCTCCGTTTTCAATTTTGGTTATGAAAATCACCGCTACATTTTTATGGCAGCGGGTACACATGGTTGGCCTCATACAATCGCTCCTTTCGGGGTTCCCCTGCGCTCAGATTCACAGTTTGGCAGTACCATAACAGATAAATATGAACACGTCATGAATTTTAGAGTGGTAATTTTCCCTCGGGCAGGAAAATCGCCGGCCTCTCTTCATCTGCGCCGGTGATCCGCCTCACACAATCAGACCGCTCAACAGCTCGCCCAGCCGCTTCACCGTGAACAGGGACAGCACCGGGGTGGTCGGCTCGCCGGGGACGATCCCGGACAGTTGGCCCAGCCACACCAGCACGATGGTGAGCAGCACCCCCTTCACCAGCCCGACGACCAGGCCGCCCGCCAGATTCACCTCGGCCAGAATCGGCAGCTTGAACGCCAGGTCCATGGCGTGGCTGACCAGGAACCAGGCCAGCTGCACCGCCACAAACACCACGCCGAACAGCAGCACCTTGGCCACCGCCTTGGATAAGTAGTTGGCCAGGGCGTCCACAGGGGTGGGCCAATGCTCCTCCTCCACCTGGTCTTTGGCCACGCCTTCCTCTAAAAAGGCGGAAAAGCCCTCAAACAGCCCGTGCTCCTGGACGGCAGCCAGCAGTTCATCCAGGGTATAGCCCGGCTGCTCCGGGTCTTCCTCATCGGTGACGGCGGGCTCCGGCTCCACCCCCCGGAAGCTCTGGGCGATGATGGGCCGGATAATGTTGGCCACCGGCGGGCAGAACTGCTCGGAGATGATCTGGGCCGCGAAAAACGCCACAAACACCGCCGCCAGCCCGCACAGCGACAGGACCAGTCCCTTGGAGGCCCCCCGCCAGGCAAAGAAGGCCAGCAGCGCCACAATCACAATGTCAAACAGGTATTCCATTTGGATTCCTCCTCTCCCCGCGCCGGCCGCGGGGCTCTCTCTGGGCCGGGTCCGCCCCGTCAGGGGACGTAGAAGCCCGCGCTGTCCACCGAAACCAGGATGGCGGACCCGTCCGGCAGCAACAGGACGGTGCGGGCACCCTTGGTGCCCTTCAACGTACTGTAAAGCTCCAGCTTGTCGGTGTAGATGTCCAGCCGGTCCCCGGTGAGGACGGCCAAATACCGCCCAGCGGCGGATATGCCCATCACCTGCTCGTTCAGCTCCAGCACCCGCCGTTCCCCCTGCTGGTCCACCACCCACAGCTCCGCCTGGCTGCCTGCCCGGTAGCGGCCCAGCAGCGCCGCGGCAAAACCGTCCCCGCTGAGGGTATACCGCCGAAGGTAGCGGTCCGACCAGTCCACCCGGGCGGTCTGCCCCTCATGGCTTGTGATGGTGAGGCCGTGGTCGCTCAGTACCCACACCGCCGACGCGGTATGCCGCACATCCAGCGCCACGCCGCCCCCCAAGGAGCAGTTCACGTCCGGCTGATAGCTGCCGCTGGCGTAATCCATGGCGTACAGCTCCAGCCCGGTGGCAAAGGCGCCCTCCGCCTGCCCCGCTGTGACGGTGGCCAGGGTGCGCCCGTCGTCGGATAGGGCGGCGTCCATCACAAAGGCGGAGGTGAGATTGACGCTCATCAGCGGGCGGTAGGACGCGTCATACACGGTCACCATCCCCCGGTAGCCCCCCTCCTGGGTAACCACGGTGAGCTGGCCGTTCCGGTTCAGCCGGGCGGACAGGATGGGCTCCAGCCCCTCCGCCGACCACACCAGCGTCCTCTGGCCCAGAACGTACAGGGAGCTACCCCCCGCGTCGTACACCACCGCCATGGAGCCGTTGGTGCTGACCACCGGGTTTTCCAGGTTGACCTCCTGGTGGATGTACCGGGCGCCGCTGCCGGAATACAGGGAGATGGCGTTGCCGGAGCACACCAGCAGGTCGCCGTCCAGCGCGGCAAAGGTGTCGTTGACGCTTCCGTCATAGGCAAACGCCTCCGACTGCCCGTTGTCGCTGAGGGTAAGGGAGCGGTAGTGGAACCACCGCTTGATGCTGTCCATGTTCAACCGGTCCCGGAATGCCACCAGCACCACCAGGCACAGGCCCACCGCCAGCACCACCAGCGCGGCGATCACCCGCACCAGGAAGGCGGACAGCTTCCGCGCTTTTGGTGGCTGGTCCTTTGTTGTTTTCTGGCTGTTCTCGTCCATAAAAACTCCGCTTTACAGTGCTTTCGTCAGGTAAATCATGTCCACCAGCTGCCGTCCACCCTCGAAAATGGGGTGGTCGTAGTGGTCGGTGAAAAAATTGGGGACTACGTGGGAGCGGCGAAAGCCGCACGCCTCGTAAAAGGGGATGGTGAGGGGGCTGTCCCCGGTGCCCACAAGTAGGCGGGCGTACCGGCCCTGATAGGCTTCACAGAGAAATTCCACCATCCGCCGGCCATAGCCCCGGCGCTGACAGTCCGGGTCCACCGCCAGGTTCTTCAGCTCCAGCGTGCCGTCCCCCTCGTCGGTGACGACGCAGACGGCCTTGACGCCGCCGTCATCCAGGGCGTACATGGTCCCCCGCCCCAGGTAGCGGTCGATCATGTCCTCCTGCTCGTCCCCCAGGAGCAGGAGGGGCAGGTATCGCTTCTGTTCGGTTTTGACCTCGAAAATGTTCACAGCACGTCCTCGTCATACCACAGGTTTGTCATATATAAGCCATCGGGAGGGGCCGTAGGTCCCGCTAACGTGCGGTTGCGGGAGGCCAGAATCTCCGGGATCTCCGCCGGATCCAGCTTGCCCTCGGCGGCGTAGATGCAGGTGCCCACCATGGCCCGCACCATATTATAGAGGAAGCCGTCGGCGCACACACGGCAGTCGATGATGTCGCCATGGCGCTCGACCTTGAAGTAGTAGACCGTGCGCACGGTGGTGCGGGTTTCGGTGCCCACGTTTTTGACGGCGGCGAAGTCGTGGGTGCCCACGAACTGCCGGGCCGCCGCCCCCATGATGTCCGCGTCCAGCCGCCGGGGGTAGAACCACACCCGGTTCACGTAAAAGGGGTCCCGGATGCGGGAGTTGTAAATTTTATAGGTATACTCTTTTTTCAGGCAGGAGCCGATGGCGTTGAAGCCATCGGACACCACCGTGGCCCTGGACACGGAGATATCGTCCGGCAGCCGGGTGTTCACGGCTAACGGCAGCCGCTCCGCCGGGATCCCGGAGGTGGTGCGGAAGTTGGCCACATACACCTGGGCGTGGACCCCCGCGTCGGTGCGGCCCGCCCCGGTGACCCGCACCGGATGGCCCACCACCGAGGCCAGCGCCTTTTCCAGCACCTCCGCCACGGTGACGGCGTTCTTCTGCACCTGCCAGCCGTGGTAGGCGGTGCCGGTGTAGCTCAGCCGCAGGGCGATGTTGCGCTGTTCCATGGGGACGCCGCCTTTCATCGTGAGGGTCAAGGGCCTTCTTCTTTTTCTTGAAAGAAAAAGAAGAAGCAAGAAAAAGAATTTGAAGCTGGGGTTACAGGCCAAAATGGCCCAGAATACCAACGGATACGGCCAGGGCCAGGGCGCCCAGCATAAACAACATATCGCCGGGGCGGTAGTGGAGCTGCTTCATCCGGGTGCGGCCCTCGCCGCCGTGGTAGCAGCGGCACTCCATGGCGGTGGCCAACTCGTCCGCCCGCCGGAAGGCGGAGATGAACAGCGGCACCAGCAGGGGGATGAGGGCGCGGGCCCGCTGGATCAGGTTCCCCGAGTCGAAGTCCGCGCCCCGGGCCCGCTGGGCGGACATGATCTTGTCCGTCTCCTCGATGAGGGTGGGGATGAACCGCAGGGCGATGGACATCATCATGGACAGCTCGTGGACGGGCACATGGATGGCCTTCAGCGGCCCCAGCAGGGACTCCAGCCCGTCGGTGAGCTCCAATGGCGAAGTGGTGTAGGTCAGCAGGAAGGTGCAGGAGATCAGCATCAGGATGCGCACCACCATAAAGATGGCGTGGACGATGCCCTCCTTGGTGATGTTGAAGATCCAGAAGGAGGCCAGGGACTCGCCGGGGGTGTAGAAGATGTTCAGCACGGCGGTGAACACCAGGATGAACACCACCGGCTTCATCCCCCGCAGCAGGGCCTTCAGCTTGACGGTGGACACCGCCACCACGGCGGCCAGCACCGCCAGCAGGATGCCGTAGGTCACCAGCCACTCCGCCAGGAACAGGGCCACAATGTAGCAGATCATGGCGGTGAGCTTGGCCCGGGGATCCAGGCGGTGGATGGGGGAATTGCCGGGGAAATACTGGCCCAGGGTGATGTCACGTAATGCCATCTCACCCGACCCCCTTTTCGTCAGAAGGAGCCTGCTCCATTCCAGTTTCAGCCGGGGACGCTGAAATTTCCATATCCGCAGGCTCCTTCTTCCTCCCCCCGCAACCCCCACGGGCGGCTTGGCGGGGGCCCCTATGGAGGGCCGCTAAAACGGCCTCCCGGGCCTGGGGTACGGTGTACACCGAGGCGGGCACGTCCACGTCCAGCGCCCGCAGGCGGGCGAACACCCGCGTCATGGCGGGCACGCCCAGGCCCATGGCCTCCAGCTCGTCCCCGTGGGCAAAGACCTCCTCCGGGGCGCCGGAGAAGGGGATGGCGCCCTTGTGGATGACCACTAAGCGCTGGGCCTCCCGGGCCACCTCCTCCATGGAGTGGGACACCAGGATCACGCAGGCGTTTTTCTCCTCGTGGTAGGTGCGGATATTGTCCAGGATCCGGGCGGAGCCGGAGGGGTCAAGGCCCGCCGTGGGCTCGTCCAGCACCAGCACGGAGGGCTCCATGGCGATGACCCCGGCGATGGCCACCCGGCGCTTCTGCCCGCCGGACAGGTCGAAGGGGGACTTCTCCAGCACCCCCGGCTCCAGCCCCACGAAGCGGGCGGACTGTTTGACCCGGCGGTCTACCTCGTCGGAATCCAGCCCCATGTTTTTGGGGCCGAAGGCGATGTCCTGATACACCGTCTCCTCAAAGAGCTGGTACTCCGGGTACTGGAACACCAGCCCCACCTGGCACCGCACCTGCCGGGTGCGCTCCTTGGACTCCCAGATGTCCGTGCCGTCGAACAGCACCTGGCCGGAGGTGGGCTTCAGCAGGCCGTTGAGGTGCTGGATCAGGGTGGATTTGCCCGACCCGGTGCGGCCGATGACGGCCAGGTACTCCCCGGG
>CATLEJ010000038.1 GCA_949916125.1 uncultured Oscillospiraceae bacterium
ACAAAGCCGTAGAGAGGCGGCTGGGGTTTGGAGCTGCTGGTGAGGGAGATGGTCACCTTGCCGCACTTCTTAGAGATGTAGTCCGCCGAGGTCCAGTCATTAGCTCCCATGTAAAGCGTCTGATCGAAGGTGGCCAGTTGGTTCTCCCACTCCTTGCCCGGATATTTTTCCTGCCACTGGGACAGGCTCTGCACCACCACCTGGCAGCTCATGTTGAAGCCTCGGATGCTGTTCAGCGCGTCGGCGATGCCGTCCATGTAGCCGATGTTGCAGTATTCGTCCAGGCAGAAGTTCACCAGCACCGGCAGGCGGCCGCCCTTCCCCTCCAGCCGGGCGTAGTCGGACAGCCGGGGCAGGGCCAGGGAGAAGAACAGCGAGCTGAGGAAGCGGTAGGCGCTGTCCTGGGCGGAGATGATGACGAAATAGGCGCAGGGCTTTTGTCCCGGCAGCAACAGGTCCACGTCGTGGTTCCGGGTGATGGCGTCCACCAATTTATTCTGAAAGATAGCCAGCCGATTGCCCAGGCCGATGGCAATGCTGCCCCACAGGTTTTCCTTGGCCTTGAGGAACAGGCCGTGGTGGCCCTTGGCTGGGTGGTCGGGCGGAAGCTGGGCCAGGGTGCGGTTGATGTCCTGGATGCTCTGATGGGCCAGCATTTGGTACACATCCCCCAGCCCCCGCTTTTCGATGGGGAGCAGATTTCCCTTGCCGTCCTTCAGGTTCACCACATAATGGATCAGCGCCATGAGCAGGTTCAGCTCCGCACGGCTCCAGAAGTCGTCCGCCTCCCGTGGGCCCGAGGTGTTCTGGATAATGGTGTTGGCCACCGTCTGGGCCAGCTGAGGCTCCTTGTCCAGCCCATACAGGCAGTTCCAGCCGTCGGAATGGGCCATATCCAGGAAGTTCACCGCCTTGACGTAATGGCCATGCTCTTTGAAATAGGGGGACAGCTTTTCAAAGAGCTCCCCCTTCGGATCTGTTATGTAAACTGATTCTCCGCGCTGGGCACATCCCATCAAAAACGGGATGATGAAGCCCCGGGATTTGCCACTTCCGGGCGCGCCGATGCACAGCAGATTGTTGTTGTCCCCCGGCACCATGCGGTGGGCGGCGTAGAGGGCGTACTTGTCCGGGTCGTCCGGGCGCTTTTTGTACTTGCCCAGCATCATACCCTTTACCTCGGACACGCCCCCCACCTCCAGAAACTCCCCCATCTCCTGACCGGTGAGGAACCCGGAGGAGCCGTGGGTGCCGTCGGGCAGGATGTCGAAGCCCCGGCTGTCCCGGGTGGCCTTGTACCCGGAGAACCATTTGTACCCCGTGCCGGTGAACAGGCACACCAGCAGGGCGATGACGGCGGTGGCCCCCAGGCCGAAGGGGGTGAACAGCACAAACCAGTTGCGGAAGGGGTTGAACACCCAGATGCTCTCCACCACCTTCTCGCCGGATTTGTGGAAAGTGGAGGCAATGCCCAGCCGGATGGAGTTCAGCAGCATCCCATAGAGATACCAGCCTGCCAGCCCTGCGGCGGCGTAGAGCGGCAGCTTCTTTCTGTGACGCTCGTACCAGGGGCCGACTTTGGGTTCAATGCGATCTTCCAGTTTTTCGATGAGCTTGGATAAGCGGGGCATCCGCCACATCTCCTTTCGAGGTCGTGAATTGGGTGCGCGGGGGCACATAGGGCGCGGGCTTCCTGCCGGTGACGGCGGAGATAGCGTCCGCCGTGAGCACAAACACCCGCGCCAGATTTTTGTCCCGACAGCGGGGGAACAACACCTGCTCCGCCTGCCCCTCCAGGGCGGCCATGGCGATTTGCTCAAAGCCCCGGCTTCTGGCTGTGCGGATGGCGGCGTTGATCCGGCGCAGGTCCATGTCCGCCGCCATGAGAAAAGGCAGGCCTTGGAACATGGCGTCCCACTCGGGCACGTCGTCCGGGGGCGGGCGGTACTGGCCTTTCAGCGCCGCCTTGGTCAGACGTGTTCGGTAGTCCGGCACCGCCATGATTTGGAGCTGCACCGCGCCGGTGCTGTCACAGGACAACAGGTGGACGGGAAGCTGAAGGCAGCGGTACGCACCGCCATAGGTGAGCAGCTTGGTATCTTTCCGCTCTATGGGGCGCTCCAGTTCGCTGAGGGCGCTCTTGTAGCTGTCCCCGGCGAAAATAAAAGCCCGCCCCACATCCCGGAACCGGGCGGTCTGATTGGAGAACGCCGCCAGCTCATCCATCAGCGCCACCTTGCCGATGCCGGGGCAGACGTAGTGCATGGCGTACAGGCTGTCCCCCAGACGGGCCAGAGCTGCCACCCGAGTGCTGCCCCAAGGATTGGAGCCCTTACTTCGTGCAATGGATGGAAGGAACAGGGCCGCGGGGCTGTCCAGCTCCTCCGGCCCAAGGGTGAAGGGATTGACCCCGCCCTGGTAGGCGGCCACCACCAGCCGGGACACCCGGACACGGCGCTCAATCAGCGGCGGGTGGTAGGCCCGGGTGGTCTGGGGCACCGCACCGTCCAGCAGATGTTCCAGAAGGAGCTGCCCCTTGCTGGTGAGCAGCAGCGCCCCGCTCTTTTCGTGCCGCCGGATGAGGCCCAGGCCCATGAGGTTTTTCCGCTCCGCTTCCGAAGCGATGCCCCTCAAGTCCCTGGGCTGAATGAACTGGCACCAGCACAGCAGCTTCAAAATGTCAACATCCCGATGGCTGAAAATCACGCATACCGAACCTCCCTCCATATTCCTGCGTGCGCCGAAAACGCCCTTGCGCCGGTGCCGGCGCAAGAACTTTTTCGGCGCTTTTCCAAGCCCCCTATGGGGAGCCAATCTGATGGCTCCCCATAGAAGTCAGCTTTTTTCACGTCCCGCGTTTTGCCGCCGCCCCGAAAGCCCTTGTTTTCAACCGCTTGGAGCGGCGGACACCCATCAGATTTTTGAAAACCCACTAACCGGCCGAAAATGGCCCAAATCGAGACAAAACCTGATGGGTGTTCCGGTCACTTTTTGGGGCAATTCAGCTCCACCCACCGCTGTAAAAATGCTTCACCTCGTAGTCCCCGGAGTGGAACGCGAAGAAGTCCGCCGCATCGGACAGATCCAGCAGAGTGATGTGGCACACGTCCAGCTCACTCCGCCCGGACAGCAGCGCCAGGCCCAGGGTGTGCTGGTCGTCGTCCGGGATGAGCCTGCCTTTGATAGCGTTGCTCACCGCCTTCCAACCCTTATTGTCCTGGTCGAAGATGTGGCGGCCCTGTATGCCGGTGAACTCGTCGATCACCAGCAGCGCCCGGTTGAAAAAAGGCAGCTTGCACCCTTGCGCCTCGTACTCATCCAGCAGGCGGCGGATGGTGTCGCTGAGCCACTCCGGGGGCTGGAAGCGGCAGTGGGGCAGCAGGGTGTTCAGCGTGATGTGCAGCCAGTTGTACCCCAGCAGCTCCACCGACCCGGCGATCTCCATGGGCGGGAGGACGGGCCGGGAGCCGTAGCCCCCGGTGCCGGTGCTGTGCCGCTCGCACAGTTTCCGCACCTCCAAGGCCGCGCTCTCGAACTGCGCCGCCGTCTGTTCCAGCGCCCGCTGGAGCTTGTCCGGGTCGGGCTGTCCGCTATCTGCCAAGGCCGTCAGTGTGCCAGTCTGGCAGAAAGCATTGTTGGCCAGCTTCTGGAGGTGGGCGGCGTCTTGCCGAAAGCTCATTTGCCGCCCTCCTTCCGCCGGGTACGCAGGTCGGTGGGGGAGGTGGTGATGGCGTCGTACTCTTTCTCGGTGGCGTGGAACTGTACCGGCACATGGTTGTACCCGATGCACAGTAGGCCCTCCCCCCGGCGGAACCGGGTGATTTGCCGCACCTCATCCTCGGACAGGTTCAGCACCCCTTGAATGAGGCGGGCCTCCTGCTCCTCCATCTGCATCACCAGCTTGATCCGGCTGGAGTCCAGGATACCCTTGCCATATTTGCCGCCGTCCAGTCCAAACAGATCCTGCATCCCCTGGGTGGAGGTGATGGCGATGCCGCCCAGGCCCCGGATCGTGTTCACCATCTCCTGGACGAAGCCCGCCGCCAGCGGGTTGGAGTTGGCCCCCACCAGGCTCCACAGCTCATCGGCGATGAGGGCGGACAGGTCGCTGCCCGCGTCCATGATAAGGTCGTTGGCGATGTCGGTGGCCCAGAAGATGCCGGGGAGCAGCAAATCGTCCGGCATCCCGGAGGTGTCCAGCACGATGTACTTGTTGTCCAAATCTATGTTATTGCGCTGGCCCATGGCGGAGGCGGAGCCGGTGACATACCGGGCCAGCACCACAGCCAGGTGCTTGGTGTCCGGGTTCTGGGAGAGCGCCTCGTACCAGTCCGGCAGAATAGGCATCTCCACAAACCGGCCAGTTTCATCGGTGATGGTGTCGTTGTCAAAGGTGATCCCGTACCGTCGATAGCACTCCACCAGGGAGGAATCCAGCAGATTTTTGTCCTCATCGGACAGATCCCGCTTTTGCAGGGAATACCAGATGATGAGCCGGGATATTTTATCGGCCAGGACGGAATCATCCCGGGCGGCCATGTCCCGCAGACCGGCATAGCTGTCCAGCGACTTGCGCCGGATAGCCATGATGTTGGGGCAGTCCTTGGAGGACGGGGACAAGCGCAGGTACAGCCCGCCCAGTAGCTCGCACAGGGGGCGGAACTCGTGGCCCTTCTTGGGCACGATGAAGATCACCCTTCTCCCCTGCTGGCGCAGCCGCCCGCCCAGACATTGCAGGGTGAAGGTCTTGCCCGCGCCGGAGGAGCCGCCGATCCAGCAGTTGCCGTTGGTGTACTTGTAGTCATCGTAGGGGTCAAGGAACACTGGGGAGCGGTTGTAGAGGTTCAGCCCCAGGAAAATGCCGTTACGGTCGCTGAGCTCATAGGAGGCAAAAGGGAACGCCGCCGCTACGCCGGAGGTGAGGGCGTTGCGCCGGGATTTGCGCTCTACGTCTGCATCTAAAGCCAGCAGGGGCAGGGCGGAGAGGAACGCCTGCTCGTTTTTGTAGTCGCAGCGGCGGGCGATCATGTCGATGGACACGCACAGCTTTTCCACCGCCGTCACCCGCTGCTCCAGGGTCTCCGGGTCGTCCGCCGTCACCTCCACCAGGGTGTGCATATAGTAGAAATCCTCACCTTGGCGGTTCATTACGTCCTTCAGGTACAGCCCTGAATTGATGGCGCTGTCCAGCTCCTCATAGTCCTGACGGGTGTCCCCCACATCCCGCATCCGGGATCGGTTCACCATAGTGGTCTGCGAGATTTTGGACAGTATCTTCTCCTTGGACTGGCGCTTGACGGTGAAGCTTAGGCTGACGCCCTCCCCGGCCTCCACCAGCGGGGCCAGCCAGCAGGAACCCACGGTGGTGGAGTAGCCGTAGCCCGCCACGTAGAGGTAGGCGTGGTACACCCCGTCCACCAGGATGTAGTCCCGGCTCTTGGTGTCGATGGCGGTGGGGGAGAGAATATCCAGAATGGTGGTGGAGCCCGCCTCCAGCTCGGACAGGTCGGGCTTTTCCTCGCCAAATAGCAGCCGCTTAATGGGGTTTTGCTTGGGTTCGGCGGTGTCCGCCTTCTTTTTGGCCCGCTTGACCGGGGCCTTGGTAGGTTTCTTCTTCTGCATATGGCTCACTCCTCGAAAACGCCGTGGACGGCGGTGGTCATGTCGAACACGCCCTCCGGGAGTTGCACCCGGCGGCTGGTTCGCTTGTTGATGATCTCGTACAGCAGCTTCAAAATGAAGTCGTCGGCAAAGCTGGGCTCCAGCACCTCCAGCTCGCAGCCATCCAGATACCGCCGGGCGGTGTCCGCCTCCTCATTGAGCCGCTGGACGATGGCGGCGGTGGTGCGGCCCTTGGCGTGCATCCGCCCTTCGTACTGGAAGATGAGAAAGAAGCGGTGCCGCAGGGCGTCGCTGGCCACCCCCTGGCCGATCTCCTTGATGTTGTCTTCGATCATTTCCCGGCAGGACTGGCTGGGCTCATGGGCGGCGAACTCTTTCATTCGCTCCACATAGTCCGCCGTGTCGGCGGGCAGGGTGCGGGCTTCGATCTGTAAATCGTCCGGCGCGATTTTCAGCCAGGCGGCATAGCTGGAGATGATGTTCTCCCTGTCGTTGGGGGACTTCAGATAAATGTTCACCGGCAGCACCTCCAGGATCTTCACAAAGCGGCCATCCTTGGTGACCACCACGCCGCCTACGACGTTCTTGATGGGAAGCCATGCCTGGATGCTGTCCCGAAAGGGTTCGGCGGCGGGGGCCTTTGCCCCGCCGCCGAACAGCAGTTGTTTCAAATCCATGTTTTATTTTGTTCCTCCGCGATATGTCATAAGCCGCCTCGCCCGCCGCCAGCGCAGCCATGCAGCCAGCCAGCGAGTGAGGCTGTCATCCCGCACGCCGATGAGCCCGAAGCCGCCCAAGGGAACCACGATGATGAGCGTCACTGTAATCTTGGCGGTCAGTTCCAGGGGCAGCAGCACCAGGCAAAAGTACAGCACCGGCAGCACCAGGATCACCGCCTCCACCAGGTTGCGCAGCTCGAACAGGCCCATCACCCGGCCCGCGTCGGTGAAGTTGGCGGGGATATAGTAGGTCTCATTCACGCTGTTCCACCACCTTTTCCAGCAGACGGCCCCGGAGGGGCTTCAGTTCCCGCTCCAGGGCCTGGGCCGTGCTGGCCCGGTGGGAGATCACCACCTCCAGCGCCGACAGCAGCTGCCGCTCCAGCCGGGGGGTAGGCGGGATCAGGCCCAGCTCCGCCCGGCTGAGGTATTGATTGGACAGCCCGCAGGCGTCGGCCAGCTCGGTGAGACAGACGCCGTGCCGGTGCCGCAGGGCGCGCAGATTGGTTTCATGTTCCATACGCTTCACTCCAAACAGTTGATTTCATCCGCCGCCTACCGCGAGAACACCCAGAAGGGCCCGCCCGCGCCAGCCCGGGATGCGGCCTCGTTGACGACGGTACGAAGGGGCCACTCTTGATTGCTCCGCTTTACGCTGGCGGGGTCGGCCACCAGCACCTTGCCCTCCTCGGTGATGCCCCGCAGGACGATGAAGTGGCCGGTGGTGGTGAAATGGCCCGGGGCCATAATGGCGATGACCAGCTTGCCCGATTCCAGGGCCTCCACCAGCTTTTTGCTGTCCTTGCCGATTTTGGTGACGGTGAGGCCGTAGTGTTCGCCGCCGTTGGGGATCAGGCTGTGGTAGCTCCCGTTGCCCTCACAGCGATAGCCGTTCTGAGCCGACCATAGGGCTACGTCATAGGGCGTTACCTTGTTGTCCGTCATGGACGCCACCACCATGGCCAGGGCGGTGGGGCCGCAGCCCTCCCAGCCGATGGTGCCGGTGCGGCCATAGAGCTTATTGCCCCACCGGGCGTCCGTCTGGTTGTAGTAGACCACGGGGGTGTCGGCACTGGAAAAGACGATATTGCCGTAGTCGGTGGTGTAGTTACCTGTGCCATCGGGGTTGATGTTTTGGCCGTCCGCAAGCATCGAGTAGAGCAGGGCCGCCCAGTCCTTTTCCTCCTGGGTGAAGCCCAGCTTGTCCATGTAGGCATCCGGCGTCAGATCCCAGATGGAGATATGCAGGATGCGGTCTGTGATGGACGCGGTGTAGGTCAGCTTGTCGGAAAGCAGCTTTTCAATGGTGGGTTCGTCCATAACGTTGAGATCCTGCTTGTATCGGACGGATCCGATGGCAATGAGCCAATAGTGGTTCACATTGCCCAGGGACTTTTCCACCTCATAATCATCGTAGTCGGGCACATCCTCCGTCATGAAGTTGGGCAGAATGCTCTCCACCAGCCGGTCGATGATGGATTGGTTTTTTCGGTCAATGTTCTGATAGACCGCCTCCAGCCCGTGGGCCGACGTGGTAAAATCCACGATTTCGGGCGTGGTGGAGCTATCATAGCCGAAAAATATGTTGGGCAGGGCGGTGAACACCAGCATGGGGATGAGGAGCAGAAGGATCAGAAGCCCCGCGATCAGTTTTACGAGAAAGGGCGCGGCCTCCTGTGCTGCGGCCAGTGCCGCACCCTTGGCCCCGGTGGTGGCCAGGGCGGTCAAAATATGCGCCGCCGCCCTGGCCGCACCGCTGGCTCGGTTTTCGTTTTCACCCATGGCCGTTCCCTCCTCTCTTGTTGGGCGGTGGACGGCGGACGGGTTTCGCCCGCGTTGTCCGGGCTTTGGCCGTCCGGGACTGTCCCGCCGCCTGTTTGCCGGTGGGCGCGGTTCCTGCAACCCCGGGGCGAACAGTGGGAGCGCCGCCTTTCGCCGGGGAAGCCCCGGAAGTGGAGGGTTTGCGCGCTTCCTGCCGGGCCGTGCTGGGAGATGTGCCTCCTGCCGGGGGTGCCGCTGTGGCCGGGGGAGTCCGGGTTGTAGATTCAGTGGGCCGCTGGGTACTGCGGGCCGGCTTTCCTGGGTTGCCGGCCTGGGACGCGCCGGAAGCCGCCGGAGTGCCGGGTGTTTTCGGGGCAGCGCCCGAATCTCCCCGGCGGGTGGCGCGGGTCTTACCCGGCTTTGGCGGGGACTTGGATGCCGCAGGGCCGCCGGGGTGGGGCGGTCTGGGCGCGGTGGGCGGTGCTTTCCCGCCGGACGCACCCGGTCTGCCGCCGTTCGTGGTCACATTGGTCTGAGCGGAGGTCTGGCTGGTGCTGTTCACTGTGCTGCCGCCCGCGGAATGGGTGGATCGGGTGGACTGGGAGTGCGTTCCCGTTCCTGCCACGCCGGGCTGTGTCGCGTTTGGCTGTTTCGGCGCGGTGCCTTTCGGAGCCGTTCCTGCCGCGCCGGGATGGGACGCACCGGGCCGCTGGGAACTGCCTGCCCCCGCCGCACCAGGCGAAGGCGTGTTGGCCGCGCCGGAGGGCGGCACATAGCTGTGGGGGTGGCCGGTTCCGGGCCGCACAGAGCTTCTCCGGGTCTGCTGGGGCCGTCCACCGCCCCGGGCAGTGTTCGCCGCGGCGCTGCTGGTATGCTTCTGCTGGGCGGATGCCTGGGACGAATTCTCCTGCCGGGTGCTGGTTTGCTGGGCGGAACTTTGCTGGCCGGTGCTGTGGTAAGTATACCTGCCGCCGCCACGCGTGCCGCCAAAGCTCTGAGAGCCGTCCCCGGCCCCGCTGCGCCGCCCCCCGCCGCCAAAGGAATCGTCAGGCCGTCCGCCACCTTGCGCTCCGCTCTCGGAAGTTTGGCCGCCGTTGGAGCGTCCGCCGCCCCGGGTGCCGCCGAACCGACCCCCGCCGCCGGTGGAAAAGCGGGAGCCGTTGAACCGGGTGCTGCCGGATGGTTTCCCAGAACCTGCCCCGGCGGTTCTCCCGCCGCCAAAACCGCCGCCTGTGATGCCCTTCGCCACGCCGCTCACCGCCGTGCGTACCACCGTGTAGGCCAGCATACCGGGCAGGGTTCGCCCGGGCCCGCCAGTGATGGCGGGGTTCAAGCCAATGCGGGTGATGATGGCGTCCGACTTTTTTGCCACCTTCACGATGGCGAAGATGAGCACCATCCAGGGCAGAACATCCAGCCCGGAGGGCACCGCGGACACCACCGAGAACAGCATCTTGAAGCACACCAGGTTGGTGACCATCAGCAGGCACATGGAGCCGAACATCCGGCACCAGCCGGTGAAAATGGATGCGGTGTTTTTGCTGCCGCCCATGGCGAAGGCCAGGGGCGCGGTGAGGGTGAGCATGGCCAGGATGACATACCGCTCGGCGATCTCAATGAGCAGCCCCAGTACCTTGAACATGACAATGACGCTGCAAATGATGGCCATGAGCCAGGAGGCGGTGAGCGTCCCAAAGACGCTTTCATCCACCAGGGAAACGTTAGTGGCGTCCGGGATGCTCAGCAGATCCATGATGCTGGAGGTGAGATCCAGCCCGATCCGGCAGATTTGGGGGCTGGCCAGCAGCAGGAAGGCAAACACGAAGGTGCGGGCAAACAGCAGCTTGGGGTCTTCCCCCTCAAAGCCCAGGCCCGCCGCCATGCTTTTCAGCGCCTGGAACACCAAGTTGCCCAGCAATAGCGCCCAGCCCGCCGCCATCAGCACCCGGGCCATGTCGTCCATGATGGGGATGTGGGACTGGATGTAGGCAAAATCCAGCCCCATGATGTCCAGCAGCCCTCCGGCAATGAATCCCCAGATGTCTACGATCAGACTGTAGACCCACTCGAAGAAGCCGCGAAATAAAAGCTCCAGCATGGCGTCACGGCGTCAGGGTGTTGAAGCCGGAGAACTGCGGGGTGATGTAGGCGATGAAGGCCCCGATGCCGTTGATGATGGCCCAGGCCACCCAAATGCGCTTGAGCCAGTCCCACGCCTGATCCGCCTTGTGCTGGTTGCCGGTGAGCTTTACGCCGATCACCGCCACGGCGGACATGAGGCCCGCCAGTACGGTGCTGATTCCGGCGATGTGGTTGTACACGTCCACAATGATATTCTGGGCCACCGTCCACATATCGTTGCCGCCGGTGTTGGTGGCGGCCATGGCGGGCATGGCAAGGGCGGCGCACAGCAGCACCGCCGTCATGGTGTGGATGTAAACGCGGGGAAGTTTGGGGCACAGACGGCCCCAGAAGGTTTCTTTGATTTGCATAGGATCCTCCTTTGATGCCGTCCCTTGAAGGACGGCGGGTAGTTTGGTATAATGGGAATGTGTTGTGGTTGAGATTTCAGAAATCACAGAAGGGTGCTGCGCTATGAAAGAGAACAAATACGATGACCCGCGTTTCTTTGAAAAGTACAGCCAGATGACCCGTTCCCAGCAGGGGCTGGCCGGGGCCGGGGAGTGGCGCGAGCTGGAAAAGCTGCTCCCCGATTTCCACGGCAGGCGGGTGCTGGATCTGGCCTGCGGCTACGGCTGGCACTGCAAATACGCCGCTGGACACGGCGCGGCCTGTGTGCTGGGGACAGATATCTCCCAAAAAATGCTGGAGGCGGCGCGGGCGCGCAACCCGGGGCCGTCTATTGAGTACCGGCAAGCCGCTATGGAGGATCTGCGTTTCCCGGACGGCTCCTTCGACGTGGTGCTCAGTTCGCTGGCCTTCCACTATGTGAAGGACTTCAGGCCGCTGGTGCAGAGCATCAGCCACTGGCTGACGCCGGGCGGCAGCTTTGTCTTTTCTGTGGAGCACCCGGTCTTTACCGCCTACGGATCCCAGGACTGGTACTATGGCCCGGACGGCGAGATCCTCCACTTCCCGGTGGACAACTACTATGTGGAGGGCCCCAGAGAGGCTGTTTTCCTGGGTGAGCGGGTGACCAAGTATCACCGTACCCTCACCACCTACCTGGATACGCTGTTGGAAAACGGCTTCCGGCTGACGCGTGTGGTGGAGCCCCAGCCGCCGGAGGACATGATGGAGCTGCCGGGGATGCGGGACGAGCTGCGCCGCCCCATGATGCTGCTGGTGTCGGCAGTAAAAGCGGAAACGGGGTGCTGACATGGCGCAGCTTTCCCAGCGAGATCGAATAATACGACATATCCAGTACAAGTACGCGGCGGAGCCGGAGCATCTCTGGGCGCGGTATCCCAACTATGCCGTGTTCCGTCAACCCGCCAGCCGGAAATGGTTCGCCGCCATCATGGACGTGGCGAAGAAAAGCCTCGACCTGACCGGCGACGGAACCACCGACGTGATGGATTTGAAATGCGGGCAGGCACTGGTGGGTTCCCTTTTGGCCCAGGAGGGCTACCGTCCAGCATACCACATGAGCAAAAGCTCGTGGATTTCCGTGCTTCTGGATGAGACTGTCCCGGATGAACAGATCTTCCCGTTGATAGAATTGAGCTATGACAGCGTGGCCCCGAAGCGGAAAAAGTCTTAGGGCCCGCCATGTTCTTGCGGGGGGTTCTGCCGCCGCGCCGCCTCCAGCATGGCCAGCAGCTGGGCGGCCTCGGCGCAGTATCGCGGGGGATAATACCTGGGCACGCAAGCGCGTTCAATCAGGAACGCGGCACGGTCCAGGGCGGGGTAGGTAGGGTCTATGGAAATCACTCCCTTGTCAAAGCGCACCGCCCCTGCTATAATGAGGAGCGGTGATTAAAATGATATTTACCTGTGACAACTGCGGCTTTATTTTCAGCCGGAGTGAGGAAACGGAGCAGTGCCCGGACTGCGGAAAATATGAAGTCCGCCCTGCCAATGAGGAAGAACAGGCGGAATTTGCCCAGCGTATGGCGGAGTTGAGCCGGAGCGAGCACTCGGAGCAGCCCCGCATCCCCGACATAGAGGACACCGAGCTCTCCATGTTTAGCTCCTTTTCCTTCCGCCTTCCCGCCACAGCCCTGCAAATCGACAGCGGCATAATCGTAGACATCGCAGTGGAATACGGCGAGAACCCCGCGAACCGCAGCGAGTTGGTTGGGAATGCGTGGGTGCGGCAGGAGGGCGGGCGTTCTGCCGCCTTCCTCATGTCCGTCCATCTGCCCGTGAAACCGGACGAAGCACCGAAGGAACAGGCGAACCGCATATTTGCCTCGTTGAATGGGGACGATGCTTTCAGGACAAAGCTGTTTGATTTCATCGTCCAACAGCCGAAGATGTAAGGAGACGCAGAAGATGGACAAAGCGCAGAGAAAAGCGATGGTTGAGCAATGGAAGCTCCGCCGCCCGGAGATGGGGGTCATCTCGATCCGGTGCAAGGCCACCGGCGAAGCGTTTTTAGGGGCGTCAAAGGATACCAAGGCTGACTTCAACAGCAACCGGGCCAAGCTCTCCATGGGCAGCCATCCCAACAAACGGTTGGCCGCCCTGTGGGAGCAGTACGGCGAGGAGGGCTTTGAATGGTCGGTACTCAAGATCCTGGACTATGAAAATCCTGAGGACGATCACACCGCCGAGCTGGAGAAGCTGCGGGAGCAATGTCTGGCCGAGGACGAAAAAGCGGTCAAGATCTGGAAGTGATAATAGGCGCAGGGTGGCCCTCAAAAAAGAGCCACCCTGCTGTTGTTTTTAGTACCCTGTCTGGGGCAGGGTGGGCACAGGCCCCAGCCTGCGCACGATGGTGAGCCAAGCGGCCTGGGCGGTCTGCCAAGTGCCCTGGTACTTGCCGCCCACGTCAGCCCGGTTGATGATCTGATAGTTGTTGGCAACAGTGCCCAGCACCTGTACCGTCAGGGTGGGGCTGGTGACAGACTGGAAGCCCATGGGGACGCGCCCAAAGTCAAAATAGACGTCGGTGACATACTCCCCCGCCTGCATGGGGATGGCGTTCAGGCTGAAGGAATAGTTGCTGCTGGTGAGCAGATTGGACGCCAGCACCTGATAGCCGGAGCGGTAGTTGGTCTTGTACAGCACCCGGTAGTTGAGCCGTGCGCTGTAGGTGCCGGTGGTCAGCACCGTGGCCCGGGTGGCGTCGGTGGGGATCCGATCATGCCAGTAGAACTCGAAAAGGGGCACATTGGAGGTGTTCGCCACCGTGATGTCATACCGCATCTGGCTGCCCGCCAGCACCTGGGCATTGCCCCGCTTGGTGATGGTGACGCCCAGGTTGGAGGGCTTGTCATAGTCGGACAGCTTGATGATCTGGCCCGAATACTCCAAGGTTTCGTCAAAGGTGGTGCCGCTGAGCTGCCAGTAGGGCGGAGCAGTCACCTCTTTGATGAGGTACCGGCCCAAAGGCAACGGCTTGCTCGCGGCAACACCCCGTGCATCGGTGGTGATGTAGTCCACCACGCGGCCAGACCGGGCCTCGCTGATTTCGTACACCGCACCCTTGAGGGGAGCGCCCGCAGCGGTGCCGGTGACCTCATTGTACGCAGCGGCGTACTTGCGGATCTGGAACTGCCCGGTGATGGGGGTGTTCTCCCACTCAATTTCCACCGTTTTCCCGGGCTGCACATAAACGGTCTTGTACTCCTTGTCCAGCTCATACCCTGGGGCGGCCTCCAGTTCGCGGATATACAGCCGGCCCTTACCCTGCACGGTGAGGTCGTCGATGTAAATGTAGCCCTGATCATCGGTGGTGTACTCGCCAATGGGGTTCTTGCCGGCATCGTAGACCAGGAATTTGACGCCGTAGATCCCCTCTTTGGTGACGGAATTGATTTTGTGGAGGATGACGCCGGAGAACGCCTCATTGGTGATGGTCACGCTGGCAGTCTTGCCGTCCTGCACCGTGAAATAGTGGGGCGTGGGATCCAGTTTATAACCCGACTTTGCCTCGGTCTCCAGGGCGTAGTAGTCCCCGGCGTCCAGGTTGATATAGACCCGGCCGTCGCTGCCAGTGGTGACGGTGTCCACCAGGGCATCATCCATTTTGCGGATTTCAAAGGTGACGCCGTCCAGCCGTTTCGTCTTGTCCGCCGCGTCTACCTTGATAAGTTCGGCGCCGCCGATGGGCATATTGTAAAACCACAAATGCTGCGTATCATCGCCGGGGTTGATCACGATGGTCTGGCTACGGGTGTTGGGGTCGATGGTGTAGCCGTCGATGCTCTGCACCTCGGTCACAATCACAGTGCCCGTGATCCCCGACAGGATGATCTGGCCCTCGGAATTAGTCCAGTACAGACCGTTGGAGGACAGCTTGCCGCCCTCGGCATCCACCACACGCCCATCGGCATAGGTGATTTTGAATTGTACCCCGGCCAGTGGCGTCTTTTTGTCTGCCCCGGACAGCTTGTGGATCACGAGGTTCCCCTGCTTCTGATTGCGGAACTCCAACGTCACGGTCTGTCCGGCCTTGATCTGGGCGGTCTGGGGCGTGTTATCCAGCAGATAGCCCGGTTTTGCCCTGGTTTCCTTTACGATCAGCGTGGTTCCGGGCTCGATCCCGCTGATGGTGAAGGTTCCCGCACTGTCCGTCACAAACTTGCCGTTGGCGTCGCCCACCACGGAACCGTCGCTGGTGGTGACGAAAAATTCCACGTCGCTCAGCGGGGCGCCATCGCTGGCGTCCACCTTTTTGACCAGGAGGGCTCCCTTTGGGCTGTTGCCGAAATAGAGCTGCACCACGTCCTGATCCTCGCCGGAGATGTAGGCTGTCTGGGGTGCGGTGTCAATGATGTGGCCGCTGTCGCTGGTCAATTCCTGCACGATGTAGGTGCCCGCTTTCAGCCCTGTCACGGTGAAGGAACCATTATTGGAAGTCTTATACGTGCCGATCACGGTGCCGCCTGTGCCGGAGGTTCCGCCCAGATATTTTACCTGGAACACAGCGCCCTCCACAGCTTCGCCGGTCACGCTGTCGTACTTCCAGACGCAAAGCGCGGACAGCGGGGTATTCTCGAACCGGAAGGTGTAGCCCTGTCCGGCAGCGACAAACGCCTCCTGGGTGTCGCTGTCCTTGATGGCGTAGCCCTTCGGCGGGGCCAGCTCCTTCACCCGGAACCAGCCGTCCCGGAGGCCCAAGGTGCCCATCTTAGTGCCATCCAGCTCAATGCGGCCATTTTCGTCCGTGGTGAAAACGCCCAAATCGTTGATTTCGCCCGTGGGGGTTTTGTTGGAGGCATACCACACCTGGAACCGGACATTGGCCAGCGGGGCGTGGGTGACGCTGTCCTCCTTGATGATCTCAATAATGGGCCGCTTGTGGTTTTTGAAATAGGCAGTGTGATCCCGGTTGGGATATAGGGTCACCAGCTGGCTGGGCGCGTCCTTCAGCCAGGGGGAGGGCACGGACTTTTCAGAAATTTCATATACCCCAGGCAGCATATTCTGGAGACAGGCGCGGCCCGTGCTGTCCGTCTCGATCTCATCCACGGAGTGGCCGTCCGCCGCCTTGACCAAAAACACGGTGTTGGGCACCGGCTCCCCGCTGTCCGCGTCATTTTTGTAGACGTAGAGATTGGGCCGCTTCTGGTTTTCCAGCACGATAGTGCTTTCTTTTCCCGGAAACACCTCCACATGGTACTCTTTCAAGTCCCGGATGTGATCGTCCACCGTGGCGGTTTCCACCAGGGAATAAACCCCAGGGTCGAGACCCTCCCATACGATTTCGCCTGTGCTGGAGGTGGTGCGATCCAGGTAGTGGGAGCCGTCCTCAATCTTCGCCAGCCGGAAGGAGACGCCCCCCAGGGGAGTGCCGTCCGAGCTGGTTTTCGTCAGCTTCAAAGAGGGCAGCTTGCTGTTCGTGAAGACAAACTGCGCCGTCTCATTGGGCTTCAGCTCAATGATGCGCTGAGCATCATCAATCACATACCCCGGGCACTCCAGTTCGGTCACCACCGCTGCCCCTGCGGGCAGCTTGGACAGGTCGATGGTGCCGTCCTCCAGCGTGGTCATCTCCACCGGGCCCCAGCTCCCGTCTACTGCCTCCAGGCGGAACCGGGCGTTGGCGATAGGCTTGGACAGGTCGGCGCTGTCCACCTTGATGAGATGGATGCCGGGCTTCAGATCGTTAAAAAACACCAGCTCCTGCGTGGCCGTCTGGCCCGCCTTCAGCTCGATTTGCTGGGGCGTGGTGGTGACGATGTGTGCGTCATCGCTGGACACCTCCCGCACCAAAAAAGTGCCAGGCTGGAGGTCATAGAGGTTGATTTCACCGTTTTCGTCTGTGGTTTTGGTGTCAAATAGCTCAGCGTCCTTGTAAATCTCGAAGGTGACGCCGGACAGCCGGGTGCCGCTCACCCTATCGTACTTGATGATCCGCAGGGCTGCCTTGGCTTCGTTGGTGATGGTGAGCACAGGATCGTCTGCAATTTTGGGATCGTAGGGGTCGATAAAAATGCCGTGGGAACTGCGATCCAACACATAGTGCTCCGGCGCGATCTTCTCCCGCGCCTCGATGTACATTTCATCCTTGATCCCGGTGACATAGGCCTCCCCCGCGTCGTTGGTGGTGACGGTGGTGAGGAACTTGCCGTCCGCATAGACGTCAAACACGGCCCCGCTCAAAGACACCCCGGTGCGGGCGTCCTTTTTCACGATGATGAGACGGGCTTCCCGGACATCCTCAAAAGTGAGTAAAATATCCTTCTCACCCGTCCATTCCACGGTCTGCACCCGGGTGTCCTTCAGGTAGCCCGGGGGAGGGGATTCCTCGGTCACGCGGTAGGAGCCGTAGGGCAGCTCATCGCCCTCGAAGGAGATCATACCGTCGAACCCGGTGGTGCCGGTGGTGACATAGCTGCCATCGATCTGCTCGAAGCGGAACACAGCGCCCTGCAAACTGCTCTTGTTCTGGGCGTCAATTTTTTTGACAGTGAAGCCTTGGACTGTGTTGTTGGGCACCGTGACGTAGGTCGTCTGCCCAGCGGTGAGGGTGACATTCTGCGGCGCAACGATCTGGAACCCTGCCGGGGCTTTGGTTTCCGTCAGGGTGAATTTTTCATCGGCAGGGAGATCTTTCCAGACCACCAAACCGTTCTCATCGCTGGTGCCGGTGACGGTGGTGCCTTTGTCACCAGTCAACGTAAACTCAGCGCCCTCCAGGGGGGCGTTGCCCGGGCCGGTCTTGGTGACCTGGATATTGGCAGTATTTGCGTCCTGCCCTTTACTCCACTTAAAAGAAGCCATGGCCCCAATCGTGGTGTAGCCGGGGTCGGAAATGATGTAGGACTGCTCAGTGGCGGAGGGGTTGTAAGCCAGGAACAGCTTATATTGTGCCACGCCGCCGGTGGCCTTGATGGTGAAGGAACCCTCATCGGCCACATTGTCCGCGGGGATGCACACCTTAAACGCGCCGCCGTAGGCGTAGCCGTTGGCATTGAGGTTGGTGTTATGTCCCCGGCTGGTATCCACCTTATAATAAGTGATCCCGCCCTCCTCCACGGTCTCCAGCGCGGAGTTATTTGCTGCCACAAACATGGTGCCAGCTGGGGCGTCGGTGGAGTATACCTTGGTTTTGTAGCCGTCGATCCAAGTGGAGGTGGCGGAATCCAGGTACATCACACGGGTGTAATACTCCTTGCCGTTGATGGTTTCCTTTTTGATGCCGTTTTTACCCCGTTCAGCTGCTCCGTTTAAGCCATGTTCATCAATGATTTCCACAGCTTGAACATTGGAGTTCTCCTCTGCATGAAGATACATCCCCAGGTAGAGGTGCTTGTCCCAGTTCTTCGCGTAGCCCAGGATGCGTTTGATGCTGTCGTAGATACGGATCTTCTGGGCGTCCGAAGTGGGCTCTACCACCGCGGTACGGCCTGCGGTAAAGTCAGTGCCGGGAACGGCGATCTGCCCGCAGGTGGCCCACACCGCCACTTGGGTGGCATACTTGTATTCCGTCTCGGTGAGGTTGGCGATGCCCCGGACGTCGCTGGCGTGGAGCTGCTTGAACTGCTCCAGCGTCCGGGCGGGATAGCCATTGGCAAAGGCCCCCATGGTCTGGGGGTTGCGGTTATACGGCTGGATGGTGAGGGACTTGCTGGGGGATACCCCGGTGAGCCCCCAATTCACGCAGTACGCGGCGCCCTTCAGACCGTCGTTACTGGTATACTGCCAGTAGCCGCCGCCAATGGTGCCGCCGGACTTTTTGGTGAGGTAGCTGCCGAATCCGTTCATGGTGATCTTGACGCTGCCGCTGTTGTCCAGCGAGGCGGCGCTGGCGGGGACGGCCAGCAGGCCGACCAGCGTGGCGATCACAAGGAGTATGGAAATAAGCCTGGTGGAAAGTTTATGTTTCATGAAGCTCTCCTTTCTGGGGGTAAGAAAAGGCAGGCTGCTTTCGCAGTCTGCCTTCCCTATCTGTTCAGTTGATTGACTACTTGGTGGAACCGGGAACCAGCAGCTCTTTGAGGAAGGCTGTGGCCTCCGGTGCCTGGTCTGGATGGTTGGGGTATGTCTCGTACAGAAGCATAGTATGGCTGTGGGTAGCGTCATTGGTGGACACGTCTACATGGAGCCATTGCCCGTCCGCATACACCAGGTTCCAAACGTGAGTCGGAGTGCTAATAGTAAAGCAGGGAATGTCTGCCGCTCCACAAAGGAACTTGAAAGCTACAGCATAAGTACCACAGTCTGCCTTTAGCTCATCGTTATGGGTTGAGAAAATACGTGGTATGCCTGCAACTTCATTCCTATTATAAATCAACAAAGTACAGAGATGATCATTGAGGTACGTTACTTTTTCTCGATCCGAACTGAGCTGGTTCGCATGGTCGATGACAGGTTGGATGTAGGCCAAGGGTGCCTGGTACTGCTCCGGAACTTTGGCATCTACAGCAAAGTAGTTTGGATACTGCCAATAGGTTTTAAAATTTTCCGGCACGTAATGCTCATACCATTTTGCGTTATCTAACCGTCCAATCAGAT
>CATLEJ010000039.1 GCA_949916125.1 uncultured Oscillospiraceae bacterium
GTGAGGAGGGGTCTGCTTGAAACACGCGGACATCATCAAACAAATGACTTTGGAGGAGAAGTGCTACCTGCTTTCCGGCAAGGACTTCTGGCAGACGCGGAGCGTGGAGCGGCTGGGGGTGCCCAATATGACCCTGTCCGACGGCCCCCACGGCATCCGCAAGCAGGCCGGGGAGGGGGACCAGCTGGGGCTGAACCCGTCCCTGCCCGCCACCTGCTTCCCCACCGCCGCGACGGTGGCCAACAGCTGGGATCCCGCCCTGGGCGAGGAGATCGGCGCCCATCTGGGGGAGGAGGCCGCCAGCCAGGGGGTGGGCGTGATCCTGGGCCCGGGGCTCAACGTGAAACGCTCCCCCCTGTGCGGGCGCAACTTCGAGTATTTCAGCGAGGATCCCTACCTGGCGGGCAAGATGGCGGCCAGCTACATCCGGGGCATCCAGAAAAACGGCGTGTCCGCCTGCCCCAAGCACTTCGCCGCCAACTCCCAGGAGCTGCGCCGGATGGCGTCCGACTCCGTCATGGACGAACGTACCCTGCGGGAGATCTACCTCACCGGGTTTGAGATCGCGGTGAAGGAGGGGAAAGCCAAGTCCATCATGTCCTCCTACAACCGCGTGAACGGCACCTACGCCAACGAGAACAGGCACCTGCTCCAGGAGATTCTCCGGGACGAGTGGGGGTTCGATGGCTTCGTGGTGTCTGACTGGGGTGGTTCTAACGACCATGTGGAGGGCGTCCGGGCGGGTTCCCACCTGGAGATGCCCACCACCGGCGGCGACTCCGACCTGGAGCTGGTGGCGGCGGTAAAGTCCGGCAAGCTCAGCCAGGAGCTGCTGGATCGGCGGGTGGATGAGCTGCTGGACGTGATCCTGTCCGTGACGGCGGCGGTGAAGCCCCTGGAGGGCAAGCCCTTCGATGCCGACGCCCACCACGCCATGGCGGCCAAGGCCAGCGAGCAGTCCATCGTGCTGCTGAAGAACGAGGGCGGCATCCTGCCGTTGAAGAAGGGCGCCAAGGTGGCCGTCATCGGCGAGTTCGCCCAGAAGGCCCGGTATCAGGGGGCGGGCTCCTCCGTGGTGAACCCCACCCGGCTGGACAACGCCATGGACGTGATCGGGAATTTCGGCTTGGACGTGGCGGGTTTTGAGGCGGGCTATCCCCGCTCCGGCAAGGGCGACCCCGCCATGCAGGCCCGGGCCGTGGAGCTGGCCAAGCAGGCGGACGTGGTGCTGCTGTATATTGGCCTGGACGAGATCAGCGAGTCCGAGGGCCTGGATCGCTCCCACATGAAGCTGCCCCAGAGCCAGATCGACCTGCTGGAGGCGGTGGCGGCGGCCAACCCCAACGTGGTGGCCGTCATGTCCGCCGGCTCCGCCGTGGAGATGCCCTGGCTGCCCAAGGTGAAAGGACTGGTACACGGCTACCTGTGCGGCCAGGCGGGGGCGTCCTCCGTCCTCAAGGTCATCATGGGCCAGGTGAACCCCTCCGGCAAACTGGCGGAGAGCTACCCCGTCAAGTACGAGGACGTGTCCTCCGCCCCCTACTTCCCCTCCAAGGAGCGCAACGCCGAGTACCGGGAGGGCCTGTTCGTGGGCTACCGCTACTTTGAGACCGCCAAGGTGCCCGTGCTGTTCCCCTTTGGCTTTGGGCTGAGCTATACCACCTTCGAGTACAGTGACCTCACCGTTTCCACCAAGGAGGCCACGTTCACCCTCAAAAACACCGGCAAGATGGACGGGGCAGAGGTGGCCCAGCTGTACGTGTCCAAGCCGGACGGGGACGTGTTCCGCCCGGTGAAGGAGCTGAAGGGCTTCGCCAAGGTGTTCCTCAAGGCGGGCGAATCCAGGAAGGTCACCATCCCCCTGGACGACAAGGCGTTCCGCTACTTCAACGTGGACACCGACAAGTTCGAGGTGGAGGGCGGCGCGTGGACGGTGTTGATCGGCGCGTCCTGCGCGGACATCAAGCTGTCCGGCACCGTGGAGGTGCAGGGCACCGGGGCCGCCAGCCCCTACGACAAGGACAAGTTCGCCAAATACTTCTCCGGCGACATCAAGGCCGTCTCCGACGGGGAGTTCGAGGTCCTGCTGGGCCGCCCCATCCCCGACGGGCACTGGAGCGGGATGCTGGACATGAACGACGCCCTGTGCCAGATGTACTACGCCAAAGGCGCCGCGGGGCGGCTGGCCTACAAGATCCTCACCCACTTCATCAACAAGAGTATCGAAAAGGGCCAGCCCAACCTGAACCTGCTGTTCAACTACAATATGCCCTTCCGGGCCATCGCCAAGATGACCGGCGGCATCTGCACCATGGAGATGGCGGAGGGCATCCTCACCATTGTCAACGGCCACTTCTTCAAGGGCCTGGGGGCCGTCATCGGCGGGTTCTTCCGCGCCGGCAAGAAGCGCAAGGCCGCCAACGCCATAAAATAAGGGAGGAACGGACATGAAATTCTGGAACGATTTTGCGGAAAAGCACCCGAAAGCCGCCAAGTGGATCCGGGAGGGCGGGCTGTTCGTCATCGTCAGCAACCTCATTACGGTGATGAAGTATTTTATCCTCCTGGGCCTGCCCTATGCGTTTGCCGGCCTGGCCGGGGTGGAGTTCGGCTGGCCGGGCATCCCCGTCAACCTGTTCGGGGTGGACTTCGACTGGAACATCTTTGGCTACGCCGTGAAGTATAACGACGCGGGGCAGGTGATCGTGGGCGGCGGCCTGGGCTATTTCGTCGCCTACATGATCGCCATGGGCATCGGGGAGATCATCAACTTCCCCATCCAGAAGAACTTCGTCTTCCGCAGCAAGGGCAACCTGGGCAAGCAGATCGTGTGGTACGTGCTGGCGTTTATCGTCATCAACTGCATCGTCAACTCCATCAACTGCGTCTGGACGGCGGTGGCCGGGCTGTTTGTCCCCGCCTTCGTCTACAACATCGGCACCGTCATCCTCCAGGGCGGCATCTCCATGGTGATCTTCTTCTTCGTCAACAAGATCATCTTCCCCGAGGGAGAGGCCAACAAAAAAGCATAACCAGACGGCCCCCCGCCACCGGCGGGGGGCCGTTTTCTGCCCGGCGGCGGGGCGAAAGCGGCCCGGTCCGGCACGGGATCCCCGCCAGCGGCCGGGCTGCTTTTATTTTCCACCACATTTTTTGCCCCACCCCCTTGACAACGCCGTATATACCGTTTATACTGTGCATATCGTATATATACAGAATGCGGGGCCGCTGACGAGCGGCCCCCAGCGGGGTGGATCCACCCACCGCCCCAGGCGGGGCGGGAATAAAACCAGCGAGGTGCACCATGGACATCATCATCAGCAATTCCGACCGGGCGCCGATCTATGAGCAGATCGTCCGCCAGCTGAAAGGGCTCATCCTTTCCGGCGCGCTGCCCGAGGGCGAGGCCCTGCCCTCCATGCGGCTGCTGGCCCGGGATCTCCGAATCTCGGTGATCACCACCAAACGGGCCTATGAGGAGCTGGAGCGGGAGGGCTTTCTCACCACCGTCCCCGGCAAGGGCTGCTTTGTGGCCGCCCAGAACCGGGAGACCCGGCGGGAGGCCGTGCTGTGCCAGGTGGAGGAGCACCTGTCCCAGGCGGTGGACGCGGCGAAGGCCGGGGCCGTGGGGCTGGACGAGCTCACCGAAATGTTGAACACCCTGTATTGCGAGGAGTAATTATGACAAATTGTATTGAAATCAAGGGCCTTGTCAAGGAGTACAAGACCTTCACCCTGGGGCCCGTCGACCTCCAGGTGCCCGGGGGCACCATCCTGGGCCTCATCGGGGAGAACGGGGCGGGCAAGACCACCCTGATCAAGTCCATGCTGGGCATCACCCGGCCCACCGCCGGGGCGGTCACCCTGCTGGGCACCGATCCGGATCACGCCAAGGAGGACATCGGCATCGTGCTGGACGACTGCTTCTTCTCCGAGTACCTGCGCATCAAGGACGTGGAGACGGTGCTGTGCCGGGTGTTCAAGACCTGGGACAAGGGGCTGTACCGGGACTATCTGGACAAGTTCGGCCTGTCCGGGACGAAGAACATCAAGGAGCTGTCCCGGGGAATGCGGATGAAGCTGTCCCTGGCGGCGGCGCTGGCCCACCGGCCCCGGCTGCTGCTGCTGGACGAGGCCACGGCGGGGCTGGATCCGGTGGTGCGGGAGGAGATTTTGGACGAGTTTTTGGCCTTCGTGTCCGACGAGGAGCATGCTATCCTCATCTCCAGCCACATCACCTCGGATCTGGAGAAGGTGGCGGATTACATCGCCTACCTCCACCAGGGGAAGCTGCTGCTGTGCGACGAAAAGGACCGCCTGCTGGAGAGCTACGGCCGGCTGGTGTGCGCCCGGGCGGAGCTGGAGCAGGTGGATCGGGGTTACATCGTGTCCACCCGGAAAAGCCAGTTCTCCACCGAGGCCCTCATCCGCCACCGGGGCGACTTCCAGCGCCTCTATCCCCGGCTGACGGTGGAGCCGGTGACGCTGGACGAGCTGATGGTATTTATCGTAAAGGGGGAGCAGGCATGACCGGCTTGATTTTGAAGGACTTTCTTATTCTGCGCAAGACCCTGCGCAGCTATCTGATGATTTTGATCGTATACGCGGGTATCGCGTTCAGCGGGGCGTGGTCGGCGGATATTGTGGGCGTCCTGATGGTGGTTATGGTGATGATGCTTCCCATGAACGTCTTCGCCTACGACAAGCAATGCCAGTGGGACACCTACGGCCTGGCCCTGCCGGTGGGCCGCACGAAAACGGTGGCGGCGCGGTATCTCTGCGTCCTGCTCCTGTGCCTGTTCAGCGTGGCCTTGACGGTCATCACTGGGATCGGCCTGTACGCCATGGGACGCCTTGAGGAACCCGCCGTGTTCATGGTCAGCTGCGCGGTCATGGGCCTGGTGGCGGTGCTGATGAACGCCATCCTGCTGCCCTTCCTGTACAAGTTCGGTCCGGAGCGGGCCCGGATGATGTTCTTCGGCATCATGGGCGGCATCGTGCTCCTGGCGGTGCTGATCCTCGGCCCGCTGGGCGGGATCGACCGGCTCAAGGCCCTGGAGCTGGAGCTGGAGGAGCCCACCCTGGCACAGTTAACCATTGTCCCTGTGATCGCGGGGATCGCGGGCCTGGTTCTGCTGGCCCTGTCCTTCCTGCTGTCCCGGCATTTCTACGGCAATCAGGATGTTTGAACGAAGCGGCCCCTCCGTCCACCGGGCGGAAAACGGCCCCCCGTCGGCCGGCGGACGAGAATTTCCGATTGACAATGTTCTGTGTTATCATTTATAATGAAGGTGTATTGTTCCATAAATTGACACGGCGAGAGGGGTTATTCTCGTGAAAATCAGGCGATTTGTCCCGGCGCTGCTGCTGGCGGCGGCCCTGTCCCTGGGGCTTCTGACGGCGCCTGCCGCCGCCGCGCCCACGTACGACGTGGACACCACCATCCAGTCCGAGGCCGTTTACGGCCAGAAAACCCAAGCGGCCAAGGGCTTTGCCATTGCCTCCGGGGTGCTCCGGGGGGACAACACGGGCGCGCTGAACTGGGGCCAGACGCTCACCCGGGCGGAGGCCGCCACCATGCTGGTCCGCCTGCTGGGCATGGACGCCCAAGCCGAGGCCGCCAAGTCCCAGCCCTCCCCCTTTACCGACGTGCCCGCGTGGGCCAGGGGCTACGTGAACGTGGCCGCCGCCGAGGGGCTCGCCAAAGGGGTCGGGGGCGGACGGTTCAACCCCTCCGGCAGCTGCGCGGTGAGGGACTTCATCACCATGCTCTATCGAATGACCGACCTGAAGGAGGGGACGGACTTCTCCTGGGCCACGGCGCTGGACGACTTCATTGAGGACGTCAAGGCGGTAGACGGATACTTCTCCAACCACTGGAGTCTGGAGTTCAGCTTCTCCGGGCAGGCCGAGCGGATGGCCGGTTATTTCAAGGCCGGCGGCGCCTTTACCCGGGAGGCGGCCTGCGACGTGATCTACTTTATGCTGAACATCAAGGCGGGCCCCGGCGATGAGAGCCTGGGCGACCTGCTGTCCGCAAAGTACGGTATGTCCGATTTACTGCTGTTCAACCACTCCGTCCGCCGCACGCAGTACGCCCTGCGGGGGATCACCAGCCTCACCTTTGAGAACTTCACCGGCCTCACCCCCACCGCCGTGTCGGTGCGGGACGGCAGGCTCTATGTGGAGGACGGCCGCGCGGCCGAGATGCTCATCAGCTTCCCCGACGATCCCGATCTGTACCAGGAGCGTTATCCCTGTACCGGGGCGGTCGGCCTGCCCCGGCGGGAGAAGGTCCGGGTCAGCCTGGTGTGGGGGCAGGAGGTGCTCAGCGGATACGACGAGGACGGCGATCCGATCTACTATACGGACTACGTCGGCAGGGAGTTCTACGCTTTCCTGCGGGACGGTGCGTGGTCCCTCTCCCGGTGGGATACCGGGCGGGAGGGCCCGGACTATGGCTACATCTACGCCTGCCGGAGCGAGGAGCACTTTGCCGCCGTGGTCGCGGAGCATGAGGGCGTCGAGATGACCATCGCCCCGGAGGTACAGGCCCTGGCGGACCGGCTCACGGCCGGGAAGAAAACCGGGCTGGAAAAGGCGGACGCCATCAGCGAATGGGTGGCCACCCACATCTTCTACGACCATCCGGAGGCCCGCGGGGAGACCCCGTTCAGCTATCGGACCGCGGAGGAGGCCCTCGCCGTCCGCCGGGGCGTGTGCGCCCAATACAGCACCCTGACCATGGCGCTGATGCGTGCCGCGGGGCTGGAATGCTATTCGGAGGGCGGCCAGGGCCACGCCTGGAACGTGGCCCGGCTGGACGGGAAATGGGTCATGATCGACAACACCTGGGACAGCCCGCTGAGCTACAATTATACCGCCGGCTCGGGGTATCAGGCCCTGGTTGAGGTGGGGATACCCGGCCGGGTGGGGGTAGAGCGCCGTGCCGTCGGCAACATCATGGAGCCGGGGATCCCCAGGCTGAAGGATAGGCTGTATTTCAACATGGACCTGGAGGAATTCTATTCCGAGCACAAACTGGAGCGGGATCCGCAATTCGCCAACCGCACCGTGCTCAATATCAACAACGTGTTGTAAAAGCGGCCGGGATGGGGGATCAAAAACAGGGAGGGGCGGCATTCTGCCGCCCCTTCCCCTTTTCGCGGATCGTTTATTTTTTCAGCAGGGCCTCCACCTCGGCCCGCTCGGGCATGGAGCGGATGGCCCTGTCCTTCCTGCTGGCCCGGCGCTTCTCGCTCAGAAGTAGAACAGCTCCTCGAACTTTTTGTCCAGGGCGATGCACAGGATCAGGGCCAGCTTGGCGGTGGGGTTGAACTGCCCCGTCTCGATGGAGCTGATGGTGTTGCGGGACACGCCCACCAGCTCCGCCAGCGCCGCCTGGGACAGGCCCGCCTGGGTGCGGGCCTCCTTCAGGCGGTTTTTCAGAATCAGGCTTTCGTCCATCAGAAAACCCCCAGCGTCCGGCGGAGGTAGACCACGAAAAAGAACAGGCTGAACCCGGTGTACACCAGGCCGAACAGCAGCTCGTGCCGGCGGCGGAGCTTGGCGTATTTGAACAGGCAGACCGTGGCATAGGCCGCCCACAGCACCGTCCAGGCGCTGTAATCCGGGCCGTCCCGGAAGATAGCGTGGAGCACGCTGATCAGGCAGCACACCAGCATACCCACGCCCAGGGCGATGCCGTTGGCCTTGGCCAGCACCTCCGCCTCCACATAGTCCCGGTTCTTGTTTTCCTCCCGGCTCTTTTTCAGAATTTCGTCTTTGTCCATTTTAAAACCCTCCAAGTGTGTGTTGCCAAGTTTACTTGGTGGGCCTATTATAACGCCGCCAAGTACACTTGTCAAGAGGGGGCGACAAGTTTTCTTTGCAAAGATGAGGGGGATTCGGCCAGGGAGTTTACCCTAAGCTGTCCAGATACGCCCCTGCGTCAAAGGGGTCCAGGGGGCTGTCCTTGCGTAAGTACAGCGGGTGGTGGGGATGCCCCGCCCGTGTCCGCTGCCCGGCGGAGAACCACCGGGCGTTCCGCTTCTCCCCCACCGAGATCATGTCCCGGACGCACTGGGGCAGGTAGGCCCGCTTCTCGATGACGGCCCCCCAGGCCGCCCACACCGCCGGGGTTCCCGCCCTGTCCAGGGAGAGGGCGTAGTCGAACGCCCGCATATTCTCCGCGTGGAGGGCGGCATTGCAGGTTTTCTCCATATCCTCCGGCCGGGTGGCCCGCTGGGCGTAGACGTTGAACATGATAAAGCTGTCGTAGCCGTTGTGGAGGGCCACCCGCTCCACCGATTTCAGGGTGTTGTCCAGGCCGCCGGGGGCGGCGGTGGAAGGGTTCACCCCCACGCAGATCAGGGGGCGCTCCCCCCGCGTGCCGAGGATATAACGATACTCTCCGTAATAATTCGGGACATATAGCCACTTTGTAACGTCATAATCCGGGGATGGGGCCAGCGCGGCGGCCAGGGCTTCGTCAAAGGGGACCAGGTCCAACAGGGCGGTATCTCCGCTGGGAATGTGCATAAAATCACCTCACGCACCATTGTACCACAAAAGGCCGGCGCGCGAAAGACCCCGGTTGCGGGACCGTCCCGATTGTGGTATGATAAAACAACTATGCAAGGAACGGAGGGAACGGTGTGGAACAGCAGAAAGCCAACGGCCTGCCCGCGGAGCACCGGCGGCACATTGGGATGCGGATCATCAAGACGGTGATTGCCGTGTTCGTATGCGGCTTGCTGGCCTGGGCCCGGGGGGAGTCCGGCTTCTACTCCATGATCGCCGCCGTGGTGTGCGTGCAGAACTCGGCGGGCAAGACCATTGAATCGTCCATCAACCGGATGATCGGCACCCTTATCGGCGGCGTGGCGGGGGTGGTGGTGGTATACGCCATGGACGCGCTGGGGATCTTGTATTTCGAGCTGGTTCGGTACGCCCTGTCCGCCCTGCTGCTGATCCCCATCATCGAGCTGTGCCTGTGGATCAAAAAACCGGGCTGCGCCGCCATGGCCTGCATCGTGTTCCTGTGCGTCACCGTCAACCACAGCGTAGGGGACACCCCCGCCATCTACTCCATCCAGCGGCTGTTTGAGACGCTGGTGGGGGTGGCGCTGGCCTGCGGGGTGGATATCCTCCTGCCCTACCATACCCCCGCCCAGACCCCGGCGGGGGCGGCGGTTCCCTCCCCGGACACCCCGGCCCCGGACGCCGCGGAGGAAGTCCCGGCGGACGCGCCCCCGGCCCCGGAGGACGCCGCCGCCCCGGAGCTTCCCCGAGAGAACAGCGGGGAGGGGGCCCCATGACCTACCGGGATATCCACCGGGCGGCCTTTCTCTCCCGGCCCAACCGCTTCATCGCCCAGGTGGAGGTGGACGGGCGGAAGGAGACGGTGCACGTCAAAAACACCGGCCGCTGCCGGGAGCTGCTGGTGCCGGGGTGCACGGTGTACCTGGAGGGGAGCGCCAACCCGGCCCGCAGGACAAAATTCGATCTGGTGGCGGTGGAAAAGGCCCGCCCTGGCCTGCCGCCCCTGCTCATCAACATGGACGCCCAGGCCCCCAACCGGGTGTTTGGGGAGTGGATGGCGGCGGGAAAGGGCGAGTCGCTGGGCCTGCCCAAGCCCGCCCTGCTCCGCCCGGAGACAACCTGGGGCAATTCCAGATTTGATTTCTACTGGGAGTTGTCGGGCGCGGCGGACAAATTCCCGCTCCGGCGGGGCTTTATTGAGGTCAAGGGCTGCACCTTGGAGCAGGACGGCTTGGCCCTGTTCCCCGACGCCCCCACCGAGCGGGGGGTGAAGCACCTGCGGGAGCTCATGGCCTGCCGGGGAGCGGGCTATGAGGCCGCGGTGTGCTTCGTGATCCAGATGGCGGGTATGCGGGCCTTCTCCCCCAACGACCGCACCCACCCGGCCTTCGGTACGGCCCTGCGGGAGGCGGCGGCAGCGGGGGTGAAGGTGCTGGCGGTGGAGTGCGCCGTCACGCCGGACAGTTTGGTCATGACCGGCTCTGTACCCGTGGTGCTGTGACCGGAGAGGGAGGGCCCGCGCCCTCCCTTGATTTTTGCGCTCTGAGATGATAAAATATCCCGCGAAAACGACAGGGGGTGGGGGCATGACCCAGGAGGACGTGGACAAGCTGCTAACCCGGGCCATCGCCCAGGCCCGGGCGGCGAAGATCCCCGTGTCTGACCGGATCGATCCCCGGGTGCGGCTGAACCAGCGGGCCCGCACCCGCTTCGGCTGCTGCGTCCGCCGGGAGGGGCGGTACACCATCGAGCTGTCCGCCCAGCTGGCCCGGGAGGGCTCGGAGCGGGCGGTGATGCAGGTGCTGTGCCACGAGGTGCTCCACACCTGTTACGGCTGCTCCAACCACGGCCCCCGGTGGCGGGGGTACGCCCAGCGGATGAACGCTGCCTACGGCTACGAGATCCAGCGCACCGACAACTACGACGCCCTGGGCATTGAGGACGACCGCCCGGTGCGGTACTATGTGGTATGCCAGCGGTGCGGGCGGCGCCTACCCCGGATGAAGCGCTCCCCCCTGGTGGATCACCCCGGACGCTACCGCTGTACCTGCGGCGGCGCCCTGCGGGTGGAGCCCGTGGCCGGGGTGCGGGCGATAGGCTATGAGAAAGGTGACGAGAGAACATGAAGCGAAGCGCCGGCATTTTGATGCCCATCTTTTCCCTCCCCTCCCCCTATGGGATTGGGACGCTGGGACAGGCGGCCCGTGACTTTCTGGACTTCCTCCAGGCCGGGGGCCAGAGCTACTGGCAGCTCCTGCCCGTGGGGCCCACCAGCTACGGGGACTCCCCCTACCAGTCCTTTTCCTCCTTCGCAGGCAACCCCTACTTCATCGACCTGGACGACCTGGCGGCGGACGGCCTGCTGGAACCGGCGGACTACCGGGGCATAGACTGGGGAGATCCGGGCCGGGTGGACTACGCCCTGCTGTACGAGAAGCGCTACCCCGTGCTGCGCCGCGCCGTGGAGCGTCTGCTGGCCGCCCCCCCGGCGGACTACGCCGCTTTCCTGGAGGAAAACGCCGGCTGGCTGGAGGACTACGCCCTGTTCATGGCCCTGAAGGATGAGAACGGCGGTATCTCCTGGGATCAGTGGCCCGAGGGGGAGCGGCTGCGGAAGCCCAACCCCCTGTCCGCCGCCCGGGAGCGGCTGGCGGGGGAGCTGGACTTCTGGCGGGGGGTGCAGTACCTGTTCTTCCGCCAGTGGGACGCGCTGAAGGCGCTGGCCGGGGCGAAGGGGATCTCCATCATCGGCGACCTGCCCATCTACGCTGCCCGGGACAGCGCCGATATGTGGGCCGACCCCAGGCAGTTCCAGACCGACGAGGAGCTGAACCCGGTGGAGGTGGCGGGCTGCCCGCCGGACGCCTTCACCGCCGACGGCCAGCTGTGGGGCAACCCCCTCTTTGACTGGGAGCGGATGAAGGGGGACGGCTACCGCTGGTGGCTGCGGCGGATCGGGTTCCAGTTCCGGCTGTTCGACGTGCTGCGCATCGACCACTTCCGGGGCTTCGACGAGTATTACGCCATCCCCTTTGGGGACAAGACCGCCCGGAACGGCCGCTGGAGGCCGGGGCCGGGGCTGGACTTCTTCAAGACCGTCAACCGGGAGCTGGGCAAGCGCCAGATCATCGCCGAGGACCTGGGCTTCCTCACCCCCACGGTGCGCAGGCTGCTGCGGGACACGGGCTACCCCGGCATGAAGGTGCTGGAGTTTGCCTTCGACCCCAAGGGCTCGGACAGCGAGTACCTGCCCCACAACTACCAGCGCAACTGCGTGGTGTACGCCGGCACCCACGACAACGAGACCATCGAGGGCTGGCTGGCCGCCGCCCCCGCCAAGACCCGGCGCTATGCCAGGAGCTACTTCCAGCTCTCCAAGCGGGAGGGCTGGGCCTGGGGGGTCATGCGGGGGGCCTGGGCCAGCGTGGCGGATCTGGCGGTGATGCAGATGCAGGATCTGCTGTCCATCGGGGCCGAGGGCCGGATCAACGTCCCATCCACGTTAGGCGGCAACTGGCAGTGGCGGATGCTGCCCGGCCAGGCGGACGGGGCGCTGGCGGCCCGTCTGCGGCAGTCCATGGCGCTCTACCACCGCCTGCCCGCCCCGCCCAGACCCGCCAAAAAGCCGTCACGAGCCGGAAAAGCCCTCGGCAAAGGCTGATTTTGGTGATTTTGACCGTTGACGGGCCGCAGAAAGCAGGGTATACTTGCCGCGGAAATCAATAGCGTCCGAGCCGTCGCGAGCAGGCGAGGCGTGAATACAGCGTCCGAGCCCGCCCCGGACGCATCTGTTTTGAAAGGAGAACGCTTCATGGACGTGAAAAACCGCCTTCAGGAGATCACCCGGGCCCGGTACGGCCTGGAGCTGTCCCAGTGCGGCGACAGCCAACTCTACCATGCCCTGCTCCAGCTCACCCAGGAGCTGTCCAACCCCCGCCCCGCCTCCAAGGGGGAGCGCAAGCTGTACTATTTCTCCGCGGAATTCCTCATCGGCAAGCTGCTGAGCAACAACCTGCTGGCCCTGGGGGTTTATAACGACGTGAACGCCGCCCTGGCCGAGTGTGGCAAGTCCCTGTCCGCCATCGAGGACGTGGAGCCCGAGCCCTCCCTGGGCAACGGCGGGCTGGGCCGTCTGGCCGCCTGCTTCCTGGACTCCATCGCCGCCCTGGGCCTGCCCGGGGACGGGGTGGGCCTCAACTACCACTACGGCCTGTTCAAGCAGGAGTTCGCCCACCGCCGCCAGTACGAGCGGCCCAACCCCTGGATCGAGGACGAGAGCTGGCTGATCCCCACCGATGTGGAATTCGAGGTGCCCTTCGGCTTCGGCCCGGTGAAGGCAAAGCTCTTTGACATCGCCGTGCCCGGGGCCAACAGCGGCGTGGCCAACCGGCTCCACCTGTTCGACGTGGAGAACCCCGCCCCCGCCCCGGAGGAGGGCATCGATTTCGACAAGACCGACCTGCCTGCCCGGCTGACCTCCTTCCTCTACCCCGACGACAGCGACGAGAACGGCCGTCTGCTCCGGGTGTACCAGCAGTATTTCATGGTGTCCGCCGGGGCCCAGCTCATCCTGAAGGAGCTGGAGGAGCGGGGCTTTGCCCTGGACGCCATCAGCGAGCACGTGGCCATCCAGATCAACGACACCCACCCCTCCATGGTCATACCGGAGCTGGTGCGGCTGCTGACGCAGCGGGGCCTGTCCATGGACGCGGCGGTGGAGCAGGTGTCCAAGACCTGCGCCTACACCAACCACACCATCCTGGCCGAGGCGCTGGAGAAGTGGCCGCTGGCCTTCATCGAGAAGGTGGCCCCCCAGATGGTGCCCATCCTCCGGGAGCTGGACGCGCGGGCCAAGGCCGCCCACCCCGACCCCAAGGTGGACATACTCCAAACCGTCACCCACAAGGACAAGGACGGCAAGGAGACCTCCCAGGAGATCGTCCACATGGCCCACCTGGACATCCACTACGGCTACTCGGTGAACGGCGTGGCCGCCCTCCACACGGAGATCCTGAAAAACTCCGAGCTGCGCCCCTTCTACGACATCTACCCCGCCAAGTTCAACAACAAGACCAACGGCGTCACCCTGCGCCGCTGGCTGGAGGTGTGCAATCCCCAGCTGGCCGCCCTGCTGGACCAGTGCGTGGGGCCGGAGTGGCGCACCGATCCCACCCGGCTGAACAAGCTGATGGAATTCTATAACGACAGCAACCTGCTGGAAAAGCTGCTGGACATCAAGGCCGCCAACAAGCGCCGGGCCGACCAGCTGTTCGCCCGGGACCAGTACGGCATCCGGCTGGACCCCGACTCCGTGTTCGACATCCAGGTAAAGCGGCTCCACGAGTACAAGCGCCAGCAGATGAACGCCCTGTATATCATCCACAAGTACCTGGAGATCAAAGCCGGGAAGCTGCCGGAGCGGCCCGTCACCGTGATCTTCGGCGCGAAAGCCGCCCCCGCCTATGTGATGGCAAAGCACATCATCCACCTGATCCTGTGCCTGCGCAAGCTCATCGAGGAGGACCCCCAGGTGCGCCCCTGGCTCCATGTGGCCATGGTGGAGAACTACAACGTCACCTGGGCGGAGCGGCTCATCCCCGCCTGCGACATCTCCGAGCAGATCTCCCTGGCCTCCAAGGAGGCCAGCGGCACCGGCAACATGAAATTCATGGCCAACGGGGCCGTCACCCTGGGCACCCTGGACGGGGCCAACGTGGAGATCGCCGAGCTGGTGGGCCCGGACAACATCTACACCTTCGGCGCGGCCAGCAACTACGTCATCGAGCTGTACGACCAGAAGGCCAAGGACAGCAAGAAGGGCTACCAGTCCAAGGTGTACTACGAGCGCCCGGCGGTGAAGCCGCTGGTGGACTTCCTGCTGGACCCCGCCCTCACCGCCCTGGGGGACGAGGCGGCGCTGAAGGCCCTGTGGACAGACCTCACCACCAAGGACTGGTTCATGGCCCTGCTGGACGTGGAGGCCTATATCGCCGCCCGGGACCGGGCCATCGCCGACTACGGCGACCGCACCGCCTGGGCCCGGAAGATGCTGGTGAACACCGCCCGGAGCGGCTACTTCTCCAGCGACCGCACCATCGCGGAGTACAACCGGGATATCTGGCGCCTGAAATAAAGGCAGCCCCCCCGCCCGTTGGGCGGGGGGATGTGCTCACGCGCTGGATACACCGGGATATCTGGCGTCTGAAATAAAGGCAGCCCCCCGCCCGTTGGGCGGGGGGGTGTGCTCACGCGCTGGGTATCACCGGGACATTTGGCGCCTGAATTGACCGGCGCCCCGCCTGTCCAGGCGGGGCGCCGCATTTTTTCTTGGCTTTTTTGTTGAATTGTGATACACTGGACAAAAGGCAAGCACGAGGGCCACTATGCTTAGGAGGTGCTCTGATGCAGGTCGAGATCACGCAAGCCATCCCCCTGTTGGATGAGGCGGGGGAGCTCACCCAGGCGGGGTACGCCAAGAAGCTCCTGCCGGTGTACGACCGGAAAAAGGTGAAGGGCGGCCTCACCCGCCTGAAGGAGTGGGACTACTACTATGTGGGCAACGACCGGTTCGGCGTGGCCCTCACCGTGGCGGACAACAGCTATATGGGGCTGGACTCCATCTCCTTCCTCTCCTTCGGGGACAAGCCCTGGGAGATCACCAAAAGCCCCATGTCCGTGTTCCCCATGGGCCGCACCGGCCTGCCGTCCACCTCGGCGGAGGGGATCACCGCCAGCTCCGGCAAGCGCCACGCCCTGCTGTTCCAGGCGGCGGACGGCCAGCGGAACCTCACCGCCCACATGGACAGGTTCCGGGGGCAGGAGCCCATCGACGTGCAGCTCACCCTGACGGGCGAGCCGGAGGAATCCATGGTGATCTGCACCCCTTTCCCCAAGCCGGGGCACTTCTACTATAACCAGAAGATCAACTGTATGCGGGCCCAGGGCACCGTGCGCATCGGGGACGACCTGTACTCCTTCCGCCCCGACGACTCCTTTGCCGTGCTGGATTGGGGCCGGGGGGTGTGGACGTACCACAACACCTGGTACTGGGGCTCCGCCTCCGGGCTGGTGGACGGGGCGGACTTCGGCTTCAACATCGGCTACGGCTTCGGGGACACCTCCGCCGCCACGGAGAATATGCTCTTTTACCAGGGCAAGGCCCACAAGCTGTCCAAAGTGGACTTCGGCATCCCCATGCGCAACGGGAAGGAGTGCTACATGAGGGCGTGGGACATGACCAGCGACGACGGCCGGTTTGAGATGGAGTTCCAGCCGGTGCTCGACCGGGCGTCCTGCACCGACGTGAAGCTCATCAAGAGCGACCAGCACCAGGTGTTCGGCCGGTTCACCGGCACGGCGGTGCTGGACGACGGCACCCGGCTGGAGGTCAGGGATCTGATGGGGTTCGCGGAAAAGGTGGAGAACAAGTGGTAATTAAGGGCCCGGACGAGGCTTCGTCCGGGCCTGTTTGTTCTTGAAAAGGCGGAAGAATTTTGCTATAATCAACACGAGAAAGCGGCAGGCCGGGGGCCTGCGCCCCTGTGCTGCGGCGAATGATCAGAAGGAGGAGAACCACATGAAGAAAAACCATACCGTCCGCACCTTCCTGGCCGGGGCGCTGACTGCCCTGCTTGTGGTGAGCGTCGTGCCGTCCGCACTGGCCGCCGCCGGGAAAACCATCACCATCTGGCCCGGCGTCAGCGTCTACATCGACGACCAGAAGCTGGACCCCAGGGACGCCAACGGCAAGCCGGTGGAGGTATTCACCTACAACGGCACCACCTATCTGCCCGTTCGGGCCGTCAGCGAGGCTTTGGGCAAGCCCGTGCAGTGGGACGGGAAAACCAAGAGCGTCTACGTGGGGAAGCACAGCGGCGACAGCCCCGCCGCATGGCTGAGCCAGATGGATTACTTCTCCGGCACCAAGAGCATTACCACAGCAGCCAGTGAGAAGGATAATGCGGGGAATACCCACTATTACTGCGTCACAAGGGACTTTGACCGCACTTATAAACTGAACGGCCAATATACCCGCATGACAGGTGTTTTGTATCAATCTTACGAATACCGTTCGTCCTCTATTTCGAAAGGCTATGGCCTGACCATATATGGTGATGGCAGGATTTTGTATGATAACGCGGCGCAGAACAACCTCTCTCAAGGGGGATTTGAACCGGATCTGATTAACATTGACCTGACCGGAGTACTGGAGCTGCGGGTTCACCTTCACGGCGGGGGTTATCGCCTCTCCGTGGGCGACATGGGCCTCTGGACGTAACACAACCGAACCGCGCAAAAAACGCCGGGAGGCCCATAGGGCCTCCCGGCGCCGTCGTTACCCCGGAAACAGCGCCCGGAACGCCTGGTCGAAGGGGGGGTAGGCGATCCCCTTCTCCGTGACGAACCCGGTGACCAGGGTGTGGTCCGTCACGTCGAAGGCGGGGTTGTCCACCTTCACCCCCTCCGGGGCCATCCGGTGGGCGTACCACAGCTCGGTGACCTCCTCCGGGGGGCGCTCCTCAATGGGGATGTCCGCCCCGCAGCCGACGCCGAAGTCGATGGTGGACGACGGGGCGCAGACATAGAAGGGGATCCCATAGTGCCGCGCCAGGATGGCCACCCCGCTGGTGCCGATCTTGTTGGCGAAGTCGCCGTTGGCGCACACCCGGTCGCAGCCCACAAACACGAGGTCCACCTTGCCCTTGGCCATGGTGGCGGACGCCATATTGTCGCAGATCAGGGTGGTGTCCACCCCGGCGCACTGGAGCTCGAAGGCGGTGAGCCGCGCCCCTTGCAGGAGGGGCCGGGTCTCGTCGCAGTACACCCGCAGGTCCGTCATCCCCCGCTCCAGGGCGGTGTAAATGGGGGCCAGGGCGGTGCCGTATTGGGCGGTGGCCAGCGTCCCGGCGTTGCAGTGGGTGAGGATGCCGTCCCCGGGCCGCAGCAGGGAAACGCCCCACCCGCCGATGGCGCGGCAGACGGCGATATCTTCCTCCCGGATGGCGTCCGCCTCCCGGCGCAGGCGGGCCTTCAGCTCCGGCACGGGCAGGGCGCGGGCCTCCCGCGCCGTGCGCAGCATCCGCTCCAGCGCCCAGGACAGGTTCACCGCCGTGGGCCGGGAGGAATTCAGGTAGTCTTTGGCCGCGCGCAGCTCCGCCAGCAGCCCGTCCGCGTCCTGCGCCCGGGATTGGGCGGCGGCCAGGTACAGCCCGTAGGCGGCGGCCACCCCGATGGCGGGCGCGCCCCGCACCCGCAGCGCGCGGATGGCCTCGAAAATATCCTCCTGCCTTGTGAGGGACAGGTATTTCACCTGTGCCGGCAGCAGGGTCTGGTCCAGAATCTCCAGCGCCTGCCCGTCGGCGGACAGGGCGACGGTCTTTAACTCCAACGGATTCATCACAGCCTCCCCCTTTCCATTGCGGATATTGTACCACAGGCCGGGGGCTTCTTAAAGGGATTTTAAACATTTTCCCCCTTGCAGCTTAATGGGCGGGCTGTTACTATGTAAGTGTAAAAAGGAGTGACGCGCCAATGTATACGGTTCTAATCTGCGACGACGACAAGGACATTGTCTCGGCGCTGGAAATCTACCTCACCAGCGAGGGGTACCGCACGGTGTCTGCCTACAACGGCGAGGAGGCCGTCGCCGCGGTGCGCACGGAGAACATCGACCTGATCCTCATGGACGTGATGATGCCCAGGCTGGACGGCATCCGGGCCACCGCCAAGCTCCGGGAGGAGGGCAATATCCCCATCATCCTGCTCACCGCCAAGAGCGAGGACACCGACAAGGTGCTGGGGCTGAACATCGGCGCGGACGACTATATCACCAAGCCCTTCAACCCCATCGAGGTGCTGGCCCGGGTGAAAAGCCAGCTGCGGCGGTACACCACCCTGGGGGGCAAGGCCGCGGCCGAGGGGTCGGACGGCGCCCTGCGCAACGGCACCATCCTCATGGACGACGAGGCCAAGGCGGTGACGGTGGACGGCGAGCCGGTGAGCCTCACCCCCATCGAGTACAACATCCTGCGGCTGCTGATGAAGAACCTGGGGCGGGTGTACTCCACCGCCCAGATCTATGAGCAGGTGTGGAACGACCCCGCCCTGGGCAGCGAGAACACCGTGGCCGTCCACATCCGGCACCTGCGGGAGAAAATTGAAATCGACCCCGCCAACCCCCGGTATCTGAAGGTGGTGTGGGGGCTGGGGTACAAAATGGAGAAAATGCCATGAACTGGCGGGAAAATACGGCCATGAAGGCCCTGGCCTTCATGGCTGCGGTGGCGGCATTCACCGCCACCGCAATC
>CATLEJ010000040.1 GCA_949916125.1 uncultured Oscillospiraceae bacterium
GATTTTCCCGTCAGGCAAGGCAAATTTTCGCAGGAATAATTGGGTTTATTTCAAGAAAATTTAACGCGGCATGGCGGGAAAAGACCCGGCCAGACGGTGGATTGAGGTTGTGAATACAGGTTCTAAGAAAGGGCTCCCCGCCGCTTCGCGGCGGGGAGCCCTTTCAATAGACGGCCTGCTGCACACACCGGTAATACTTAAAACCGTCCTTCTCTCCTATGTACTGAAACCCGACTTTTCCAAGTACATACTGGCTCCGCGTGTTCTTGATAACCGTGTCGGCGGTTACTGCGGCCATTCCCAGGACGTCAAAGGCGTATTTCAGCGCTAACCTCTCCGCGCAGGTCCCATATCCCCGGCCCTTTACGGCATCATTTTGCATATGGATACTCAGAGTACACTCTTTGCGCTCCATGTCGATCTGCTTTAGCTGAAGTTCACCGATTGGCGTTCCATCCTTCATGATGGCAAATAAAACACGGGATGAATTTTGCTTAGAGTCAAAATATCGATTTACTGCGTTTGGGTCATAGTGGTATGGTGTAAATAAATCCATGTCATTATATATGGCGGGATCGTTTTCCCAACCCCGGTATAATTCATGGCAAAGTTCCCTGGTCATGATACATAGCGCGATTTCTCGCATAAAATCCCCGCTTCATTCTATCATGCCTGCACATCCACCTGGGGGACGGGCATGGGGGCGTCTACGTCCACGGTGGCCAGCTGGGTGCCTGCGGAGTATCCCTGCATGGCGGCATCGATAGACGCCTGGGTGGATATGCCCAGCTGCTCCGCCTGGGCCTTCAGCTCCATCTTGGTGGCGGTGAGCTGATCCGCCTGGCGGTTGGCGATCTCCGCCTCCTTGAAGTAGCCCGACTCCCGGATGGCCCGCATGGCCTGGCTCTTGCGCAGCTCCTGGCGGATGCGCTGTTCCTCCCGGCGCCTGTTCTCCCGGGCCATACGCTTCATCCTGGCCCGGGACAGCTGCTCCCGGTTCAGCTCCAGCTTTTTCCGGTTGGCCCGGCCCACTGCCTTTTCCAGCTGTCCGGCGGCGGCCCTGATCTGGTCGGCGTGCTCTGGGTCGGTGCGCAGGGCGGCCCTGAGCTGCATGGCCCTGCGGCGGGCATATCCCGCGGCGGAGCCCGCCTGGGACGGGGTGCGGGCCCGGCTGATCCGGGCGTAGGCCTCCAGCGGCGCGTCCCCGTACCGGGGGGTGACCTTCTTCAGCTTGTCAAGCTGCTTTTGATGGGCGTCCGCCTTCTCCCTGGCGTCCTGGAGCATCTCGGCGAGGCTGGAGCCTTCCTCCCGCTGCTTCTTCATGGACTGGGCCAGTGGGGTGGAGTAGCCGGAATAGCCTTCCTCCTGCTGGCCGATGGTCACTTGATCCTCACGGGCGATGGCGGATATCGGTGCGGTACCCAACCGGGACACCCCCTTCCAATTTTGCCTCTATCCTGTTTATCGGCAGAAACGGGGGTTTGGGAAAGGGCCAACGGAAAATTTTGCGGCCGGGGCCGGGCGGTCAGCGCCGCCCGGGGGAGAGGGGCGTCCCCTCCGCGTCCATCCGCCGGAACAGCCGCGCCAGGATGACCGCCGCCGCCCCGGCCAGCGCCACCTCCGCCACCGGCTGGGCGCAGGCCAGCCCGTCCAGCGGGAACAGGCGGTTGAGCACATAGAGGGCGGGGATCTCCAGCACGATCTTGCGCAGCACGGCAAAGAGCAGGGAGTACCGCCCCAGCCCGCAGGCCTGGAACACGCCCACCGCCAGGAAGTCCAGGCACAGGAAGGGCTGGGCCAGGCACATACACCGCAGGAACTGGGAGCCGTAGGCCACCACCGCCTCCGTTTTCATGAACAGCCCCACCAGGGTGCCCGCGCCGAAGAAATAGCACACCGTCACCACCGCCATGAAGGCCAGCGAGATTTTCGCCGCGAACAGGACGGCCCGCTTTAGCCGGGGCACGTTGCCCGCCCCGTAGTTATAGCTCACCAGCGGCATCAGCCCCTGGGACACGCCCATGGCGATGTACAAAGGGATCATGCTGATCTTGTAGGCGATGCCCATGGCGGCGATGGCGTCCGCCCCGAAAGCAGCGGTGAAGTTGTTCAGCACCGTCATGCCCGTCACGTTCAGCAGGTTCTGGATGGACGCGGGCACCCCTACCCCGAACACGCCCTTGACGATGGCCCCCTGGGGCCGGGCCAAGACGGGGTTCAGGCACACATAGGTCCTGCCCCGCCGCACCAGCAGCAGCACGAAGAAATACAGGCAGGCCGCGCAGTTGGACAAAAAGGTGGCGCAGCCCGCCCCCGCCGCCCCCATGTCCAGCCCCCAGGGCAGGATGAAGATGGGATCCAGCACAATGTTCAGCGCACAGCCGCTCATTGTGCCGATGCTGGCGTGGAGGGTGGCCCCCTCCGCCCGTACCAGGTAGGCCAGCACCACGTTGAGGATGGCGGGCACCGCCCCCCAGGTCACCGTCCAGCGCATATAGTCCCGGGTGGGTTCCAGGGTGTCCCCCGCCGCCCCCAACAGCGACAGCAGGGGGGCGCCCAGCGCGGTGGCCGCCACTGAGAACAACGCCCCGCAGATCAGCGCGCAGTAGAACCCGAAGGCGGAGCTGCGCCGCACGGTGTCGTAGTCTTTGGACCCCAGGGCGCGGCTCATCATGCTGCTGGCGCCCACGCCGAACAGGTTGTTTACCGCGTTGAAGGCCAGCAGCACCGGCGCGGCCAGGGTGACGGCGGAGTTCTGCACAGGGCTGTCCAGCATCCCCACAAAATAGGTGTCCGCCAGATTGTACAGCACCATCACCAGCGAGCTGAGGACAGTGGGCACCGACAGGGCCAGCACCGCCCGGGGGATGGGCATGGTTTCAAACAGGGACGATTTCCGGGCGTCTTCCATAATTCCACCTCGTTTTGAAAGCAGGCGCTAAGCTGTTTTTATTATAGCACCACAGGGATGGAATGAAAATAGCGTCCGGCCATATTTTCTGTGGAGTCCCCCGCACATCCCGTTGTGTGCGGGCCTCAGTCAGGCTGTTTCGGGGAACTGGAGGATGACGGACAACCGCCCCGCCTCATACCGGGCGGCGATGGTCCCCCCCATCCGCTCGGTGAGGGCGCGGGCGATGGACAGCCCCAGCCCGGTGGAGCTCCGGCCCGTCTCCACGGTGTAGAACCGGTCGAACAGCCGGCCCACCTGTACCTCGTCCAGCCCCGGGGCGGCGTTGGACAGGGTGATGACGCCCGCGCTGTCCAGCGTCACCTCCAGGTCGCCGCCGCTGTATTTCAGCGCGTTGTTCAGCAGGTTGCCCAGCACCCGGGACAGCGCCGCCCGGTTTAGGCTGCGCACCACCCGCTCCTCCGGCAGGGACACGCTGGGCGTCACGCCGCCCTCCACCAGCGCCCCGTAGAAGGAGGCCACCGCCTCCTCCACCGCCGCGTTCAGATCCACGCTCTCCGCCGTCAGCCCCTCCTCCGGGCCGGCGGCCACCGAGTAGCGCAGCAGCTCCTCGGTGAGCTGGCGCATGGCCTCCGCCCGGTCGGCGATGAGGGCCAGATACCGGGCCTGGGCCGGCGTTTTGTCCCCCTTGTCCAGCAGCTCCAGGTAGCCGCAGATGGCGGTCAGCGGGGTACGCAGGTCGTGGGAGACGTTGGTGACCGCCTCCTTCAGCTCCCGGTCGCCGTTTTCGTACCGCTGACGGAGGCGGCGCAGCTCCTTGAGCTGGACGTTGAGCGCCCCCGCCAGCTGACCGGCGTGGGGATCCCGGGCGGACAGGAAGATGGGATTGTTGGTGTCGGAACCCAATCGCTCCTCCAACTGGGCGGCGATGTCGTCCAGGCTTTTTTGGAGCAGGCGCAGGCGGACGCACAGGATCAGGACGATTGCGGCCAGAGCGCCGCACAGCAGCCAGGGGAGCATGGGGGGTCACCTCCTCGTCGTCGCAAAGTCCGCTCCGTTCGGAACAGCCTGACGGCTATTCCTCACTTTGCTTCCTTGCTCCTCCTCTCCAAATCGAACCCGCTTCGCTGGGCTTCGATTTGGGGGCGGCTTCGCCGCCTACTTCAGGTCTTTTTTGCGGAACAGGGCCGCGCCAATGGCGGTAAAGGCGGCGACATCAATCAGCGCGTACAGGGGCAGCCGCGCCGGATGGGCCACGTCCGCCCGCATATACTGGAGGGACTGTCCGGTGGGCAAAAGATCCTGAAGGGTTTCCAGCACCACCCGCTCCATGCCGCCCACATAGCGGGGATTGGGATCCCCCGGAATCATCTCCCCGGCTTCGGTAACCACCCAGTTCAGGTATTCCGGGTGCATCAGCGGGATCTCAACATTGCCGGACACGATGTAGAGCGCCAGCATCCCCAGCAGGCAGATCACCGCCGCCGTGCTTTTCCGGCTGCAATTCATGGTGACGAGGGTGTACAGGGCGCAGTACGCCGCCAGCAGCACCAGCGTCCCCAGCACCAGGAGGGCCAGCGTCCCCGCCTCCAGGGCCGGGGGCTCGTAGATAAAGAACCCTACGGCCAGCACGGGCAGCACATAGGCCCCGGCGGCGCACAGGGCCGCCACCACGCTGGTGATCAGGTGGGACAGGTAGATGGACAGGCGGGAGTGTCCCGCTATGAGCTTATTGCGGATGGCCCCGTCGCTGTACTCCGCCCCGAAAAACAGGGGGATGAACGCCGCCATGCCGAAGCCCAGGAACAGGGCGTAGGTGAACAGGTCAACGGTCAGGTAATACCGTGCGCCCTGTGCGCCCCATGCGCTCCATCTGACCTGATCCGCCAAACGGCGCAGGGTGAACAGGACGCCCAGCCCAAAGAGAAGCAGGAGCAACCCCCAAAACAGCCTGCTTTTTCTCAGCCGCAGGAGGTTGGCCGACAATAGATTCCTCATGCCGCCCTCCTACTTCAAATCCTTCCGCCGGAGCAGGGCCGCCCCGGCGGCGGTGAACACCGCGCACACCGCCGCCGCCAGCCCCATCAGCCGCGCGGGGTCGGTGAAGTTCAGCATGGTGTACTGAAGGGACTGCCCCGTGGGCAGCAGGTCGTAGAGGAACTGGTAGACCTCCCGCTTGGCCCCGGTGAGGTAGTTGGGGTTGGGCTCCGGCACGGCGTCCACGATCTCCCCATTGCCGGACAGCTCATAGCCGGTGATGAACTCCGGCGCTTCCAGCCGCCCGTTGAGGTACACGGCGGCCAGCAGCAGCGCAAACACCCCCAGCAGGCAGATCACCACCGAGGTGGACTTTTTGGCGCAGTTCATGGCCACAAAGGTGAAGATGGCGCAGAACGCCGCCAGCATCAGCACCGAACCGGCAATGGCGCAGAGCAGCAGGGGCGCGGGCTTGCTGAACCAGCCCAGCAGGGGCGTGCCCACCGCCAGACAGGACAGCATATAGCCTGCTATGCACATCAGGGACGCCGCGAAGCCGGTGATGAGGTTGGCAGCGTAGATGGACAGTCGGGAGTGGCCCACGGCGATCTTGTTCCGGAGGGTGGCGTCGCTGTACTCGGTGCCCAGGAACAGGGAGATGAACTCCGCGGCCAGTATGCCGATAAAGGCGGCGTACTCGAAGAACTGCTTTTCCAGCAGGGCCTTGTATTGGGCCACCTCCGGCACGCTCAGGTCGGCGCCCACGGAGACCTGGAAGCGGAATTCTCCCAGCGCCGCCAGCGCCCCCAGGCCCACGCATATCCCCAGGGAGCCCCAGATGAGGTTGGTCTTCCGCAGCCGCAGGAAGTTCGCGCTGAGCAGCTTAATCACGGGGGCCACCCCCCACCAGGTTGACGAAGTAGCTCTCCAGGCTCTCGTCCCGCTCCTGGGCGCTGAGCAGCTCGCAGCCCTCCCCGTCCAGCGCCCGGCTGAGCTGGGAGATATTCAGCTGGGCGAACACGTCCGCCTGCCCGTCGCTTAGAATCTTGTACTCCACCCCCATGCCGTCCAGCACCCGGGCCAGGGCCCGGGTGTCGGTGACCTCCACCCGCAGGCACTTGCGGCAGGCCGCCTCCAGCTCCCGGGCGGACAGCTCCTTGACGATCCGCCCGCTGTCGATGAAACCGTAGTGGGTGGCCAGCCGGGACAGCTCGTCCAGAATGTGGGAGGAGATGAGCACGGTGATGTTCCGCTCCCGGTTGAGCTTGAGGATCAGCTCCCGTATGTCGATGATGCCCTGGGGATCCAGGCCGTTCACCGGCTCGTCCAGTACCAGGAAGTCCGGATCCCCCGCCAGCGCCACGGCGATGCCCAGCCGCTGCTTCATGCCCAGGGAGAAGTTGCGGGCCTTTTTCTTTCCCGTGTTCTCCAGCCCCACCAGCTTGAGAAGCTCCGGGATGCCGTCGTCAGTGGGCACGCCCAGCACCCGGAACTGCTCTTTCAGGTTGTCCTCCGCGGTCAAGTCCAGGTAGATGGACGGGGTCTCCACCACCGCGCCCATGCGGCGGCGGATTTTGGCGATTTCCTTCTGGGTAAAGTCGGTGCCGTAGAGGGAATAGCTGCCCGACGTGGGGGCCTGCAGGCCGCAGATCAGCCGGATGAGGGTGGTTTTGCCCGCCCCGTTGCGGCCCACGAAGCCGTAGATGCTGCCCTTGGGCACGTGCATGGTGAGGTTGTCCAGGGCTTTGAACTGCCTGTAGTGCTTGGACAGGCCCTGGGTGGCCAGTACATATTCCATAAAAAAGCCTCCGTTTCCTTGATGCCCTCTTGGGATGTCCCCATGGTAGCAGAAACCGGTCAAGAAAGCGGTCAAGGAAACAGTTCAGATTTCGTCAAGATTGCGTCGTCGCGGGCTCCATATCCCTCACGGCGGCGTTTCGCCGCCGCTCACGCATTCCACCGCTCATCCGTCCCGACACGAACCCGCTTCGCTGGGCTTCGTGTCGGGACGGCCTGCGGCCATCTTAAACCCGATTCCCCAAACCGATTCAATATAATCCTGTGCCCCCGCGTCCCGCAGCTTTTTCCGCAGGTTGCTGACGTGGGTTTTCAGCGAGCTCTCCGTGCAGTCCGGGGTGTCCAGGGCAATCTGCTCCAGCAGCCGGGATTTGGTGACCACCTGGGCAGGGCTCGTCATCAGCAGCTTCAGAATGGCGTACTCCGTCCGGGTAAGCCGCACCGCTTCCCCGTCCACGGACGCCGCGCGGGCGTCCGGCTCCAGCCGCAGGTTCCCAAAGGCGAGGGCCGCGCCCTCCCGGGCCGGGGCCTCCCGCAGCCGCACCGCCACCCGGGCCAGCAGCTCCCGCAGGACGAAGGGCTTGGTGACGTAGTCCGCCGCGCCGCCCAGCAGCAGGGCGGTCTTGCTGTCGATGTCGGCCCTGGCGCTGACCACGATGACGGGGACGCCAGCCAGCCTGGGCAGCACCTCATCCCCGGACAGGCCGGGCAGCATGAGATCCAGCAGCGCGAGATCGGGCCGCCCCCGCTCCAGCGCCAGCACCGCCTCGGTGCCGGAATAGGCCCGGCTCACCCGGTAGCCCTCCCCCTCCAGCGCCTCCTGGAGCAGGTTGCCGATGTGGATATCGTCGTCGATTACTAAGATATGGCTCATGGCGCGCGCCCCGTTTCCGTCTGGTTTTCCTCTATTATACGAAGAACCGCCGGGCGGTTCAAGAAAAAAGGTTTGAAGATATTTTTAAATTGCCAAACCGGGCCGGATGGTATACACTGTTAAGGAACCTCTGAATAAATCGGAAAGAGCGATTTGCGAGAGATTTTTCGCCACAACGAGGCGGGATTTCGCGGGAATAATTGTGTTTATTTCAAGAAATCACAACGAAGTTGTGGTAAAAAAGATCCGCAAAGCGCCGCAGACGCATTTGTTCAGAGGTTCCTTAAGGACAAATGATAGGAGGGATTTCCATGTCTGTTGAAGTTGGAAGTCGGGGCCGGGCCGAGGCCGTGGTGACGCCGGAGAACACCGCCCAGGCGGTGGGGTCCGGGCTGGTGCCCGTGTTCGCCACCCCGTATATGATTGCCCTGATGGAGAACGCCGCCGTCCAGGCGTCGCAGTCCGCCCTGGCCCCCGACGAGGGCACGGTGGGCACCCGGCTGGAGGTGACCCACGACGCCGCCACCCCCATCGGCATGAAGGTATGGGCGGAGGCGGAGGTGATTGCCGTGGAGGGCCGGAAGCTCACCTTTGCGGTGTCCGCCTACGACGAGCGGGAGAAGATCGGCGGGGGCGTCCATGAGCGTTTTATCATCAAACCGGAAAAATTTATCGCCCGGGCGCAGGGCAAAGCGGGCGCCTGAGCATTTGACAGCGGAGAAAAGGAAGCTCCCCCGCAGGCGGCGGGGGAGCTTCCTTTTCTGCGGCTATCTGCCGTAAAACTGCCTGATGACCGTCCGTGCAAAGAAGTGCCCCAGCAGCACGGGGAGGGCGAGCCCGATCAGCGTCAGGTATGGCCCGCTCAGCGGGAAGAACAGCACGCCCGCAAGGGTGAGCCCGTGCCAGCCCAGCGCCGCCAGCACGGCCCGCAGGGGCCTGGCCGCCGCCAGCAGCACGGCGGTGCGGACCGCCTCTTTCCAAGGCCTGCCGTCGCATAAAAGGGCATATAAATAGGTAGAGGACAGGAGGGACACCAGAAAGACGAAGACGCACAGGGCAAACGGAACCACCAGGAGGGGGAGCTGCTGGGCGTGGCGCAGGTAGAACGCCGCCCCGGACCCGCTGAGCCCCACGGGGGCGGCGGTGAGCAGGAACGCGGCATAGCCCTGCTTCCAGCCGCCCCGGAAGGCGGCCCGGAAGTCCCGCCAGCACCGCACCGGTTCATCCAGCACCACGCGGCGGGTAAGCTGGTGGGCGGCAAACAGGGCAGGGGGGAGGGTGACCACCGGCAGGCAGCACAGCAGGAGCAGCAGGTTGAGCTTGATCAGGGTGAAGAAATCCGACTGGATGATCTGGAGGAAACGCCGGGGACCGGCCGGCTCCGGCGAGACCTGTTCGCAGGCGGGGGACGGCTCAAATTGGCTTTTGTCAAGAAACATGGCGGATGCTCCTTTCAGCCCGGAGGGAGATTTTTAAGAACTATACCACAGCCGGGCGGCGGGTTCAAGGGAAACCTTTTACCCTTTTCAGGGAGGGCTGCCAGGACCTGGAAAAAGATCACATAAAGTCATGTTGAAAAAGACCAGATTTGGAATCTGTAAGGGAAAAAGGGATAACACAGAACGAATAATCGTTATAATAACTAAATTATACATATAAAATATGTTAAATAGGACGAAGTTCACAACAAATATGCCCAAATGGGAGACGAACTGCACATAAAACGTCTCATATGACATTCGGGTATATTTCGGAGAGCAAAATCCATTTACAGCGGAAAGGGGAAGGGGGTATGATGCTGTCATGTGCGTTACCCGGGATCGCAACGCAAGCAAGAAATGAAGCAGAGGAGTGGTGTTTATGAAAAAGATTGCCCGCTTGATGGCGGCGGCCCTGGCCGCGGCGCTGCTGCTGTCCACCGCGGGGTGCGGCTCCGCCGACGGCAAGACCCACCTGACCTTCCAGATCTGGGATGTGTTCCAGCGGGACGGGATGCAGGCCGTGTGCGACGCCTACACCGCCCAGCACCCGGACGTGGTGATTGAGGTGCAGGTCACCAGCTGGAACGAGTACTGGACCAAGCTGGAGGCCGCCGGCGAGAGCAACACAATGCCCGACATCTTCTGGATGCACACCGACCAGATCCTGTACTATGCCGACTTCGGCATCCTGGCCGACCTGACCGACGTTTACGATGAGGTGGACCCCGATTTCTTCACGAAGCATTACTCCGACATCTCCATCGGCAACGCCAGCGGCACCGACGGCCGGATCTACGGCATCCCCAAGGACAAGGACAACGTGGTGCTGGTGTACAATAAAGAGATGTTCGACGCCGCCGGGGTGGCCTACCCCGACGAGACCTGGACCTGGGACGACCTGACCGACGCCTCCGCCAAGGTGTACGCCGCCACCGGCAAGTACGGCTACATGGCCTACAACGACGAGCAGCTGGGGTATTGGAATTTCGTCTACCAGAAGGGCGGCTATATCCTGGACCCGGAGACGAACATACACGCCGGGTACACCCAGCCCGCCACCATGGAGGCCATCAAGTACTACGTGGACCTCCAGAAAAACGACTGGTGCCCCAACCAGGCGTACTTTGCCGAGACCTCCCCCGGCACCGCCTTCCTGGCCGGCCAGGGCTCCATGTACTTTGAGGGCAGCTGGAACCTGCTGCCCAATATGCTCAACTACCCCGACATGGTGGGCAAGTGGGACATCGCGCCCCTGCCGGCCTGCCCGGACCCCGACAGCGGCGACGGCCGGGCCACCATCTCCAACGGCCTGTGCTACGCCACCGCCGCCCGGGGTAAGAACCTGGAGATCGTCAAGGACGTGCTTCGCTTCTTCGGCAGCGAGGAGGGCCAGCGCATCCAGGGCGAGTCCGGCGCGGCCATCCCGGCCTACCTGGGGCTGGAGGATTCCTGGACCACCCAGTTCCAGAAGCTGGACTACCTGCTGGACGTGCAGGTGTGCTACGACCAGTTCGACCATGTGGTGCAGTACATCAACAACGCCAGCCGCCGCAAGTGGAAGCCCACCGTGGCCGACGAGATGGTGCGCGTCTATAACGGCTCCAACATTGAGGAGAGCCTGGCCAGGATGCAGGCCATTGCGGACAGCTATGTCACCACAGATTGAACGAGCGGGAGGAGGGAACGATTATGAATAAAAAAATGTCCAAAGCCGCCAGCAGCGAGCAGCGCTGGGGCTGGTTCATGGTGGCGCCCACCATCATCGGCCTGCTGGTGCTGAACGTGTGGCCCTTCATCCAGACCATCTGGGCCAGCTTTTGCGAGCACCTGGGGTTCGGCCACTACCGATTCATCGGCCTGGACAACTACATCAATATGTTCCAGAACGCCGACTTCTGGAAGGCCACCGGCAACACCCTTCTGTTCGTGGTGCTGACGGTGCCCGTGGGCATCTTCCTGTCCCTGCTGGTGGCGGTGATGCTCAACGCCAAGGTGAAGTTCAAGGGCGGCTTCCGCACCATCTTCTTCCTGCCCATGGTGTGCGCCCCCGCCGCCGTGACCATGGTGTGGCGCTGGATTTTCAACGCCGACTACGGCGTGCTCAACCAGATCTTCGGCACCCATGTGAAGTGGATCACCGACCCCAACGTGGCCCTGATCTCCTGCGCCGTGGTGGCCATCTGGAGCGCCATCGGCTACGACGCGGTGCTGCTGCTGTCCGGATTGCAGAACATCTCCAAGTCCTACTATGAGGCCGCCTCCATCGACGGCGCGGGCAAAATCAAGCAGTTCTTCTCCATCACCCTGCCCATGGTGTCCCCGACGCTGTTCGTCACCATGATCATGCGCCTGATGGCATCCCTGAAGGTGTACGACCTGATCTACATGATGGTGGAGGAGACCAACCCCGCCCTGACCAACGTGCAGAGCCTCATTTACCTGTTCTACCGCGAGTCCTTCGTGGCGGGCAGCCGCGGCTCCGGCTCCGCCATCGCCGTCTGGACCGTGCTGCTCATCGGCATTGCCACTGTCTTCCAGTTCTGGGGCCAGAAGAAGTGGGTCAACTATGAAGTCTGAGGAGGGGTCGAGATGAAAACCAAATCGCTGGAGGGCTCCCGCCGCTCCACCAAAATCGTCACCTACGCGGCGCTGATCATCGGCTCCGTCATCATGATCTTCCCCTTCCTGTGGATGATCCTGACCAGCCTCAAGACCCAGACGGAGAGCATCCAGGTGCCGCCCACCATTTTCCCCAAGGAGCTGATCTTCAGCAACTTCACCGACGCCATCAACAGCCTGCCCTTTGTGAATATGTACGTCAACACCATTTTGATGATCGTATTCCGGGTGATTTTCGCGGTGGTGTTCAGCTCCATGGCGGGCTACGCCTTCGCCAAGCTGAACTTCAAGGGCAAGAATATTCTGTTCGGCATTGTGCTGATGCAGATGATGCTGCCCAGCCAGATCTTCATCATCCCCCAGTACCAGATGGTGGCCAAGCTGGGCATGGCCAACTCCATCGCGGCCCTGGTGTTCCCCGGCATCGTCAGCGCCTTCGGCACCTTCTTCCTGCGCCAGGCGTACCTGGGCATCCCCAACGAGATCGCCGAGGCGGCCTACTTGGACGGCTGCAACCAGTGGCAGGCCTTCTACAAGGTGATGGCCCCGCTGACCACCTCGTCGGTGGCGGCGCTCACCGTGTTCACCGCCGTGTTCGCCTACAGCGACCTGATGTGGCCCCTGGTGGTCAACTCCGACCTGAACATGATGACCCTGTCCTCCGGCCTGGCCACGCTGCGCGGCCAGTTCAGCACCAACTTCCCGGTGCTGATGGCGGGCTCCCTGCTGGCCATGCTGCCCATGGTCATCCTGTACCTGTTCTTCCAGAAGCAGTTCATTGAGGGCATCGCCATGACGGGCGGCAAGTAATCAGCCGCAGGCCGAGTGATACCGCCCCACCCAAGCGGCCCCGGCGATGGCGCCTGCGCCTGCCGGGGCCGCTTGTTCCGCCAGGCAGAAAGTGTCTGTTCCATTTACAGATTCGCTCTTGAAACCCAATCAGAAATCGCTTACAATATTACTCCCAAACTGAAAGGCAGGAAGTGATATCTGCCATGTTTTGCGGTTGCTGCCGCCATGCGGCGGCGAGCAAAACGGCTTAAATCAAAGATATGATTCCCGAATTTTTCATTCGGGAATCATATCTGCGGCGAACCCGCCCCCGGCCGGGGGCGGGACGCGCGTACTTTGCAAGAGGGGATTTCATATGATTGCGATTGACAAACAAAAGCTGTTGTTCAGCCTGCACACCCGGAATACCACCTATCAGCTGAAGGCCGACCGGCACAGCGTGCTGGTCCACACCTATTACGGCCCCCGGGTCAGCGGCGATATGTCCTATCTCATCCGGTACGCCGACAGGGCCTGCGCCCCCAACCCGGAAGAGGCCGGGCTGGACCGCACCTACTCCCTGGACACCATCCCCCAGGAGTACTCCGGCTGCGGCGTAGGGGATTTCCGCCTGCCCTCCCTGGAGCTGGAGCTGCCCGGCGGCAGCGTCAGCGCCAGCCTGCGCTATACGGGCTTTGAGCTGCGGGAGGGGAAGTACGCCCTGGAGGGCCTGCCCGCCTTCCGGGGGACGGCGGAGGACGCCCAGACCCTGGTGGTCTTCCTGGAGGACGCCGCCGCCCAGGTGAAGGTGGAGCTGTACTACGGCGTTTTTGAGCGGTATGACCTGATTACCCGGGCGGTGCGGGTGGTCAACGAGGGGAAGCGGGCCGTGGGCCTGCGCCAGTGCGCCTCCCTGTGCCTGGATTTCCTCCGCTCCGACCTGGACCTGGTCACCTTTGACGGCTGCCACATGATGGAGCGCTGTCCCAGCCGGGCCCCGCTGCGCCCGGGCGTCCAGGGGGTGGGCAGCGTCCGGGGGACGTCCAGCCACCAGCACAACCCCTTTGTGGTGCTGTGCGGCCATGACGCCAACGAGGACTACGGCGTGTGCTATGGGGCCATGCTGCTGTACAGCGGCAGCTTCCAGGCCCAGGTGGAGCGCAGCCAGTACGACAACGCCCGGCTGGTGATGGGGGTCAACCCGTACCAGTTCCGCTGGACCCTGGGGCCGGGGGAGGCGTTTACCGCCCCCGAGGCGGCGCTGGTGTGCTCCCCCCAGGGGCTTGGGCAGATGAGCCGCCAGTTCCACCGGGCCATCCGAGAGCGGCTGGTCCGGGACCCTCTGGAGGGACGCCGCCGCCCGGTGCTCATCAATAACTGGGAGGCCACCTATTTCAATTTCAACGCAGACAAGCTGGCGGAGATCGCCGAGACGGCCGCCGGCCTGGGTATTGAGCTGTTTGTCATGGACGACGGCTGGTTCGGCGGGCGCAGCGACGACAACGGGGGCCTGGGCGACTGGTGGGTGAACACGGATAAGCTGCCCGGCGGGCTGGAGGCCCTGGTGCCCCGCCTGCAGAAGCTGGGGATGCGCTTCGGCATTTGGATTGAGCCGGAGATGGTCAACGAGGACAGCGCGCTCTACCGGGAGCACCCCGACTGGGTGCTGAAAATCCCGGGCCGGGCCCCCGCCCGGGGCCGCAACCAGCTGGTGCTGGACTTCTCCCGCGGCGATGTGCGCCGGCACATCTACGGGCAGATCAAGGCGGGGCTGTCCAGCGCCGACGTGTCCTATGTGAAGTGGGACATGAACCGCAGCCTGACGGATGTGTACTCCGCCGCCCTGCCGCCAGAGCGCCAGGGGGAGGTGTACCACCGCTACGTCCTGGGCGTGTATGAGATGCTGGAATGGCTGCGCCGGGACTTCCCCCACATCCTGATCGAGGGCTGCGCCGGAGGGGGCGGGCGGTTTGACGGCGGAATGCTGTATTACACCCCCCAGATCTGGTGCAGCGACAACACCGACGCCATCGACCGCCTGCGCATCCAGTACGGCACCTCCTTCTGCTATCCGATGAGCGCGGTGGGGGCCCATGTGTCGGCGGTCCCCAATGAGGAAAACGGCCGTATCACCCCCATGGAGACCCGGGGCGCGGTGGCCATGGCGGGCACCTTCGGCTATGAGATGGATTTGAGCAAGGCGTCCCCGGAGGACAGGGAGACAATCCGGCGGCAGACGGCCTTTTTCAAGGAGCACTATGAGCTGATCCAGTATGGGGACTACTACCGGCTCAGCGACCCGTTCCGGGACGGCCCCTATACCGCCTGGGAGCAGGTCTCCCCCGACGGGCGGGAGGCCCTGGCCACGGTGGTGGCCGGGGGCACCCGGGCCGCGCCGTCCTTCCTGACCCTGCGACTGAAGGGGCTGGACCCCGACGCGGTGTACCGGGTCAACGGCGGGGAGGAGCGCTATTCCGGCAGCGCGCTGATGGAGGCGGGCTGTCCCCTGCCTGTGATGGGCGGGGACTACTGGTCCCTCCAGCTGTATCTGGAGGCGGAGTGACGCCCGACAGCCCATGGAGAGGCCCGCGTCCACGTCCGTTACGTGTACGCGGGCCTCTGGCCTGAGTCAGACTTCATAGTCAGCGCACGGGCTTTGCCCGACAGCGGCTCTGCCGCTGTTTGAAAATCGGGATTGACCGATTTTCAAGTGTGCTGACTATACAGTGGCAGGCTCCTGTGCTGCGCCCGCCACTCCCGGGGGGAGACGCCGTAGCGTTTTTTGAAGGCGCGGGAGAAATGGAGCTGGTTGGGATAGCCGCAGTTTGCCGAGATATCCCCGATGGAGGCCTTGGTGGTCTGCATCTGCTCCGCCGCCTTGGACAGGCGCAGGCGGATCAGGAATTCCTGGGGCGGGCAGCCCATGCTCTCCCGGAACAGCTTGCTGAAATAGCTGCGGTTGAGCTTGCACACGTCCGCGATTTCCTCCACGGTGAGCTCCCGGCGGTAGTTCTGCTCCATGAAGTTCACCGCCTCCTGGATGTAGAAATCCTGGAGCCGGGCGCCGTGGAGCTCCCGCCGGGTGGAGGAGCTCTGGATCAGCCCGTCCAGAAACAGGCACAGGTGCCCGATGAGGCAGAGGGTGGACGCCTGGGAGTGGTCGGCGATGTAGAGCATGGCGTCCCGCACCGGCGCGCCCAGGGACGGGTCCCTGGGCTGGTAGATGGGCTGGGCTTCGCTCAGCCCGGCGGCGTTGAGGTACTCCTCCGCCCGCAGCCCGTCGAACTCCAGCCAGGCATATTTCCAGGGGTCGTGCTTGTCGGCGTAGTAGGTGTTTACCTGGCCGGGGCAGATCAGAAAGCCCTGGTTGGGCCCCAGCTCATAGTGCCGGGTTGTGCCGTCCGGGCCGTTGGAGTTGAGGCAGCCCCGGCCCGAGATGACATAGTGGAACAGGAAGTGGTTGCGCACAAAGGGCCCAAAGGAGTGGAGGGGGGCGCACTGCTCCCAGCCGTATTGGAACAGGCGCAGGTCCAGGAAATTGTCATTGGGAAAGACGGAGAAGGAATAATCGCGCATATCCGCACACCCTTTCGCGCCGCGAAACGCGGCAGTTATTGATATGATAACACAGAACCCACGCAAAACCAAGCCCGGAAAGGAGCATAAGCCATATGAACGACATGGAGCGCCGCCTTGCCCCGCGGCGGGACGAGCTTGACTGGCTTTACATGGAGCTGTATAATAATCGTGACCGCCTCAGCGAGCTGAAGGACAGGATGGCCGCGGCCTACCGGGACAGAAGCCAGGCCCTGCGCCGCCTGGACAAAAAACGGGAGGCCGACCCGGAGTGGTACCGGGCGGGGGGGATGCTGGGCGTCACCATGTACCCCGGCCTGTTCGCCGGGGATCTGCGGGCCGTGCAGGGGAAGCTGGGCTATCTCCAGGAGCAGGGGATCACCTACGTCCACCTGATGCCCCTGCTGAAGATGCCTCACCCGGATAACGACGGGGGCTACGCCGTGGAGGACTTCAACCAGGTGGACCCGTCCCTGGGCACCAACGAGGACCTCAGCCGGCTGGCCGCCGCCATGCGCCGCCGGGGGATGAGCCTCTGCCTGGACTTCGTCATCAACCACACCGCCGACACCCACGAATGGGCCATGCGGGCCAAGGCGGGGGAGCGGGAGTACCAGGAGCGCTATCTCTGTTTCGATACCCCGGACATCCCCCGGGAGATGGAAAAGACCATCCCCGACGTGTTCCCGGAGACCGCCCCGGGCAGCTTCATTTATGTGGAAGAGATGGGCAAATACGTCTGTTCCTCCTTCCACCCCTACCAGTGGGATCTGAACTACCGCAACCCGGCGGTGTTCAACGACATGGTGGGCAGCCTGCTCCACCTGGCCAACCTGGGGGTGGAGGTGCTACGCATCGACGCGGTGCCCTATCTGTGGAAGGAGCTGGGCACCTCCTGCCGCAACCTGCCCCAGGTCCACACCATCATGCGCCTGATCCGGCTGGTCACCGAGTGCGTCTGCCCCGGCGTGATTTTGAAGGGGGAGGTGGTGATGGCCCCCAGAGAGCTGGCCCCCTACTTCGGCACCGCGGAGAAGCCAGAGTGCCACCTGCTCTACAACGCCTCCACTATGGCCACCCAGTGGAGCGCCCTGGCCGCCGGGGACGTGCGGCAGCTCAAGCGGCAGCTGGACGACCTGCACTCCCTGCCCGCCCACTGCTGCTTTGTCAACTACCTGCGCTGCCACGACGACATCGGCTGGGGGCTCAATGAGGAATACGGCAAGACCCTGGGCATCGACCCAGTGGCCCACAAAAAGTACCTCTACGAGTTCTTCGAGGGCAGCTTCCCCGGCAGCTTTGCCCGGGGGGAGCGCTATAACTACAACCCCGCCACCCAGGACGCCCGCACCTGCGGCACCACCGCCAGCCTGTGCGGCATTGAGAAGGGCCTGCGCGAGGACAGCGGGGAGCAGACCGCCCTGGGCGTCCGCCGGGACCTGATGATGCACGCCGCCATGATGTGCATGGCGGGCTTCCCCATGCTGTCCAGCGGGGACGAGATCGGCCAGCTCAACGGCTATGGCTACCACGATGACCCGGCGCTGCGGGAGGACAGCCGCAACCTCCACCGCACCCCCTTCCGCTGGGACAACGCCGCCCTGCGCTACCAGACGGGGACGGTGCAGCAGCGCATCTGGGACGGCCTGCGGCAGCTGGAGCGGATCCGGGGGTCACAGCCCTGCTTCGGCCCCGGCGCGTCCGTCACCACCTGGGACACCCACGACGACGGCGTGCTGGCCATCGTCCGCCGGGCGGGGGAGGGGACGCTGGTGTGCCTGTTCAACTTCACCGGCCAGACCCGGGAGATCCGGCTGGACGGCTTGGAGGGGGCGTTCACCGATCTGATCACCGGCTGGGACTGCGTGTGCGGCCACAGGGCCGTGGGGCCATACCAGTACTGCCTGTGCCTGCAGGCAAAATAGGGCGGGGCGGCCTGCCGCGCCCCCGGACGGAAAGGAGTTATCTGCCATGTCCAGCATCAAGGAGTTGTTTTCCACCCCCAAAAAGGCGGCGCTCACCGTCGCCTGTATCGGCGTGATCTTGGTGACGCTGGGGATCTGCATTGTGGTGTACGCCGCCGGCGCGCGCGGGCAGGAGCAGGTTTCCGCCATCGGCGGGGAGGCCGCCCAGAGCTTCGCCTTTGCCGACGCGGGGGTTGACCCCGTGGAGGCCCGGGCGGTGAGCGTCAAGTACGAGCGATACCAGGACAGATTTGTGTACGAGGTGGAGTTTGTGTCCGGGGAGACGGAGTATGAGTACAAGATCGACGCCTCGGACGGCTCGGTGGTAAAAAAAGAGAGCAAGACGGTGAAGGGCCAGGAGGTCACCGGCATCCCGTCGGCGGAAATTACCCTGGAGGAGGCCCGGGCCGCCGCCCTGTCCGACGCGGGGGTGGAGCGGGAGCAGGCCGTGTTCACCGAGGCGGAGCGGGACGAGGAGAACGGGGCGCCGGTGTACGAATTCAAATTCTACGCCGGGAACGTGGAGTATGAGTATGAGATCGACGCCTATACCGGCGCGGTTTTGAAGTGGGATACCGATTACAGAACCCCGCCCCCCGCCCCCCCCCCGGCCCCGGGGTCCCCCGCG
>CATLEJ010000041.1 GCA_949916125.1 uncultured Oscillospiraceae bacterium
CGTCCGGGAGAGTGTGGAGGAGTTCCGGGCCAGGGGCTGGAATTTCGTGGTGGGCACCGCCCACACCTACCGCACGCCGGAGGAGGTCCGGGATTGGCAGCGAACCCTGGAGGACAATTTCCCCGGTATCCCCGCTTTCCACGGGGAGCTGGCGTTGAGCATCGGGTGCCACACCGGGCCGGGGGCCTTCGGCATGGGGCTTGTGCGCCGGGTGGAGCTGCCGGAATCATGACCACAGAAATACCCTCCGCTTTTCCGGTGCGCGGGAAAGCGGAGGGTATAGTACTTATGTCAACCGAATGATGCGGGAAAAACTCCGTTTTCACACGGCGTCGGATGTGGAAACTTTTGTGGAAGTTGTGGAAGCCTTGCAAACACACGGGTTGGAAGAAGCTGGAACGAAAGGGCCGGCGCCGTGCCGTTGCAATTCCCCCAATTTTGTAAGGGAAAGGGCAGGGTCAATAATTATGGAACCGGCGGATAGGCGCCCTGGTTTCCGAAGGGGGCCGCATTGACTTTTTTCCCCGGTTTTTGTATAATGTGCTTGGAAAGCATCCGATGCCTGCGGCCCTCCCGCCCATGGGCGGTTTTCCAAGTCGCGGGGGACAGGCGCAGGCTGTCCACACCCCGGCGCCTTCCGGCGCGCAATGGAGGTTGTTTATGAAGGGTATTATCCTGGCGGCGGGGCGGGGGACCCGCCTGTATCCCATGACGCGGCCGGTCTGCAAGCCCCTGCTCCCGGTGTACGACAAGCCGCTGATCTACTACCCCCTGTCCGTGCTGATCCAGGCGGGCATCCGGGAGGTGCTGGTGATCGTCCCCCCCGGCGAGGAAGAGGTGTTCGCCGCCCTGCTGGGGGACGGCTCCCAGCTGGGGATGTCCATCCGGTATACCGTCCAGCCCGTGGCCCGGGGCATTGCCGACGCCCTGCTCATCGGCGGGGAGTTCCTGGCGGGGGACGACGTGTGCCTGGTGCTGGGGGATAACATATTCTGGGCCGCCGACCTGGACCTCACCCTGCGGCGGGCGGCGGAGCGCAACAGCGGCGGCACCGTGTTTGGCTGCCGGGTGGACGACCCCCGCCCCTTCGGCGTGGTGGAGTTCGACCAGAGCGGCCGCGCCATCTCCATTGAGGAAAAGCCCCGGCACCCCAAATCCAATTACATTGTCCCCGGCCTGTACTTCTACACCAATGAGGCGCTGGAGATTGCCGCCGGGCTGGCCCCATCCGCCCGGGGCGAGCTGGAGATCACCGACGTCAATCTGGAATTCCTCCGCCGGGACAGCCTCCGGGTCATCCCGTTGGAGGAAAACTACGTCTGGCTGGACGCGGGCAACGCGGACAGCCTGCTCACCGCGGCCCAGACCATCCACGCCCTCCAGCACGGGGGGCGGTATGTGGGCTGCATTGAGGAGTGCGCCTACCGCCAGGGCTGGATTACGGAGGGGGAACTGCGCGCCCTGGGGGAGCCCATGGCGATGACCGCCTACGGTCAGTACCTGCTGTCTATCTGAGCATATGCAAAGGCCCCTCCCGTGCAGGAGGGGCCTTTTGTCTTAGAACCTGTATTCACAACCTCAATCCACCGTCTGGCCGGGTCTTTTCCCGCCATGCCGCGTTAAATTTTCTTGAAATAAACCCAATGATTCCTGCGAAAATTTGCCTTGCCTGACGGGAAAATCCCTCGGCCATCCGGCGGTTTCGGCTGTGAATACAGGTTCTTAAACGCTGTGCCGCAGCCGCTGGAGCAGCAGGCCGCTGCACTGGGGCACGGCGATCCACTCGCCGCCCTGCCCGGCGGCGCGGCGCTGGCCCGCCCACTGGCCGTCCGCCAGCACGATCCACCGCCCGGCGGGCAGCTCGATATGGCACACCTCCCAGGCGGCGTTGTACACCACCAGCAGGTCCTCCCCGCAGGGGCCGCCGCCCGCCAGCCGGAAGGACACCGTCTGGGGGCCGTACACCGTCCGGTCCGTCACCCGGTCCCACGCCTCCGGCGACTTGTCCCGCAGCCCCGGCAGGGCGCGGCGCAGCCGGATCAGCCCCCGGTAGTAGTCCGTCAGCGCACCGAACCGCCAGGCCCGGTCCCAGTCCAGCCGGTTGACCTCCGGGGCGGAGCGGTAGCTGTTGCCGTCCCCCAGCTTGGTGCGGGCAAACTCCTCCCCAGCCTGGAAGAAGGGGGTGCCCAGGCAGGTGAAGCAGATAAAGGCCGCCAGCCGGTTCCGGGCCATAAGGTCCTCCCGGTACTGGGTGAAGGCGTCGGGGCCGGGGGCGCCCTCCCCGGGGGAGACGCACAGCACCAGCTTATCCCAGAGGGTGTAGTTGTCGTGGCAGGACAGGTAGGTGATGAGCTGGGAACAGTCCCTGGGGTTGAACTCCCAGGCCCCGTCCCGCCAGCCCGCGGCGGCGCTGAGCACCGCCTCCCCCTGGGCGGTCCCGCCGTTGACAAAGCCGGGGGAGCGCCCGTCAAAGCAGCTGCCCTTGACGGCGTCCCGCGTGTTGTCGCAGAACACGGCGATGCCGGGGCTGAGCAGGGACAGGTTCGCCTTGACGGCGGGGTGGGTGTCCGCCTCCATGGGGGAGTCCCCCGCCTGCCACGGCTCGCCGTACAGCAGCTTTTCGCCGGGGCCGAACACCAGGTCCAGCTCCCGCCGGATGCGGTTCATCAGCTCCACCGTCATCAGGCCCATCAAGTCGAAGCGGAAGCCGTCGATGTGGTACTCCTTGGCCCAGTACAGCACGGAGTTGGCGATATAGTTGTCCACCATGGCCCGGCCCGCCGCGATGTCGTTGCCGCAGCCGGAGCCGTTGGACAGCGCCCCGTTCCACCGCCGCCGGTAGTAGTACCCGGGCGCGGTGCGCTCCAGCCAGGAGTCGGCGTGGTAGGTGTGGTTATAGACCACGTCCATCACCACCCGCAGGCCGTTTCGGTGGAGGGCCTGGACCATCTCCTTGCACTCCCGGACGCGGACCGCTCCGTCGGACGGGTCGGTGGCGTAGCTGCCCTCGGGGACGTTGTAGTTCAGCGGGTCATAGCCCCAGTTGAACTGGCCGTCGTCCCCGCCCTCGTCCACGGTGGCGAAGTCGAAAATGGGCAGGAGCTGGACGTGGGTGACCCCCAGGCTTTTCAGGTGCTCCATGCAGGCCGGGGGCCGTCCGTTTTCGTCCAGGGCGGCGAAAGCCTTGAACTTCCCCCGGTATTCCTGGGGGACGCCGCTGCCCGGGTGGAGGGAGAAATCCTTGACATGGAGCTCATAGATGATCTGCTCCGCTTGCCGGGGGGGCGGGACGTCGGACGCCCAGCCCTCCGGGTTGGTGCGGGCCAGGTTCACCGCCATGCTGTGCGCCCCGTTGCGCCCGCAGGCCGTGGCATAGGGGTCGGCGGTGCGCGCCGTCCGGCCCGCCGCCTCCACCTCGTAGTCGTAATAGGTCCCGTGGAGGTCCCCCTCCACAACGGCGCTCCACACGCCCCGTTCCCCGCGCTTGAGGGGGAGGGTTTCAAAAGCCTCGCCGGCGTCGTCCCGGTACAGGGACAGCTCCACCCGTTCCGCCTCCGGGCTCCACACCCGGAACACGGTGCGGGCCGGGCAGCACACCGCGCCCAGGTCCCTGCCGTTATAGCAGTATTTTCCATCGAACCGTTTGCCATGGGTCGTTTTTGATGTTGTCTCCACAAATTTTCACCCTTGAACGCAGATTTTGGAGGCGGGGAAAGGGCTTGAACCCCGGGCCATTCCAGTAACCCCGTATTGTATCACAAAAGGGGAGGGAGTGCAAACATTTTCAACGGATTCACAGGGAATCTACAACATTTTGTCGTCGGGCAGGACATTACCTCTAAATATGGAAATACCTGGAATTCCCTGTCGAAGAAAACCTTGCAAAATTTGGAAAAACTTTCTTGCCATGTGGAGGATTCTGTGGTATTTTAGATATTAGCAAAATATGGTAATTCAATACCAAAGGTCACTGACCGGAAAGGATATCAGCCATGAGTGAGAAGAAGATTGTACTGGCGGACGCTTCGGAGGAATTTCGCCGGATGCTGGCGGAAATGATGGAGGAAGAGCCCGACCTGTCCGTGGTGGGGCAGACGGGGAACGGCGAGGAGCTGCTGACCCTGATCGCCGCCCACAAGCCGGACGTGGTGGTGATGGACCTGATGCTGTCCGGCATGGACGGGCTGGAGGTGCTGGAGCAGCTGGGGCCCGTGCATCCGCGGATGCTGGTGCTGTCCGCCTTCTGCAATCCCAGCCTGGCCGAGCAGATATCGGCCAGCGGCGGCGATTACTGTATGCTCAAGCCCTGCCGGGCGCAGACGGTGATTGAGCGCACCCGCCGCCTCACCGCCGCGCCCAGCCTGGAGGATGTGCAGGAGGAGGCCAGGGCCCGGGATTTGGAGCGCCAGATCACCGCCATCATCCATGAGATCGGCGTGCCCGCCCACATCAAGGGCTACCAGTACCTGCGGGAGGCCATCGGCCTGGCGGTGGCGGACATGGAGGTGATCAACGCGGTGACCAAGGTGCTGTATCCCGCCGTAGCCAAGAAGTTCGGCACCACCGCCAGCCGGGTGGAGCGGGCCATCCGCCACGCCATCGAGGTGGCCTGGGACCGGGGCGACCTGGAGACGCTGCAAAAGTACTTCGGCTACACCGTGTCCAACGCCAAGGGCAAGCCCACCAACAGCGAGTTCATCGCCATGATCGCCGACCGCATTTCCCTGGGGGACGGCAGCCGGGTCAGCTGAGTTACTTTTTCTCGAGAGAAAAAGTAACCAAAAAGAGCTTGAAGGCGTTACCGCCGTGGCGGTTTTAGGCGGCGTTTTCCCTCGGCAACGGAACATATGCGGATACAAAAAGCGGGCGCTGCGTATAGCACAGCGCCCGCTTTTTCAACCCTAAATTTACGCATTGGAGCTGTTGATGTATTCCTCCTGCTCCGGGGTGAGCTTGTCGATGGTCAGCCCCAGGGCGGCCAGCTTGGCCCAGGCGATCTGGTCGTCGATCTCCGAGGGGATGTCGTAGAGCTTCTTTTCCAGCTCCCCCTTGTGCTTGGCCACCCACTCGGCGGCCAGGGCCTGGACGGAGAAGGACATATCCATGATCTCGGCGGGGTGGCCGTTGCCGCCCGCCAGATTCACCAGCCGGCCCTCCGCCAGCACGTTGAGCACCTTGCCGTCGGGCAGCTTGTAGCCGGTGATGCCCTCCCGCTGCTCCCACTTGTCCACGGCGTGCTCGTTGAGCCACTTCACGTCCACCTCGCAGTCGAAGTGGCCCGCGTTGGACAGCAGGGCGCCCTCCTTCATCACGGCGTAGTGGGCGGAGGTGATCACGTCCTTGCAGCCGGTGACGCTGACGAACACGTCGCCCAGGGGGGCGGCGTCCGCCATGGTCATCACCCGGAAGCCGTTCATGGTGGCGTCCAGCGCCTTGAAGGGGTCGATCTCGGTGACGATGACATTGGCCCCCATGCCCGCGGCCCGCAGGGCCACGCCGGAGCCGCACCAGCCGTAGCCGGCGACAACCACCGTCTTGCCCGCCATCACCAGGTTGGTCATGTGCATGATGGCGTCCCACACGGACTGGCCGGTGCCGTACTTGTTGTCGTAGTAGTGCTTGGCCTTGGCGTCGTTCACCGCCATCATGGGGCAGGGCAGGGTGCCCTCCCGCTCCCGGGCCCGCAGGCGCAGGATGCCGGTGGTGGTCTCCTCACAGCCGCCCAGCAGGCAGTCGGCGTAGGCGCTGCACTTGCCCGCCAGCAGGTTCACCAGGTCGCCGCCGTCGTCGATGACGATGTGGGGGTGGCACTTCAGGGTCTCGATGAGATGGGCCTCGTACTCCTCCGGGGTGGAGCCGTGCCAGGCGTACACGTTGACGCCCCGGTCGGCCACGCCCGCGGCCACGTCGTCCTGGGTGGACAGGGGGTTGGAGCCGGTGAGGTAGACGTCAGCGCCGCCCGCCTTCATCACCAGGGCCAGGTTGGCGGTTTTGGCCTCCAGGTGGACGGAGACGGCGATGCGCAGGCCGGCGAAGGGCTGCTCCTTGACGAAGCGGGCCTCGATCTGGGACAGGGCGGGCATATGGCTGCGCACCCAGTCGATTTTCCGGTGGCCGGAGGGGGCCAGGGCGGGGTCGCGGAGAATGCTCATAGAAATACTCCCTTTCCAATTAAAATCGTTAATTATTTGAGACTTAAAATATCCTTACTTACTTTGTGTAATGTTTGGCTTTGTGTTTTGACTTGCTTTTTTGTAGAAAAAGTTGGGATGGTATGCTGTCTAACTTACCACCGGCGGCTGACAATTCAGCGAGATACCGTTTAAGCATTTTCATTGCGTTTAATCGCTCGGCTGTTTTTTGCTTTATTTTAGCTTCAAGGTATTCTTTGTTGTCAGCTGAAATATTAGGATCGGATAATTCCTCGTTGGCCTGACGAATAAATAAAGTTTTGCTGTGTATTTTTTTCCTGTATTCTTCAGTTAGTTCTGTAAGTGAGATTCGTTTGCAGGAATTCCTGATTGCGCGGAAAAAGCCGCTCCCATTTTCTGCACCATGAAAATAGCCGCAATATCGAGCTTCATCAATATCAACGCGACTTCTAATCGGTCGGTTTGGGTGAAAGCATTTTTTGTCATAACAGTATGCACAATCTGAACAAATCCTTGCCCCTTGTAACGCCGAACTGTAATACTTGCATCTATGGGGGGTGCAGCTCGAATATTTTATATTCCACAGATTACAATGCCCGCTTTCTCTGCTGCGGTGGACGCATTTGACCGGTATAGACTGAATGGCATAATTTTCGAGTTCATGTTCAACTGCGTATTTGTAGCGTGCTGATTCAACATGAAATGGGCTGCTGTGCATTTTCCCCTGACGTCCCACATTTTTCACCTCTCAAGAAAAGGAAACTCGCTGGATATTATATCCAGTCCCTTCAGTGCTTCTCCGCCAGCAGCTTGGCCCGCACGTCCCACAGCTTCTGGGACAGGTCCACATAGTAGTTATGGGGGTACTCGAACCGCTTCACCTCGTCCCACAGGCTGTCCACCTCCCGCAGGCAGTGGGCCCGGGACTGCTGGATGGTGGGGGTCTGGTACACCAGCTGCCCACCCTGGAAGATGGGCACCAGCAGGGGCCGCACGGTGAAGTCGGTCACCGTCTTGCGCTTCCAGGTGGCCTCCGGGTCGAACAGCTCTAAGGGCTGGGTGAAGTCGGGCTGCTCGTCGTGGACGCAGATGTAGTCCGCCATGGCCTTGCCGGTGGCGTTCTCAAACAGGCGGTACACCTTCTTGAAGTGGGGGATGGTCACCTTGGCGGCGTTCTCGCTGATCTTGATCTTGGGGGTGATGGAGCCGTCGTCCTCCTCAATGGCGGCCAGCTTGTAGACGCCGCCGAACACCGGCTCGCTCTTTGACGTGATGAGCCGCTCGCCCACGCCGAAGGCGTCGATGCGGGCCCCCTGGGTGATGAGATCCCGGATGATGTACTCGTCCAGCGAGTTGGAGGCCACGATCTTGATGCCGGGCAGGCCCGCCTCGTCCAGCATGGCCCGGGCCTTCTTGGACAGGTAGGTCAGATCGCCCGAGTCGATGCGGATGCCTCCGCTGGTGATGCCCAGCTCGTGGAACACCTTGATGGCGTTGGGCACGCCGGAGTGGAGCACGCTGTAGGTGTCCACCAGAAGGGTGGCCGCCTGGGGGTAGACCTGGCAGTAGGTCTTGAAGGCGGTGTACTCGTCGGGGAACATCTGCACCCAGGAGTGGGCCATGGTGCCGGTGGCGGGTGTGCCGAACATCTCGTCCGCCATGGCACAGGCGGTGCCCCCGGCCCCGGCGATGTAGCTGGAGCGGGCCCCCAGAATCGCGCCATCGGAGCCCTGGGCCCGGCGGGAGCCGAACTCGGACACGGGGCGGCCCTCCGCCGCCCGGACAATGCGGTTGGACTTGGTGGCGATGAGGGACTGGTGGTTGAGGGTGAGCAGCAGGTAGGTCTCCACAAACTGGGCCTGGATGGCGGGGGCCCGGACGGTGAGGATGGGCTCCCGGGGGAAGATGGGGGTGCCCTCGGGGACGGCCCAGATGTCGCCGGTGAAGCGGAAGGTTTTCAGGTACTCCAGGAACTCCGGGGCGAATATGCCCTTGCCGCGGAGGTATTCGATGTCCTCCTCGTCGAAGCGCAGGTTCTGGATGTAGTCGATGACCTGGCCCAGCCCCGCGGCGATGGCGAAGCCGCCCCCGTCGGGGACGCTGCGGAAGAACACGTCGAAGTAGCAGACGCGATCCTTCAGGCCGGTCTGGAAGTAGCCGTTGCCCATGGTCAGCTCGTAGAAGTCGGTCAGCATGGTGTAGTTGACGTCGTGTTTCATGGCGGAGAATCCCTCCTGTTGTTTTGTGCCCCCTATTATAAGCTGTCATGACAGTAAAAGCAAGAGGGAGAAGCGCGGAGCCGTCGTGAGCAGCGCGGATGGAGTGCAGCGAAGGCAAAATCCCAAGCCCACAAGGTGGGCTTGGGATTTTACCTGAGTCGGAGCGAAGCCGCGCGTCGCGAACAGGCGCAGCGTGAGTGGGACAGCGCGGAGCCGTCGTGAGCAGCGGGCTAAGCTCAGAGCGGAGCGAATTGGCCGGAGGGCGCCGTAAGGCGGCGCAGGACAATTTGCGCAGACGGAGAGCTTAGAACCGCGTCGCGAACAGGCGCAGCGTGACAAGGCCCTGTGAAATTAGCCGCCCAGCGTATACGGCGCCATGTCCAGGCGGATGAAAAAGTCCTGCCCGTGGCGGCAGACGGGGCAGGTCTGGGGGGCCAGGGATGAGGTGATGATCTCCCCGCAGTTCAGGCACATCCAGACGGTCTGATGGTTGTCCTCGCCGAACAGCTTGCCCTGCTCCAGCAGGTCGGCGAACAGGCCGAAGCGGTCGCCGTGGGTCTTTTCGATCTGGGCGATGAGCTCGAACTGGCCGCCGATGAGGTCGAAGCCCTCCCGGTGGGCGATCTCCGCGAAGGCGGCGTAGTCGTGTTCAAACTCCTCGTACTCGTTGTGCCGGGCGGCCTTGAGCAGATCCACCGTCTTGTCCGACAGGTCGATGGGGTAGTTGCCGTCGATGGCGATATTTTTCCCCGCCGAGGGCAGCAGCAGGTCGTAGAATACCTTGGCGTGGGCCCGCTCCTGGTCGGCGGTGAACTCGAACACACGGGCCACCACCTCCAGCTTCTCCTTCCGGGCGGCGGAGGCGGCGATGGTGTAGCGGTTGCGGGCCTGGCTCTCCCCGGCGAAGGAGCGCATCAGGTTTTCCCGGGTCTTGCTCTCCATGAAGTCCACGTTTCCCTTGTGGTAGTTTTCGTAGGCGTTGGTCATAGAATTCCCTCCAATGTATTGGTGGGATCAGTATGCCCGGTTTTGGGAAAAACTTGCGCGGGGTTTGCGGGACGCCGGGGCCCTCTGTTGCCTTTCGCATTGATAAACATCTGCAAATTCCCCCGTCTGTCAATATGACTGAATGGGCACTATCCGGGACGGATGATCGGCCGGCAAACTGGAATTTGACAAAATGTTGAACTGGTTCTCTCCTTATTGCGCTGCTTCCGCAAGTGAAATAACTTCATGTAAATCAGTAATTATATAGTCGATGCTATAGCCCAACGAAGCCGGTTTTTGATCAGGATTGTACCAACACGTTAGAATCCCGGCATTATTGCCTCCTTGGATATCACTTGTCAACGAATCCCCAATAATCATTACCTTAGAAAGGCTTGATGGCCGTATAACATCAAATACAGCATCAAAGAAAGCGCGATTTGGTTTTTCTATACCGATTTCTTCCGATAAAAATACTCCATCCATCAGTTTTCCAAGCCCTGAAAGCAGGAGCTTCTTGTTCTGTGCAATAATCGTTCCATTGGAGACGACATACTGGCTCACCTTGCCACGGAGTTTTTTTACAATATTGATGCTGTCATCTCTATAGACAATTGTATCCCCCAATCGAAGCTGGTATTGCCGGTTAAACTCCGATGCAAGTGCTTGTGGTACGCCGATCTCCTGAAAAAACTGTTCAAAGCGGCCAATAAGTACCTGTGATTTTGTAAGTTCATTTCGTTCAAGCCGTTGCCAGAAACTTTCATTTATTTGAGAATACCTGCGAATCATATCCTCGGAACAGCGGCCCAATGAAAATTCCCCGAACAGGCTTTTGATGGCCGCACTTTCTGCCGCATGAAAGTCAAGTAATGTTCCATCAAGATCCCACAGCAATATTTGTATCATGGACGATCCTCCTCAAATTTCGATTTGCCGCTCAAATCATATCATAGCCAATTTGCGCCTTCAAGTTGTAATTCGTGAAATTGCCAAAGCGTTCTGGTGCCCGGAGGGCTGCGTCAGGGCGGACGGGCGGCATTGTCCGCTGTCACCCGCCCTTCCCCGGGGGAATACACTGGGATGATGAAAACAGGGCCGGAGGGCCGAGGAGGTTTCTTATGCTGCGGGCAAAAAATATCTGGGTGGCGGGGGGCGACCCCCGGCAGGCGGCGCTGGCCGCGCTGCTGGCCGACGAGGGCCACAGCGTACATACCTACGCGCTGGAGCGGGGGGCGGGGATGAAGTGCGAGCCGTCCATGGAGGGGGCGGACCGGGCGGACTGCGTGATCCTGCCCCTGCCGGCGGCGGGGACGGACGGGAAGCTGAACGCGCCGCTGTCGGCGGACAGCCATGACCTGGAGGAGGTGCTGGACTTACTGCGCCCCGGCCAGCTTGTGTGCGCCGGGATGGCGGGGGAGGGCCTGCGGCGGATGGCGGAGGAGCGGGAGCTGCTGCTCCGGGACTACTTCGCCCGGGAGGAGCTGGCGGTTTTGAACGCCGTCCCCACGGCGGAGGGCGCCATCCAGATCGCCATGGAGGAGCTGCCCATCACCCTCCACGACGCCCGGGCGCTGGTGGTGGGCTTCGGGCGGCTGGGCCGGGCGCTGGCCCCCCGGCTGCGCTCCCTGGGGGCCCACGTGTGGGTGTCCGCCCGGCGGTATGAGCAGCGGGCCGCCGCCGAGGGCATGGGCCTGGGCAGCGAGGGGGTGGACCACCTGCCCGACTGGCTGTGCAGCTACGATCTGGTGTTCAACACCGTGCCCGCCCCGGTGCTGGGGGTGGAGGAGCTGGCCGCCCTCAAGGAGGGGGCGTTGGTCATCGACCTGGCCTCCCGCCCCGGCGGGGTGGACATGGAGGCCGCCGCCGCCCTGGGCGTGCGGGTGATCTGGGCCCTGTCCCTGCCAGGGAAGGTGGCCCCCGTCACCTCGGGGCGGTACATCAAGAACACCGTCTATCATATCATGGAGGAATTAGACCTGTGAATCTGGATCAATTACGAGTGGGATTTGCCTTCTGCGGATCCTTCTGCACCATGTCCAGGGCGCTGGACGCCTTGGAACAGACCGCCGCCCGGTTCGGGCCGGTGACCCCCATCGTGTCCGAGACGGTGGCGGCTACCGACACCCGCTTCGGCGCGGCCCACGACTTCATGCGGGAGATGGAGCGCATCTGCGGCAGGCGGGTGATCTCCACCATCGCCGGGGCGGAGCCCATCGGCCCCAAGGGCCTGCTGGACGCGCTGGTGATCTGCCCCTGCACGGGGAACACCCTGGCCAAGCTGGCCCACGGCGTCACCGACAGCTCCGTCACCATGGCCGCCAAGGCCCACCTGCGCAACGGCAGGCCCCTGGTGATCGCCGTGTCCACCAACGACGGGCTGGGGGCCTCCGCGCCCAACCTGGGGGCGCTGCTGGGGCGGAAACACGTGTACATGGTCCCCTTCGGACAGGACGATTACGCCGGCAAGCCCACCTCCCTGGTGGCGGACTTCTCCCTGCTGCCCCAGACCATCGAGGCGGCCTGCCGGGGGGAGCAGCTCCAGCCGATATTACAAGCGCGAGGATAGCCGCATAGGGGAGCTTGGACTGAAGCGAGGGCAAAACCCCGGAGTTCACATGGTGAACTCCGGGGTTTTGCCCGAGTCGGAGGGAAAGCGACCCGGCTATGCGGCCAATCCGAGCGTGCCGATGCAAGCGCGAGGATAGCCGCATAGGGCCGGCCACCGGGGTGCGGGGCCGGCCCGCTTGCACATCCCGCGCAAAAATGGTATACTGGGAAATCACGAACCCTAAATAAGCGAGGTGTCCCCCATGAAGCTCATGGTCATCGACGGCAATTCCATCGTCAACCGGGCGTTTTACGGCGTCAGCCAGAACCTGTCCACCCGGGAGGGCCTGCCCACCAACGCCATTTTCGGCTTCCTCAACATCCTGCTCAAGCTGCTGGACGAGGAGCAGCCCCAGGGGCTGGCGGTGGCCTTCGATATGCGCGCCCCCACCTTCCGGCACAAAGCCTTCGCCGAGTACAAGGCCCAGCGCAAGGGGATGCCGGAGGAGCTGGCCGTCCAGATGCCGGTGCTGAAGGACGTGCTGGACGCCATGAACATCCGCCGCTACGAGCTGGAGGGCTGGGAGGCGGACGACCTGCTGGGCACCATGGCGAGGGTGAACGCCAATGCGGGCGGGGAGACGGTCATCGTCACCGGCGACAAGGACGCCCTCCAGCTGGTGGACGACCGCACCACCGTGAAGCTGGTGTCCACCCGCATGGGCCAGACCACCACCCGGGACGTGACCCCGGAGGAATTCCGGGCCGAGTACGGCTTCGACCCCATCCACATGATCGACCTGAAGGCGCTGATGGGGGACACGTCGGACAACTACCCCGGCGTGAAGGGGGTGGGGGAGAAGACCGCCCTGGCCCTGGTGCAGCTCTACCACACGGTAGAGCACCTCTACGATCATATGCCGGAGATCTGCTCCGCCCCCGACACCCCCGCCAAGCCGGGGCTGGTGAAGAAGCTCACCGAGGGGGCGGACAGCGCCCGCCTGTGCAAGGAGCTGGCCACCATCCGCTGCGACGCCCCCATGGGCTTCCACCCGGCGGACGCCAAGCGACAGCCCTTCAACGGGCCGGTGCTGTACCAAACCCTGCTGAACCTGGAATTCACCAAGCTCATCGACAAGCTGAAGCTCACCCCCGGTCCCGCCAGGGCGGACGGGGCGGCGGAGCCGGAGGAAGTCCAGGTCACCGTGATCCCCGTCCTCACCGGGGCGGACTTCACTAACGCCCTGCCCAGGTGGCAGGGGGCGGAATCGGTGGCCGTCCTGCCTTTGCCCGGGCTGGCGGGGGTGGCGGTGTCCCTCAGCGAGGAGGACGGGAAACAGGCGTACCTCTACGATATCCGCGCCGCCACCTACCAGGGGGACTACCACGCTCTGTTGGCGGCGCTGTTCGGCCCCACGGTGAAAAAAGTGGCCCACGGTGTCAAGGAGCTGTGCCGCGCCCTGCTGGACGAGGGCATCGAGCCGGAGGGCTTCGTGTTCGACACGGAGCTGGCCGCCTACCTGCTGGATCCCACCGCGGGCAGCTATGAGCTGCGCAAATTAGCGGTGTCCTACTTCAAAAAGGAGGTGGAGCAGTCCGCCGCCTACAAGGACGAGACCGCCTTCTCCCTGCTGGACGACGGCCTCAAGGCCCAGACCGCCTGGTACGAGGACACGGCCTGGATTCAGGCGTTTTACGAATTATTCCAGCCCAAGCTAAAGGAGTACGGCCTGATGTCCGTCCTGACGGACATCGAGCTGCCTCTGTGCCCGGTGCTGGCCCGGATGGAGCGGGCGGGCGTGCTGGTGGACGCCCAGGCCCTGGCCGACTTCGGCAAGCAGCTCCAGCTGGGCATCGACACGCTGAAGGCCGAGATCTACCGCCTGGCCGGGGAAGAGTTCAACATCCTCTCCCCCAAGCAGCTGGGCCACATCCTGTTCGACAAGCTGGGCCTGCCCCCGGTGAAGAAAACCAAGACCGGCTGGTCTACCAACGTGGACGTGCTGGAAAAGCTGCGCCCCCAGCACGAGATCGTGGGGGCGGTGCTGGACTACCGCCAGCTCACCAAGCTGAACTCCACCTACGTGGAGGGGCTGGGCAAGGTGATCGATGCCGACGGGCGGATCCACACCAGCTTCCAGAATACCGTCACCGCCACCGGGCGGCTGTCCTCTACCGAGCCCAATCTGCAAAATATCCCCGTGCGCACCCCCTTGGGCGCGGAGATGCGGAAGATGTTCGTGGCCCCCAAGGGCAGGGTTCTGGTGGATGCGGACTACTCCCAGATCGAGCTGCGGCTGCTGGCCCATATGTCCGGGGATCAGGCCATGATCGACGGCTTCAATTCCGGCGTGGACATCCACACCGTCACCGCCTCCCAGGTGTTCTCTCTGCCCCAGGACGCGGTGCCCCCGGAGCTGCGCCGGGCCGCCAAGGCCGTCAACTTCGGCATTGTGTACGGCATTTCCGCCTACTCCCTCTCCGAGGATATCCACGTCACCGTGGCCCAGGCCAAGGAGTATATGGAGAAGTATTTTGAACACTACTCCGGCGTCCGCGCTTATATGGCCCGGGTGGTGGAGCGGGGCCGGGAGGACGGCTACGTGTCCACCCTGTATGGCCGCCGCCGCTGGCTGCCCGAGCTGAAAAGCTCCAACTTCAACACCCGATCCTTCGGGGAGCGTGTGGCGCTGAATATGCCCATCCAGGGCACGGCGGCGGACATCATCAAGCTGGCCATGATCAAGGTGGACGCCCGTTTGCGGGCGGAGAATCTGGAAGCCCGCCTCGTCCTGCAAGTCCACGACGAGCTGATCGTGGAGTGCCCCGAGGGGGAGGCCGAACAGGTCAAGGCCCTGCTCCAGGAGGAGATGGAGGGGGTGGCGGCGCTGTCGGTGCCGCTGGTGGCGGACGCCAAGGCGGGGCGCACCTGGGCGGAGTGCCATTAGCTCGTCGCAAAGTCCGCTCCATTCGGAACGCCCTGCCGGGCATTCCTCATGCCGCTCCCTTGCTCCTCGCTTCCAACCGCGACCCGCTTGCGCTGGGCTCGCGGTTGGGGCGGCCTGCGGCCGCTATTATTTGGGCGCAAAATATGCGCCCTACATAAGGAGATTCTGACATGAGTTTATTCGACACCTTTGACCCCGATTCCGAGGAAATCGTCAAATTTGAATACCAGCGTTCTTTCCACCCCACGGAGGAGTTCCCCGAGACGATCATCATGACCTTCCAGGACAAGACCTTCCAGGCGCTGGAACACATCTGCCCCACCCAGGTGGTCGCCACCCTGCGGGAGGGCCGGGACATCCCGGTCTATAAGCTGGATTGGAACGGCCGCAGCATCGGCATTTTCCAGACCCTCATCGGCGGCGCGGGCACGGCGGGGCTGCTGGAGGAGACGCTGGCCATGGGGACGAAAAAGGTGCTGCTTTACGGCGCCTGCGGCGTGCTGGACTCCGCCCTGGTGGCGGGGCACTTCATCCTGCCCACCCAGGCCTACCGGGACGAGGGCACCAGCTACCACTATCTGCCCGTGGGCGACTATGTGGATATCCCCACGTCGGAGCGGCTGGGGGAGATCTTCGACCAGCTCCACCTGCCCTATGTGAAAGGCCGGGTGTGGACGACGGACGCCTTCTACCGGGAGACCCGGAACAACATGGAAAAGCGCAAGGCCGACGGCTGCCTCGCCGTGGATATGGAGTGCGCCTCCGCCATGGCGGTGGCCCAGTTCCGGGGCGCGAAGGTGTACCAGTTCCTTTACGCCGAGGACAGCTTGGACGGGGCCGCCTGGGATCCCCGCACCATGGGGTCGGTGCCCGCCTCCGATTACGAGAAGTACCTCCGGGTGGCGCTGGAGGCGGCGTCAAGGCTATGAACTTCCGCATTGTCCCCATGACCGCCGAACATCTGCCCCGGGTGGCGGCGCTGGAGAAGATCTGCTTCCCCGCCGACCCCTGGAGCGAGGCCCTCTTCCGGGCGGCGCTGGACAACCCCGCTGTCGCCATCCTGCTGGCCCAGGGGGAGGGCGGCGCGCTGCTGGGCTACGCCGTGCTGTCCACCGTGCTGGACGAGGGGAACCTGGACAACATCGCCGTGGCCCGGTCGGCCCGCCGCCAGGGGGTGGCGGACGCCCTGCTGTCCGCCCTGACCGCCTTCGGGCGGGAGCACCTGGCCCGCCTCATGCTGGAGGTGCGCTTATCCAACGCCCCCGCCATCGCGCTGTATGAGAAGCACGGCTTTATCGCCGTGGGGCGGCGGAAAAACTATTATGACGCGCCAAAAGAGGACGCGGTTTTGATGACGCTGTCTTTTTTGTGACGCGGGACGCCGAGGACGGCGTCCCCTACTGAATGGGATCAGGAGATAACGATGGAACTGAAACTGCTGAACAAAGAGGGGCTCACCGACCTCTACCAAAATGAAATGGTGATTGACTTCCCCAAGGCGGAGCTGAAGCCCTTGTCCGCCATGCTGCGGCTGATGGACATGGGCCGGTACGATCCCCTGCTCATCACCGAGGGCGGGCAGCCCCTGGGCTACGCCCTGCTGTGGCTGCCCGAGGGCCGGGAGGGGGCCCTGTTGGAATACCTGGGCGTGCTGCGGGGCAAGCGCAACGGGGGGCTGGGCGCCAGGATCCTGGCCCTGCTGGGGTCGCGGTACGGCCAGATCTTCGGGGAGGCGGAGGCTCCTGAGCCTGCGGCCCCCGGCCCGGAAAACGATCTGCGGCGGCGGAGAATCGCCTTCTACGAGCGCAACGGCTTCCGGGTGCTGGACTACCAGTGCGCCCTGTTCGGGGTGCGCTTCCATTGCCTCTACCGGGGCCCGGAGACCGACGACCGGAAGGTGGAGGCCCTCCATCGGGGGGTGTACGCCGGGTATTTCTCCCTCGCCCACATGGAGCGGTATATCCAGCTCCCCCTGAAGCCAGGCGAGGCCGTCAAGCCCGCCCGGTCGTGGGTGGAGGAGGTGTTCCCCGGCCCGGCGGTTACCCTGGGAGAGCGCACCGCGGAAAGCGCGGCCCGTTTCTTTGAGCAAATGAACACCCCGGCCATCCGCGCCACCCTCCCCATGAAGGCAAAAACGGCGGAGGAAGCGGCGGAGGACTTCTGCGCCTCCCAGCTCCCCGGCGCGTCCAGCTTCGGGCGCACCATCCTGGCGGACGGGCGGCACGTGGGCGACGTGTGGTGCTACGGCATCGACCCGGACGGCACGCCCGGCGCCATGGTGAGCTGCTGTGTCTTTGAGCGGGCCCTCTGGGGGCAGGGCGCGGCATCCGCAGCCCTCGCGCGGTTCCTCCCGGAAATTGCGGGAAAATACGGCCTCAAAACCGTGGGGGCCTTTACCTTCGCGGACAACCTCCCCTCCATCCGGGTGCTGGAGAAAAACGGCTTCCGGCTGGCGGAGGAATTCGTGGAGGACGGCGTGCCCTCCCGGTACTACCAGCTCGATTTAGAACAAGAGAAAGCGTGATCGCATGAACATACTGGCCTTTGAATCCTCCTGCGACGAGACCGCCGCCGCCGTGGTGCGGGACGGCCGGACGATCCTGTCCAACCTCATCGCCTCCTCGGCGGATATGCACGCCATCTACGGCGGCGTGGTGCCCGAGATCGCCTCCCGCAAGCACGTGGAGGCCATCTCCGGCCTGGCGGACGAGGCCCTGCGGCAGTCCGGCCTGTCCAAGGCGGACATCGACGCCATCGCCGTGACCTATGCCCCCGGGCTGATTGGGGCATTGCTGGTGGGGGTGTCCTTCGCCAAGTCCGCCGCCTTCGGCTTAGGTGTGCCGCTCATCCCCGTCCACCACGTCCGGGGGCACATCGCCGCCAACTACCTGGCCCACCCAGACCTGGAGCCCCCCTTCCTGTGCCTGTGCGTGTCCGGCGGCACCACCGCCATCGTGGACGTGTCCGACTACACCCGCTTCACCGTGCTGGGCTCCACCCGGGACGACGCGGCGGGGGAGTGCTTCGACAAGACCGCCCGGGTGCTGGGGCTGGGCTACCCCGGCGGCGGCCCGCTGGACAGGCTGGCCCAGGGCGGGGACGACCGGGCGTACCCCTTCCCCCGGGCCCACGTGGCCGACCATCCGCTGGATATGTCCTTCTCCGGGCTGAAAACGGCGGTGCTGAACACCATCCACAACGCCCGGCAGAAGGGGGAAGAGCTGCGTCTGCCCGATCTGGCGGCGTCCTTTGCCGCGGCGGTGTCCGACTCCCTCATTCCCCGGGTGATGGAGGCCGACCGCATGACGGGCTATCATAAAATTGCCGTGGCGGGGGGCGTGGCCGCCAACAGCCGCATCCGGGCGGATCTGGAGGCCGCCTGCGCCCAGGCCGGGGCCAAGCTGTGGCTGCCCCCCCTGTCCCTGTGCGGCGACAACGCCGCCATGATCGGCAGCCAGGGGTACTACGAGTATCTGGCGGGCCATACGGCGGGCTGGGAGCTGAACGCCAGGGCCAGCCTGGACATCGCCAAAGGCTGACGGCCTGGCGGTGTTGTCGCCGGGGCCCCGCAAAGCGGGGCGGCGCTTGCGCCGTACAAGCGTTTTCGCGCAGCGAAAACCTTGAAATCGGCGAAATTCACTTTCGCCGATTTGAGATGAATTGAGGGG
>CATLEJ010000042.1 GCA_949916125.1 uncultured Oscillospiraceae bacterium
CAGCCCCGCCGGAAGGGCAAAAAGCAGGGGGCCCCGGCCCAGCCGGTGAAGGAGCCGGTGCTGCCCCCCTCCCTGTCCGGCAAGAAGAAGCGCCGCCGGGACGACCGGCCCCGGCCCATCGAGGCCGCGCCCCGCTCCGACCGGCAGAAGGACTCCACCCAGCAAAAGAGCCTGATGCGGCCCTACTACCTCCATGACGACGACTGAGCGGGGGGGCGGACAGCGCCGCCGTCCAAGAAAAAAGCGCCGCCCCCTGGTATGGCTGGCGGTGTTGCTGGTCCTGGCGGCGGGGGGCTGGTTCTGGTTCCGCTGGCAGTGCTGGGGGGTGCAGACCACCCACACCGAGGCGGCGCTGGCCGGTCTGCCCGCCGGATTTGACGGGTACAAAATCGCCCACTTGTCCGACCTCCACGGCCACGAGTACGGGGAGGGCAGCGGGGAGCTGCTGGAACGGGTGGCGAAGGAGGCCCCCGACCTTATCGTGATCACCGGCGACCTCATCGACCGGAAGGAGCAGCTCTCCATGGTGCCCGCCCTGGCCCAAGGGCTGGCCGCCATCGCGCCCACCTACTATGTCACCGGGAACCACGAGTGGGCCCTGGGCTCCGCCGCGGTGAAGGAGCTGAAGGCCCTGTTGAAGGAGTGCGGGGTGGCGGTGCTCTCCAACCAATGCGAGATTCTGGAGCGGAACGGCGACCGGCTGGCGCTGGCCGGGGTGGACGACCCCAACGGCTACGCCGACCAGACCACCCCGGAGGAGCTGTACGGCTGGATCCAGGAGAGGAACCCCGGCCTGTTCACCCTCCTGCTGGCCCACCGGAACGACCGCTTCGGGCAGTACGCCAACGCCGGGTACGATTTCGTCATGTCCGGCCACGGGCACGGGGGGATTGTCCGCCTGCCCTTCGTGGGCGGGCTCATCGGCACCGACCGGCGGTTCTTCCCGCCCTGGAGCGCGGGGCTGTACACCGTGGGGGACAGCACCCTGTTTGTATCCCGGGGGCTGGGGAACAACACGGTGCCCTTTCAAGGGTTCCGGGTCTTTAACCGCCCGGAGCTGGCGGTGGTGACCCTGAAGCAGGGGTAACCCCTTGCATTCCCTTGCAGGGGTGGTGGGGCTGCGCCCCCCTAACCCGCTGGGGTGGCAGGGGACGCCCCTGCCGGGGGCGGTACTTTCTCTCCCGTGAGAGAAAGTACCCAAAGAGAACGCTTAGGGGAAAATTTTGGTTCGACCCAGCCTCCGGCTGTGTCTCTCAAAAAATTTCCCCCTAAGAACCCCGTTAAGGTCAAGGGCACTTCCCTGGTGAGTGGGCGGTCGATACGGCTTTCGCGGTTGACGGATGGCTTCCTCTTTCATTTTCCGGCCTTCGGCGGCCTGCCTGTTTCCAAACTGCGGCGTGGGCGGCGCTCCTATGCGCGCCTCCGTTTCTCCTTGATATTGCAACGGGGGCATAGGAGCTATGCGGCTGACAGACGGACTGCGCCTGGAAGAGCGCGGCGGTTTACCGGGTCAGCTCCAGGGCGAGGCGGAACCCGGCGCGGAAATAGGCCGCCTCCCGCAGCTCCCCGATGGCGAGCTGTTCTGCCAGCAGCGTGTCGATCAGCGACGCGGTGTCTTGATGGAAAGATCCAAGCAGCCGCTTGACCTCGGCGTCCTGGCGGGTTGTACGAATGTTATATTCGCCGTCCTCACGCAGAATATCCTCTACAAGTGTTTGGCCGACGCTGGTATAGAAGGTGTCCATTAGCTCAGTCATCAAGATCGATCCTTTGCATTAAAATAGTTGAATATGCACAACCTATGCGTATAGTATATATGCATAACTGTTGCGTGTCAAGAGGGAGAACAAAAAAAGTGAAACTTGCAGAGCGTTTACGGGAGCTGCGTGGGGAAAAGGGTGTAACTCAAAGCCAGGTGGCGGAATATCTGGGCTTGAAACTGAGAGCGTATCAATACTATGAAAGCGGCGAACACCGTCCCGAATATGAAAAACTGATCGCGCTGGCGGATTATTACGACGTAACCGTAGACTATCTGCTGGGCCGAACGGACGAGCTGCGTTAATGTCACCGCCCGCTTGAAATCGGCGGTTGCCGACTTCGCACCGGGCCGGGGAGCCCGAGAAACTCAGGCGCTCCAAATCGAGCCCCCACCTGTCAGTACCGGAGAAACCCAGGCCCCTGTGGGCCGGAAAGAGAAGGGAAGCCCATTCGTCACCCGCAATAGCCGGTCACTCTCCCACCGCGCTAAAATCGGCGGCCCTTGACCTTAAAAGGGGGTTCTTAGGGGGAAAGCCGACTGTGGAGATGGCCCGCCCTTTGGGCCGTCTCCACTCGGAGGCGTCCCCCTAAGCGCGCTCTTTGGTTACTTTCTCTCGCGCGAGAGAAAGTAACATCCCCCGTCCCCCCGCAGGGACAAGAAGGAGGCCCCGTCATGCCCTATGACGCCGGACAATTTGACATCGCCGTCATCGGCGCGGGCCACGCCGGCATCGAGGCCGCCCTGGCCGCGGCCCGGATGGGCCTGAACACCATCTGCTTCACCATCAACCTGGACGCGGTGGGCAATATGCCCTGCAACCCGGCCATCGGCGGCACCGGCAAGGGCCACCTGGTGCGGGAGATCGACGCCCTGGGGGGCGAGATGGCGAAAGCCGCCGACAAGGCCTGCATCCAGTACCGGATGCTCAACCGGGGGAAGGGCCCCGCCGTCTGGTCGCTCCGGGCCCAGGCCGACCGGCGGCGCTACCAGGAGGTCATGAAGCACACCCTGGAGCTCCAGGAAAACCTGTGGGTAAAGCAGGCCGAAGTCACGGAGGTTTTGACGGAAAACGGCGCGGTTTCCGCCGTCCGCACCGCCACCGGGGCCACCTACGCCGTCAAGGCGGCGGTGATCGCCACCGGCACCTATTTAGGCGGCCGCACCATCGTGGGGGAGGTCACCCGGGCCTCCGGCCCGGACGGCATGGCGGCGGCCCTGCCGCTGACGGACTGCCTGGTGAGGCTGGGCCTGTCCATCCGCCGCTTCAAGACGGGCACGCCCCCCCGGGTGAACCGCCGGAGCGTGGACTTCTCCAAAATGGAGCTCCAGCCGGGGGACGACGTGCCCGTCCCCTTCTCCTTCGAGACGGAGACGAAGCCGGACAACCGGGCGGTATGCTACCTCACCTACACCAACGAAGCCACCCATCAAGTCATCCGGGACAACCTCCACCGCTCCCCCCTGTTCTCCGGGGTGATCGAAGGGGTGGGGCCCCGGTACTGCCCGTCTATCGAGGACAAGGTGGTACGCTTCGCCGACAAGCCCCGGCACCAGCTCTTTATCGAGCCCATGGGGCTGAACACCGAGGAGCTGTACATCCAGGGCTTCTCATCCTCCCTGCCGGAGGAGGTGCAGGTGGAGATGCTCCACACCATCCCCGGCCTGGAGCGGGCGGAGATGACCCGGTGCGCCTACGCCATCGAGTACGACTGCGTGGATCCCACCGAGCTGCTGCCCACCCTGGAGTGCAAAAAAATCCCCGGCCTGTACGGCGCGGGGCAGTTCAACGGCTCCTCCGGGTACGAGGAGGCCGCCGCCCAGGGGCTCATCGCCGGGATCAACGCGGCGCTGAAGATCAAGGGCGAGCCCCCCCTGATTCTGAGCCGGGGGGACGGCTACACTGGGGTGCTCATCGACGACCTGGTGACCAAGGGCACCAACGAGCCCTACCGGATGATGACCTCCCGGACGGAGTACCGGCTGATCCACCGGCAGGACAACGCGGACAAGCGCCTTGCCGCCTATGGCCACCGGGTGGGCCTGGTGAGCGGGGAGCGGCTGGCGCGGATCGAGGAGAAATACGCCGCCGTGGAGCGGGAAATCAGGCGGCTGGAGCACGCGGGGGCGGCCCCCTCCCGGTCGCTGGACAGGCTGCTGGAGGAAAAGGGCGAGCCCCCCTGCCCCCACGGGGCGCGGCTCATCGACCTGCTCCGGCGGCCCCGGCTGGGCTACGGGGATCTGGCCCCCTTTGACCCGGCGAGGCAGCCGCTGTCTGCCGAGATCACGGAGCAGGTGGAGATCTCGGTGAAATACCAGGGCTACATTGACCGGCAGAACCGGCAGGTGGAGGAGCTGCGCAAGCTGGAGGACAGGCTGCTGCCCCCGGACGTGGACTATTTGTCCATCCAGGGCCTGCGGCTGGAGGCGAGGCAGAAGCTGGACAAAATCCGCCCGCTGAACTTGGGGCAGGCGTCCCGGGTGTCGGGGGTGTCCCCGGCGGATATCACCGCCCTGATGATTTACCTGGAAAGGGGTTAGCGCCATGGAGATCGTGACCTGTGAACTGTCCGCCGTTTCCGTCATCGGAATGGAGGGCGAGGCCAAGCCCGGACACAACCCCGCTTCCGCGCTGTGGGAGAGAGCCAACGCCCGCTTTGGCGAGGTGGAAGGGCTGGCCCTGCGGGACGAAAACGGCGTGACCGTGGGGGTTTGGGGTGCGATGAGCGATTTATCCCGCTCCTTCCTGCCCTGGGAGGACGGGTTTTCCCAGGGACTCTATCTGGCAGGGGTTCAGGTTCCCCCGGAGGCCCTGCCGCCGGAGGGCTGGGTGAAATGGACGCTGCCCGCCTTCGCCTGCCTGCGGGTGAAGGCGGAGGGGGATTACGCCGCCGCCTTCCAGGCGGGCTTGGAGGAGCTTGGGCGGCGCGGGCTCACGCTGGCCGGCGCGGTGCAGGAGTGCCAGCGCCCGGCGGAGGGCGGGCAGCTCTATTTGTTCTTCCCATTCAAACGACTGTGAGAGGAAGCATCAACATGAGATTATTTTTGGCCGTGATCCTGTGTAAAGCCCTGCGGTTCATCGGCGGCCTCATCGGTAAGGGCAGCTCCCTGCCGGGGCAGTTCGCCCTGAAGGTGTGCCCCGACGCGCTGGGGCGGGTACGCCTGCCCGCCCACATCATCGCCGTCACCGGCTCCAACGGGAAAACCTCAACGGTGGAGATGATTGCCGCCATCCTAACCGCGTCGGGGAAAAGGGTGGTCTACAACAAGGAGGGCTCCAACCAGATCGAGGGCGTCGCCACCCTGATCCTGTCCAACTGCACCCTGGGGGGCAGGGTGAAGGGGGACGTGCTGCTGCTGGAGAGCGACGAGCGGTACGCCCGGCACACCTTCCAATGGTTCCACCCTACCCACTTTGTCATCACCAACCTGTACCGGGATCAGCTCACCCGCAACGGCCACCCCGAGTGGGTATACGACGCCGTCAAGGCCGCCATCCACCCCGACACCACCCTGGTGCTCAACGCTGACGACCCGCTGGTGTCCTGCTTCGCCCGCGGCCACGACCCGGACAAGGTAAAGTGGTTTGGGCTGGATGAGTGCTCAGTGAGCACAAAGGAGCACCACGGGGTCTACCACGACGGCGCCCGGTGCCCGGTGTGCAAGGGCCGGATGGAGTATTCCTGCTACCACTACGCCCACATCGGGCACTACGCCTGCCCCCACTGCGGGCACCGGCGGCACGACGCGGACTTTTCCGTCACCGCCCTGGATCTGGAGGGGGGGACGCTCACCATCAACGGGGAGACCCGGATCTCCCTGGCCTTTAAGAGCATCTACAACGTCTACAACATCCTGGCCGCCTGGTCGGTGTGCGCCCTGGCCGGAGCGGACAAGGGGACCATGGCCGGGGTGATCAACAACTATATCCTGAAAAACGGGCGGATGATCACCTTCACCCTGGGAAAGCACCACGGCACCCTGCTCACCTCCAAGCACGAGAACTCGGTGGCTTACGACACCAACCTGGCCTATATCGCCGCCACAGGGAAGCCCTGCACGGTGCTGGTGATTGTGGACGCCATCAGCCGGAAGTACTTCACCGGCGAGACCAGCTGGCTGTGGGACATCGACTTCGACCGGCTCAACGCCCCCCACATCGGCAGGGTGATGCTGTACGGAAAGTACTGCAACGACCTGGCGGTGCGCTTCAAGTACAGCCAGGTCCCGGCGGACAAGATCGACATGGGCGGGGACATCCGGGAGGCGGCGGCGCTGCTGGCGGACCACGGGGACGAGGATGTGTACGTGGTCACCTGCTTCTCCGACCGGGACAAGCTGCTGGAGCACGTAGCGCGACGATAGACACGCAGGGGAGCTTGGAGCGGAGCAAAGGGCGGTGCTTGCCGGTGGCAAGCGTCTACCGCCGACCGAACCGAAGGTGAGACCCAAAAGCCCAGGGCCCACAAAGTGGGGCCGGGTTTTGCCTGCGTCGCAGCGAAAGCGACCCGGCCGCGTGTCCAATCGGAGCGTGGTCATGTTGACGTACGACGATTTGAGAGGTATTAAGGAAGGGTTCATATGGAATTTACAATTCTGCACCTATATCCCGACTGTATGTCCCTGTATGGGGAGTACGCCAACCTGGCCGTCCTGCGGCGGCACCTGGCGGCCATGGGGGTGTCCGTCACGGTGGAGACCGCCCTGTTTGAGGACACGCCGCCCTTTGACCGCGCCGATTTCATCTACATGGGCGCGGGCACCGAGCGCACCCAGAAGGCGGCGCTGGCCGCCCTGCTGCCCCACAAGGAGGCGCTGCGGGCGGCGGTTGACCGGGGGGCCGTGGCGCTGTTCACCGGCAACGCCATGGAGCTGCTGGGCAAGAGCATCACCGAGGAGGAGAGCGGTAAAGTGTGGCCCTGCCTTGGCCTGGCGGACTTCACAACGGAGGAGGTCGTATACCAGGTACAGGGGGACGTGGTGGCCCGCACCTCCCTGTGGGGGAGCTTCGTGGTGGGCTTCATGAACAAGCGCTCCGAGACCTACGGGGTGACCACCCCCCTGTTCGGGCTGGTGGAGCGGGGCCCGGGCAACGCCGGGGACGGGGGCCCGGAGGAGGGCTATGTGGACGGCAATGTGTTCGCCACCCACCTGACGGGCCCCATCCTGGTGAAGAACCCGGATTTCGTGGACTTCCTGATCCGGCGCATCTTTGAGCTCAAGGGCTGGGCGCTGCCCGAGGCGCTGCCCGTGCTGCCCTACGAGCGGGAGGCCTACGCGGTGACGCTGAAGGAGCTGGCGGACCAGGACGCCGATAACCCTCCGGGACCGTACCTCCAGGGCTGAGGAAACCCAAACGTTACATTTGGAAACGGCAAAACGCTGGTCAAACGGGCCGGTTTTGGTATGCTGGAAGCATCAAATCCATGAGGTGATGTTATGAGCTTAGGGAACAAGCTGGCCGAGGCCCGGCGGGCCAAAAACCTGACCCAGGAGCAGCTGGCGGAACAGTTGGAGGTCACCCGGCAGGCGGTGAGCCGCTGGGAGTCGGACGCCGCCTACCCGGAGACGGACAAGATCGTGCGCATGGCGCAGATCCTGGAGGTGAGCTGCGACTACCTGCTCCAGGACGGGGTGGACGAGAAGGGCGCGCCCGTCAAACCCCCGGTGACAAGGCTGCTGAAGCAGGCCCAGGGGAAAAAGGTGAAGCTCACCTTCTACGAGAACGACGACGGGATGCCCGTGATCCACGACTGGTGCGTGATCCAGGACTTCGACGGGGCCTGGGCCAGCGTAGAGGTGGTGGTGAACAAGAAAAAGCCGGACAAGAACGAGGTGCGGCTCATCCCCCTGTCCGCCATCAGCACCGTCACCTTCCTCCGGGACGGGGAGACGGCCCGCCGCTCCCCGCTGGAGCTGTCCTGAGGAGGGCCGGGCTATGGAATACTTTGGCGTATTTGCGTTTATCATGGTGCTTGTCCTCATGGGCAAGGTGAGCCGGCTGGAGCGCCTCCTGCGGGAAAACGGCATCGCGTCCGTCCGGGCGGCGGGGCTGGGGGAGCAGGTGCGCAAGCAGGTGGGCCGGACGGTGGAGCTCACCGTGGAGGCCGGGGACTTCGACGTGTACGGGAAGAAGTGCAAAATCCTGGACGCCGACGAGGACTGGGCCCTGGTGCTGGCCAACGAGGGGAAGAAAAACGAGTGCGAAAAGCTGATCCGCCTGGACAGCGTCAAGCAGATCAAGGTGCGCTGAGCCGTCGCGAACAGGCGAAGCGTAGGTACATGGGGGCGATCCTATGAGCGAACAATGGCTGGAAGTGACCCTGCCCGTCCCGGCGGACCGGCTGGACGGCGTGTGCGAAACCCTCACCGCCAACGGCATGGCCGGGCTGGTGGTGGAGGAGGAAGGGGACTTCCTCCGCTTCCTGGAGCAGAACCGGCAGTACTGGGACTATGTGGACGAGGGGCTGGCTGCCCGGATGAAGGGGGCCAGCCGGGTGAAGTTCTACGTCCCGGACAATGAGGAGGGCCGGAAGCAGCTCCGGCGGTACCTGGCGGGGCTGGAGGAATACGAGCCCCAGACCGTCTCCCTCCGGGAGGAGGACTGGGCCACCTCCTGGCAGAAGTACTATCAGCCCATCCCCGTGGGCAGGCGGATCTACATCGTCCCCGACTGGATGCGGGGCCAGCCCGTGCCGGAGGGGCGCACCCCGCTGTACCTCAACCCCGGCCTCACCTTCGGCACCGGGGCCCACCCCACCACCCAGCTGTGCCTGGAGCTGCTGGAGGAGGAGCTGCGCCCCGGCGACCGGGTGCTGGATCTGGGCTGCGGCTCGGGCATCCTGGCCATCGCGGCGCTCTCACTGGGGGCGTCGGCGGCAGCAGGGGTGGACATCGACCCCAAGGCGGCGGACGTGGCCTTTGAGAACGCCGCCCTCAACGGCATCGGGCCCGGCCGGCTCAGCGTGTTTGCCGGGGACGTGCTCCGCGACAAAAAGCTGGCGGCGCGGCTGGGCCTGGGACAGAACCGGGTGGTGCTGGCCAACATCGTGGCCGACGTGATCATCCCCCTGTCCGGGGCGGCGGGGGAGCTGATGACGGCGGACGGGGTGTTCCTCACCTCCGGGATCATCGAGGGGCGGCAGGACGAGGTGGCCTCCGCGCTGGAGGCAAACGGCTTTGTGCCTGCAAAGCACCTGAAGCGGAACGGCTGGCACGCATTTCTGGCAAAAAAGCGGGAAAAAGCGTGATTTGTCCTTGTGTACGGCGGGGAAACGTGGTATGATATCCTCAGAAAAATTTGGGCTATGCCCTAAGAACCTGTATTCACAACCTCAATCCACCGCCTGACCGGGTCTTTTCCCGCCATGCTGCGTTAAATTTTCTTGAAATAAACACAATTATTCCTGCGAAAATTTGCCTTGCCTGACGGGAAAATCCCTCGGCCATTCGGTGGTTTCAGCTGTGAATACAGGTTCTAATTTGCGGAAAGGGGAGACGGATCATGGCTGTGCAGAACTTTGAGCAGATTGTGGAAAAGGCAAAGAGCACCGGGCGGCGCAACCGGGTGGTCATCGCCGGCGCGGACGCGGAGAATATCCTGCTGGGCGCGTTCCAGGCGGAGGCCGAGGGCTTTGCCCACCCCATTTTAGTGGGGGAGCGGGCCAAGGTGGAGCCGATGCTGGACCGGCTGGGGCTGAAGGGCCGCGGCTATGAGCTGGTGGAGACACAGCCGGGGGACAACCTGACCCAGCGGGCCATCGACCTCATCAACCAGGGGGAGGGCGACGTGCTCATGCGGGGCAGCACCCAGACGAGGGAGTTCCTCCTGCCCCTGCTGGACAAAAAGAACGGCCTGCGCACCAAACGGCTCATCACCCACATCGACCTGGTGAGTATGCCGGAGTACCCCAAGCTCATCGCCATCGGGGACGTGACCGTCACCGTGCGGCCCACCCTGTCCCAGAAAAAGGACATCATCCGCAACATGACCGACACCCTGCGCTATGTGGAGGACGAAAAGCCCAACCTGGCCCTGCTGGCCCTGGTGGAGCAGCCCAGTTTCCACATGAACGACACCATCGAGGCCCGGGACCTGGTGAAGGAGCACCAGCGCCACGCCATTGCCGACTGCAACCTGGTGGGGCCCATCGCCTACGACCTGATCCTGTCCAAGGAGGCCGCCCGGCTGAAGGGCTACGACAACCCCCTGTGCGGCGACTTCGACGGCATTGTGGCCCCCTCCCTGCTGGCGGGCAACCTGATCGTGAAGTGCTGGCAGATGCACGCCCACGCCCGCACCTGCGGCGTCATCGTGGGGGCGAAAATCCCGGTGGCCATCACCTCCCGCAGCGACAGCGCCGACGTGTCCTACCTGTCGCTGGCGTTCTGCAACGTGCTGCCCAGGGAGTGCCCCTATCTCTGACGGACGGCGAGGACAGACACTGGGGGACGGCCCCGGAGAGGATGAGAGCAGATGCCTTTTTTGGAATATGCGAAGGGGGCCAACTACGGCCGGTTCTGGAACGAGCTGAAAAAAGCCGGGGCCAGGGACGGGCGAAGCCCCGCGGCGCTGGCGGCCCTGTTTGTGGGCTGTATGGCGAAGTACGGCTGCGGCCTCAGCGATTACGTCAACTACCGCTTTTGGAACCTGAGCCCGGCGGAGCGGCGGGAGTACGTCACCATCAAGGACACCGACGTGTTCTATGAACGGGTGAGCCCCAGCCAGTACAAGACCTTTTTCACCGTGAAGCCCAACTTCCTGAAGAACTTCGCGCCCTATGCGGGGCGGACGTTCTTCGTGCCCGAGGAGGGCAGCCTGGAGGCCATGGAGGAATTCCTCCGGGACAAGCCCCAGGTGGTGGTCAAGCCGGTGGACGGCCTGGGCGGGCACGGCGTGTTTAAACAGAACACGGCGGAGATCACGGACCCGGCGGCCTTCCACCAGGAGCTGCTGGACGGCCGCCTGTTCCTGGAGGAGGTCATTGTCCAGCACCCGGATATGGCGGCGCTTTGCCCCAACAGCGTGAACACCATCCGGGTGATGACGGCCTGCGCCGGGGAAAAGGCCGTCATCCTGTACGCCGGGCTGCGGGTGGGCGCGGGCGCGGACGTGGACAACTTCCACGCCGGCGGCATGGGCGTCCACGTGGACACGGAGACCGGCCTGCTGCGGGGGGCGGCAATCAACAAGGAGGGGGTGGAGTTCGCCGACCACCCCGTCACCGGCGTCCACTTCGACGGGCGGCCCCTGCCCATGTGGGATGAGGTGCGCCGCATCTGCCTGGAGGCGGCCCATGTGAACCCCAACATCCACGTGGTGGGCTGGGACGTGGCGGTGACGCCGGACGGCCCCGTGTTCGTGGAGGGGAACCGCCGCCCCGGCTTCGACCTGCCCCAGATGACCAGCCACCGGGGGCGCAAAGACATCATCCGCACGGCGCTGGCGCTGATTTCGCCAAATTGACGGTTGACAAATCCGCGTTTCGCCTATAATATAATAGCGTCCGCTCCACAGGGCGGGCGCTATCTCATAAGGCTGTGAGCAGGACGAGTAACCGGCAAACCTCCTCCCAGAGAGCCGCCCGCACGGTGCGAGGGCGGCGGGGCGGCCCCGGCGAAGATCCCCTGTGAGCCGCGGACCGAATCTGCGCGTTCCGTGCAGTAGTAGGCTCCGCCGGGTGTGCCCGTTACAGCGCGCACGAGTGCCGTACGTTGGTACGGAACGGGAGTGGTACCGCAGAGGTTTGCGCCTTTGTCTCCGTTTGGGGGCAGGGGCGCTTTGTTTTAGGACGGGAGGGCAAGGCGGATGCCGACGGCCAGGGCGGTGCGCATGATGGCTTCCCGCTCCAAGGTTTCCATCGACACGTCCGCCGCCTTGGCCTGTTCCAAATGGGCCCTTTCTTCCTCGCTCAAATGCTCCTCCAACCACTGGAAATGCTCCAGTGCGGTATGCTGGTTCCGGCGGTACTCCCCCTGCGCGAAAAAATAGGGGAAGGCGCCCCGCTCTATCTCCTGCATCAGCATTTCAAGGATATCCTGCATGGTTAGTCAAATCCCTTCACAAATTATTTCATTTAAACTACTTCAATTATAATAATTCTATCGGGGTTTGTCAAGGGGGTTATTATGAAATTATCAGAAAGATTGAAGGAGCTCCGAAAAGAAAAGAACCTTCGGCAGGAACAAGTGGCCGTTGCGCTGGACATTAGCATGAGTGCGTATTGTAATTATGAGCAGGGAAAACGCGAACCAACGGCCTGCGTGATTGTGAGAATGGCGGATTATTATGACGTCACCACCGATTATCTGCTGGGCCGGAGCGATACCCGCAAATAGAACGTACCCCCGCCCCCAGCCTTCCCCCTTTTAGGGGGAAGGCTCAAGGGCGTGCCTGCACATATCTGCGACTATTATATTTAGGAGGAATCCCAATATGGACTACAACAAAACCGTCCACCTTCCCAAGACCGACTTCCCCATGCGGGCGGGCCTGCCCCGCCGGGAGCCGGAGCTGCTCAACGGCGAGTGGGCCAGGATCACCTACAAAAAGCTGATGGAGAAAAACGACGGCAAGCCCCGCTTCGTCCTCCACGACGGCCCCCCGTACGCCAACGGCAACATCCACATCGGCACCGCCATGAACAAGATCCTGAAGGATATCATCGTCAAGTACAAGAACATGACGGGCTTCTGCGCCCCCTACGTCCCCGGCTGGGACACCCACGGCCTGCCCATCGAGACCGCCGTCCTCAAGGACAAGAGCGTCAAGCGGGAGGAGATGTCCGTGGCGGCCTTCCGGGACAAGTGCCGCCAGTTCGCCACCCAGTATATCGGCAAGATGACCGGGCAGTTCCAGCGTTTAGGCGTGCTGGGCGAGTGGGACAACCCCTATATCACCCTGCTGCCCGAGTTCGAGGCCAAGCAGATCGAGGTCTTCGGCAAGATGGCGGAGAAGGGCCTGATCTACAAGGGCATGAAGTCCGTCTACTGGTGCCCCCACGACCAGACCGCCCTGGCGGAGGCGGAGATCGACTACCAGGACGACCCCTGCACCACCATTTTCGTCAAGTTCCCGGTGAAGGACGACAAGGGCAAGCTGGGGCAGTACTGCGACCTCAGCAAGCTGTACTTTGTGATCTGGACCACCACCCCCTGGACGATCCCGGGCAACACCGCCATCTCCATGAACGCCAGCTTTGACTACGTGCTGCTCCAGGCCCCCAACGGCGAGGTCTATATCATGGCAAAGGATCTGGCCGAGGGCGTGTGCAAACAGGCGGGCATCGACTTTGCCGCCTGCACGGTGCTTGCCACCCTGAAGGGCTCCGACTTTGAGCTGATGGTGGCAAAGCACCCCCTGCTGGATCAGGACAGCGTGATCCTCAACGGCGACCACGTGACGCTGGATGCGGGCACCGGCTGCGTCCACACCGCCCCCGGCTTCGGCGCGGAGGACTTCGACGTGTGCAAGCGGTACGACGACGCGGGGCTGACCCACATCGGCGTGCCCGTGCCGGTGAACGCCAAGGGCGTCATGACCGACGCCCGCTACAACGGCCAGTTCTACGCCAAGGGCAATGACATGGTGGTGGCCGACCTGGAGGCGGAGGGCTTCCTGCTGGCCAAGGAGCGCATCACCCACTCCTACCCCCACTGCTGGCGGTGCAAGAACCCTATCATCTACCGGGCCACCGAGCAGTGGTTCTGCTCCGTGGACGCCATCAAGGACCAGGCGGTGAAAGCCTGCGACGGCATCCAGTGGCACCCCGCCTGGGGCAAGGACCGCATGGTGTCCATGATCACCGAGCGCAATGACTGGTGCATCTCCCGGCAGCGGGTGTGGGGCGTGCCCATCCCGGTGTTCTACTGCGACTGCTGCGGCGAGGCCATCGTCACCCCGGACACCATCGCCCACGTGGCGGAGCTGTTCCGGGAGCACGGCTCCAACATCTGGTTTGAAAAGACCGCCGGGGAGCTTGTCCCCGCCGGATTTAAGTGCCCCAAGTGCGGCGCGGCCGGGTTCTCCAAGGAGAACGACATCATGGACGTGTGGTTCGACTCCGGCTCCACCTGGGCCGCCGTGGCGGATCAGCGGCCCAACCTCCACTACCCCGCCGACGTGTACCTGGAGGGCGGCGACCAGTACCGCGGGTGGTTCCAGTCCTCCATGCTCACCTCCATCGCCTGCAACGGCGTGGCTCCCTACAAGCAGATCATCACCCACGGCTGGACGGTGGACGGCGAGGGCAAGGCCATGCACAAGTCCCTGGGCAACGCCATGCCCCCCGAGGAGGTCATCAAGGACTACGGCGCGGATATGCTGCGCCTGTGGGCGTCCTCGGCGGACTACACCCAGGATATGCGCATCTCCCCGGAGCTGATGAAGCAGCTGTCCCAGGCGTACCTGAAGATCCGCAACACCGCCCGGTATATGCTGGGCAACCTGGACGGCTTCGACCCCAACCGGGCCGTGGCGGTCAAGGATATGCTGGATCTGGACAGGTGGGCGGTGGCGGCCTTCAACGATCTGGTGAAGGACGTGCGGGCCGGGTACGACGCCTACGAGTTCCACACCGTCTACCGGGCCATCTACAACTTCTGCGTGGTGGAGATGTCCAACTTCTACCTGGACATCATCAAGGACCGGCTGTACTGCGGGGACGACGCAGGCCGGGCCTCCGCCCAGTCCGCCCTGTTCCTCATCCTGGACGGCATGACGCGGATGATCGCCCCCATTCTGGCCTTCACCAGCCAGGAGATCTGGACGGCTATGCCTCACCGGGCCGGGGACGATCCCGAGTGCGTGCTGTTCAACGACATCCCGGACTACGACCCCAAGCTGGTGCTGAGCGAGGACGAGGCCAAGCGCTGGGAGGATCTGCTGGGTGTGCGTGACGTAGTGCTCAAGGCCCTGGAGGATGCCAAGGATCAGGTCAAGAAGAACCAGGACGCGGAGGTTACCCTGACGCTGGACGCGGAAACCTTCGCCGCCCGAGAGAAGGGCGCGTTCCTGTTTGGCTTCAACGAGGCTGACTTGGCCACCCTGTTCATCGTGTCCAAGGTGGCGGTGGAGCAGGGCGGGGCCGTGGCCGCTTCCGTGAAGCTGTCCGACGCCCCCAAGTGCCCCCGGTGCTGGAACCACGATGCGTTGATCGGCACGCCCGGCCATCACGCCGAGCTGTGCGGCCGCTGCGCCAAGGTGCTGGGCGAATAACCCCATAAACAAGATCCCCTCTCCAGCTGGAGAGGGGATCTTATTTTACTGCTTTGCCTTGACCACCGGGATCCACACCTCAAATCTGGTACACTCCGGGTTCAGATAGACCTCCACGTCCGGCCCCTCGGCGTACTCATAGCCGGAAGTGGGCAGCCATTCCGTGACCACCCGCCGCTGGAGCCGCTGGACGGCCTCAGCGCTGTCCCCGCCGCCGGGGAACACCGCCCAGGTGAGGGCGGGGACGGTGTATTCCTCCAGCCCGTCCGCCGCCGGGGCGGAGGACGCCGCCGCGATAAAATACCGGGAATTGTCCTTTCCGCCGCACACGCCCAGCAGGCCGCGGGGCTCGCCGTCCATCAGCGCGGCCAGCCGGGGGATGGTGCCGTCCGCCGCCGCCCGGCCCCACAGCTGGGGCACGTTCCGGAAGTTTTCCTCCATGTCCTGGCTCAGGGGCGCGGAGACCCCCACAATGCGGAAGGCGTCCCTCGTTTCAATGCGATACTCCATTTCTTCCACTCCTTGTACCGTGATGGCGAAGCGCAGGGGCGGATAGCTTTTCAGTCTCACCCCCGGCTTTTTGGCCTGGGACGGGGGCAGGCCGTGGACGGCCTGGAAGGCCCGGTTGAAGGCGGTGGGCGAGCTGTAGCCGTATTTCAGCGCCACGTCCAAAATCCGCTCCCCGCTCTGCAAGTCCGCCGCCGCCCTGGACATCCTCCGGCGGCGGACGTACTCCGACAGGGACACCCCCGCCAGCAGGGCAAACATCCGCTGGAAGTGGTAGGGGGAACAGCAGGCGATGCCCGCCGCCTCCTGCCAGTCCGGCTCCTCCAGATGGCGTTCCACGTAATCCATGGCCCGATTGAGCCTGTCAATCCATTCCATATTGCCTCGCTCCTTTGCGTTTGCTGTACAGCAAGGACAGTATACCGCGTTTTGCCCCGCCTGTCCTCTCTTTTTTCCAACCAAAAAAGGCAGGCCCTCCCGTGAGGCATAACGGGTAAAGCAAAACCCTCCCTGACGATGCAGGGAGGGTTTTCTATATAACATGATCACGCTCCGATTGGACGCGCGGCCGGGTCGCTTTCGCTGCGGCTCAGGCAAAACCCAGTCCCACTACGTGGGCCTTGGGCTTTTGCCTTCGCTCCGTTCCAAGCTCCCCTGCGCGTCTATCGTCGCGCTACGGCTGATTCACTACCCCGGTGAACAGGGGCAGGCCAGAATCCCCGGTGACGGCGAACAGGAAGGGCCGGTCCAGGGTGAAATCCACCTCCTCGTCCGGAGGGGGGGCCGCGCCGCACGTCATGATCATGACGGTGTAGGCCGCCGCCTCGCAGCCCTCCTCGTCCACCTTCACCCGGGCGGCGTGCTTGGCCTGGGAGATATACTGCGGGTCGCCGGTAGAGGCCTCCAAGGGGCCGAAGTTGGACACAGCCGGGTCAAACACGTCGGTGACGCCCAGCGCCTTCAGGCCCGCGATGAGATCCAGATCGGAGGACACGTCGAATTTGGGCATGGACAGGTTGATCTTGAGCCGCTTCTGGCCGGGCCACGCGCCCACGGTTTCCTGGGTCTTCTCGTCCCACCGGCCATGCTTGTCGTGGAGCAGGAAGTCCATGGCCTCGCCGCTCTCCAGCAGTTTGTCCACGGCATACCCCTCGTCGGGCAGGATCAGCCACATGGATCTGCCCTCCTGGAACCGGAGCTCCACGGCGGAGAAATGCTCGCCCCAGTAATAGGTGCCCGTTTCAATGGTCTTGTGCATGAAGTCCGCGTCCACATCGCCGGACAGAGCGTGGAATCGGTCCGTCTCGGTGTTCCCCGGGTCGAACTCGCCGTCCCAGGCGGCCTTGAAGTAGAGGGTGGAGGCCAGGGCCAGCGCCGTGTCCGCCGGCATCTCCAGCCCCTGGGCCTGCTCCGCCAGCAGGCCGTGGGTCTGCTCGTTGAGCCAGTCCCGCAGGGCCTGATTGTACTCCTCCGTGCCCATCTTGCCGGAGAAGGCGGAGGCATAGTAGTTCTTTGCCAGGGTGTCCAGGGTCTTTTTGCTGTAGGTGAAGTCGTCCCGCAGCCACAGCGAGTTGCCCAGGATGGCGGTGACGGTGCCGTCGTCCCGGTAGTTGTCCCGCCACAGGGCGTTGGCCCGCTCCCGCAGGGCCTCGATGGAGTCCACCTGCAGCAGGTTCAAAATCTGTGCCCGGGAGTTGTCCCCGGCGGTCTCCGCCAGCATGGACAGGGCCAGGTAGACGTTCAGCGGGGAGTAGACCCGGTTGTCCTCCCCGGCCCCGGCGAGGAACTGGGTGGAGGAGCGGGACAGGAACTCGTCCATCAGCCCGGTGTAGTCCGTGCCGGTGCGCAGGGCCTCCATATCCGCCCGCCAGGCGTCATAGGCGGCGTCGTACTTCTCATAATCCTTATCGCTGTAATCGTAGCTGCCGAAATAGTCATCCTGACGGGGGTAGGGATGGATCTCCGGGTACTGGGCCGCCGACAGGGCGGTGGCCTCGGCGGGGACGCCCACGCCGCGCGCCTGCGGCCCGGGGCCGTTCTCGGAGAGCGGGGCGGGCTGGTCCGCCGTGGGTTGTTTTCCGGAATACATGGCGATCCCCCCAATCAGCACCACCGCCAGCAGGGCCGCCACCGCCCCGGCCCAGCGGGTGTAGCCGCCCCGCCTGCCCTGGGGCCGGACGGCCTTTTCCTTTACGTCTTCCGGGGCATGGATGCCCTCGTTTGCCTTTTTGTAGCGATTCATAGCGCCACCTCCTCAAGCATATCCCGCAGGAGGGCCCGGCCCCGGCTGAGCTGGGATTTGACGGTGCCCTCCGGCAGTTGGAGCGTCTGGGCCATTTCGGCCACCGACAGGCCCTCAAAATAGTGCAGGTGGATGACGGCCCGGTACCTGGCGGGCAGGGAGAGCACCGCGCTGTACACCTCGCGGTAGTCGTCCTCCACCCCCACCTCCTCGGCGGTCTCCAGGGGCACGGTGCGCCTGCGCCACGGGGAGGACAGGATGCTCTTGCACCGGTTCACGGTGCACCGGATGAGCCATGCCTTGCGGTACTCATCGTTGTGGAACTTGTCCTCGTGGCGGAAATAGCGCAGGAAAACCTCCTGGAATACGTCCTCCGCGTCGGGGACGCTGGCGGTGCGGGCCAGGGCAAGCCTGTACACCATGTCCCCCCAGCGGTTGACGATCCGGGTGCGCTGTTCCTCGGTCAGTGCCATGGGCCTGCCTCCTTTCCAGAGCCGCGCCCCGGCCGTGGCGCGGATGTCTGCCTGTCACTTATAAAACCCCGGGAGGGGCGGAATGGTTGCATTTTCCGGGAAAAATCCGCAAAGGCCCCCGGCTTTGCCGGGGGCCTTCCTCTTATGACTGCGGGCCCTGCCCTCCCCCGCCGGGCTTGCGGCGGTGGTGGGGACGGTAGCGGCGTTTGTGGTTCTGGCCCTGCTTGCCGCCCTCACT
>CATLEJ010000043.1 GCA_949916125.1 uncultured Oscillospiraceae bacterium
CCGCCGTGTTTCACACAGCGCTTATCAATATTATAGCATATTTCTCCGGGTATTGCAAGCCCTGGAATAAAAACGGGGGATGGGGGGCGGCCTTCCTGAGCGGGGGCGCGGAACTGGACGGCATACAAAAAAGCCCTCCCCCATAGGGGGAGGGCGCAGCGTTTTGCACTTTATCGACAGTCTGCGGCGTCCCCCAACGGGGGAAGCCCTTCTTTTAGTCCAGCAGCTTCAGCAGCTCCGCCTTGGGCCGGGCGCCCACCGCCTTGTTGACGATCTCGCCGCCCTTGAACACCAGCAGGGTGGGGATGTTCATCACGCCGAAGCGCATGGCCAGCTCCCCCTGCTCGTCCACGTTCACCTTGCCCACCACGACGTCGTCCCGCTCTTCCGCGATCTCGTCCACCAGGGGGGACACCATGCGGCAGGGGCCGCACCACTCGGCCCAGAAGTCCACCAGCACGGGCTTGTCGGACCGGACAACGACCTCTTCAAAGTTTTCTTTTGTAATGGTCTGTACGGACATTGCTTCATTTCTCCTTTTTGATTAAATTAATTGAATTTATATATTTTACGGGCCAGGCGGTACAGCCCCACAGACAGCTTCCGCCCTTGGTAGCCCGGGATGTTGGTGCCCACGTTGGTGGCCTTGTAGCGGCAGCGGCGGTAGAGGGCGGCGTCCTTCTGCCGCAGGTACTCCCACAGCTCGGTGCGCAGGCCCAGGGACTGGGGTGTGTTGGCGATGACCGAGAAGATGGACGAGATGGACATCATCATGGACAGGTAGTTGAGCATATACCGGCCCAGCCGGGGCTGGGTGGCCTTGACGGCCATCACGTCGTGGGCGGCGATCATCTGCTTGGTGACCCGCACCTGCTGGTCGATGCGCCCGGCCATCACTGCCTCGTTGACGCTCTGATCCGCCCGGCCGATGAAGTAGCGGTACAGGTCCACGTCCATGTAATACAGCGTTTTGACGTAGGGCAGGGGCTGGTAGACGAAGATATTGTCCACGTAGAAGGTGTGGCGGGGCAGCTCCAGCCCGCAGTCCCGCAGCAGCTGGGTGCGGTAGATCACCGAGTGCATCAGCAGGTATTGGGAGGCGCGGAAGTGGCGGATGGACTCCCAGGTGAAGATCTGGTTCAGGGGGAACACGTTTTTGTAGCCCATCACCTTCCGGGTGTTGTCCTCCACGTGCTCATAGACGTAGTTGGCGATGAGCAGATCTACCGGGGCGGGCATGGCGGCGAACTCCCGCAGCTTGGCCATCACCTGCCCCAGGGCGTCGGTGTCCAGCCAGTCGTCCGAGTCCACCACCTTGTAGTAGAGCCCCCGGGCGTTGCGGATGCCCTGGTTGACACCCTCGCCGTGGCCGCCGTTCTCCTGGTGGATGGCCCGGATGATATCGGGGTGCTTTGCCGCCCATTCGTCGCACTTGGCGGGGGTGTCGTCCTTGGTGGAGCCGTCGTCCACCAGGATGATCTCCGCGTCCTCCCCGGCACACAGCAGGGTCTCAATACAGTGGTCCATGTAGGCTGCCGAGTTGTAGCAGGGGACGGCGAAGGTGATCAATTTATCCATTTCTATCTCTCCCACTCAGAGCAGCTCATCGGCGAGGGCCAGGGCCCGGGCCGCGATGGCGTCCATGTTGTAGTATTTGTACTCCGCCAGACGGCCCAGCAGGCGCAGATTTGGGTATTGGGCGGCCAGATCGGCGTACTTGGCGTACAGGGCGTTGTTGTCCGGGTTGATGATGGCGTAGTAAGGGATCTCTCCCTCCGCCCCGGTGTAGGCCCGGGAATACTCCTTCATAATGGCGGTTTCCCACCGGGTCTTCTGCCCGGTGAGGTGCTTGAACTCGGTGATACGGGTAAAATCCTCATCCACGGTATAGTTCACGGTGCCGTGGCTCTGGTAAAAATACTCGTCCTCGTCATTGCCGTCCATCCGCCCATGGATCTCAAACTGAAAGTCCAGGGTGCGGTAGGGCAGGGGCCCAAACCGGAAGCCGAACAGCTCGTCGGCCTGGCCGGTGTAGATCACGGGGCCGTCAAAGATTTCGCCGTCCAGCTTGATCACGCCGTCCGCCAGCTCCAGGCGTTTCAGCGCGTCCACGCCCAGCTCCACGGTGATGTTGGGGTGATCCAGCATCCGCTCGAACATGGGGGTGTAGCCCTCCAGCGGCATCCCCTGATAGGCGTCCTGGAAGTACCGGGGATCCCGGGACAGGAACACCGGCACCCGGGCGGTGGTGTTGGGGTCGATCTCCTCCGGGGTCTGGCCCCACTGCTTCATGGTGTAGTGGACAAACACGTGCTCATACACATAGTCCGCGATGGCGGCGATCTCGGGATCCGGGTTGTGCCGCAGCTCCAGGATAGTGACCTTCTTCTCGGCGCCGTAGGCGGCGATGAGCTTATCCCCCAGCCGTTTGCCCTCCTGGGGGCCGAAGGCGATCTCCAGAGAGTCCAGGTTGAAGGGGACGGGGAAACGCGTCCGCCCGCCCCTGCCGTCCGGGATATCGGCCACCACGGTGTGCTGGTAGTCCCGCCACTTCGTGAACCGGGAGAGGTAGTCGTACACCCGCTTGTCATTGGTGTGGAAGATGTGGGGGCCGTAAACGTGGATGACAATATCCTCCTCGTCCGGTGTATCATAGGCGTTGCCGCCCACGTGTTCCCGGCGTTCCAGCACCAGCACCCGCTTGCCGCCGTCCTCTGCCAGCCGCCGGGCGGTCACCGCCCCGGCGTAGCCCGCGCCCACGATCAGCGCGTCGTATTGCTTCAAATTGATCCCAGCTTTCTGTGTCGGACGGGCGGGGCCCGTCTGCCTTAGTTTGCCAAAAGATGAGACAATTATAACATACCCAGCCCGCCGTGGGAAGGGCGAGTTTTTTAAGACTTGCGAAAGAAAGGGGGCCGCGGCTTGGATTGCCGCGGCCCCCTGTTTGAGTTGTATGGCTCAGTACGCCGCCACAATGCCCCCGGAGTTGGCGTAGAAGGAGCTGATCCCCCTGGTCTCCTCAATACGCACGTCGGCGAAGTCGCAGGTCTTGAAGGCCAGCGCCCGCAGGTACTCCGCCCGCTCCCGGCACAGGCAGTGGGAGATGCACAGCAGCTGCCCCCGGTGGCGCTCGTCCGCCGACATGATGGCGCACAGCTTGTTCAGCGCCTGCTTGATGGACAGGGCCTGCCCGTGGCGCATGATCTCCCCCTGGGGGGTGGAGCCCATCACCAGCTTCACCCGCAGCGCCCCGGTAACCAGGGACTGCACCCGGGTGAGCCGCCCGGCCTTGCGCAGCACGTCCAGGTTTTCCAACACGAACAGGGTATTCATCCGGGCGATGCGCCGGTCCATCTCCGCCACCACCTCGTCAAAGGGCATCCCCGAACCCGCCAGCTTGGACAGGGCCAGGGCGATGTGGGTCTCTCCGGCGGAGGCGGAGCAGGAGTTAAATACGTGGATATTTCGGTCTGGGTGTTCCTCCCGGAAGATCTGGGCGGCCTGCCACGCGCTGTTGTGGGAGCCGGACAGCAGGGCGGACAGGGTGACCACGTAGATGTCCCCCTCCGCCGCCTCGTAGGCTGAAAGGTACTCCGCCGGGGCGGGGCAGGCGGTATGGGACGCCTCCTGGCACATGGCCATGGCGTCCACCAGCTGTTCGGTGTTCAGCGTCTCGTCGTCCCGGAACTCGCTGTCCCCCACATGGATGGTCAGGGGGATGCTCCGGTACACCCCGGTGGACAGCACCTCGGGGCTGAGATCACAGCAGCTGTCAACAATGATTTTAAAGCTCATACATAAAAACCCCAAACATCATTTTGATAATTACATCATAGCAGACCATTTGGGGAAAGTCAAGAGAAACGGAGGGAAAACCGCCGCAGCCTTCCGGCACAGGCAATCTCCCGGGCGCCGCCTGCGCGCTTTTGCGCGTCCGGTCAGATGGGCAGCACCGGCCGCACCAGCTCTGCCAGGACCGGCCCCCAGGTTTTCCCCATCTGAACGACGACAGGCACAACCGTGGCAAAGTTCGCCGCGTCCCCCAGAAGCTCCCGGAGCACCCTTATCCCATCCTTGACCGGATGCCGCTTCATTTTTTCCCCGGCGTCCTGCAAAGCCGCGCTGTCGTTCTGCCGGAACGCCTCGGCCAGCGCCGTTATCACCTCCTGCGGGAGGGTAACCCTGCCGTCCCGCACCGCCTCCAAAAGCTCGTTCGACTGCCGGATTGTCAGGGAATTCTCCTGGAGGGCCAGCGTATTTTCCCTGATCGCGGCGGCGCCGCGCTGAAGGAGCTCCAGTTCCTTTTCCCGCAGGCTGTTGTTGCGCTCCACCCCCGCGATCAGCCTCTCTATGGGCTGGTCCTCAAAGGGCCTGCTCAGGTCCAGCCCGGTCAGGTCGGTGAGCCTCGCCGTCACATTCTCCGGGAGCATCTCCATCGGCAGCGGCGGCTGGCGTCCCTCCCGCTCCGTCATCAGCGACTTTTCCACCCCCGGGTAGTATTTCCCGTAAATCAGGTTCATGAGCGGCTGGATCGGGAACAGGCTCCTGTCCCCCTGGAGGCTCTGGGCCCCTTGCTTTCTCCAATACCAGACGCTGTCCAGCAAAAACCATTTTTCCTCGTGGTCATTAGCGGCGAGCACGGACACCTCCGCCTTCAGGGACAGGGTATTGTTGATCTCCGCGATCTGCCGGCAGAGGGGCTGGAGCCAGATCCATGCCTCAAACTCCTGCTTCTGGGCGTAAACTTCCACCCACAGTTCGTTTGCCTCGCTGTCGCGGATCACCGCGCTGAGCCCCTGGGCCTCGCACTCCAGCCAGAAGCCCTTGCGCCACCGCCTGCCGGGCCGCAGGTTGGCAAAGCAGTAGATCATCAGCCGGTGCAGCACATTTTCCGGCAAAAAGGTGTACCGGAACCGGTACGCGGCGTGCTGCACCCAGCTGCGCGGCACGGGGTCAAGCTTGGAGTCCGGCTTGCAGAGGGTGGGCATAAACTCCGTGCGCTCGTCTGCCGGGTAGGAGATACGGAACATCCGCATGATGTCCAGCACATAGCCGCACTCCTTCTGGTTGTAGGACACGTTTTCCAGGCAGGGGATCCCGTCCTTCTTCATGGCATCGCTGCCCGGCTTCTCCAGGATCCGGTAGATCTCACCCAGTGAGATCAGCCCATCATTCGTCTGCTCCTTCTCCCAGATGATTTTATACACGGCGCTGGTCAGCCACATGGGGTCAAGGATCTTGTAATCCTCGGACTGCTCCTGTCCATCCTCGCCCCGGTGGTAGCTGAAGCAGACGCCCAGGTCGTTGAACCACGTCAGCAGCCACGCCCGGAGGCCGTCGTCCGCGGGGACGTCATACTGGTCGCACAGGTCGTGGAAGGTCTTCCGGTCGATGTAGTACACCTCATCCCGTTCCGGGTCCGCGCCGTCGTGCAGGCTCAGCAGGTTCTGCCGGACCATCTCCCAGCTTTTTGGAAGCTCCATTTTGCAGCTGTCCAGGTCGAGGGCCTGTCTGAAAATCGCCTGTGCCACCTTCCGGCGGAACTCCCCGTCGTCGGCGTCCATGGCGGAGCAGAACTCCACCCCCGCCAGGTTCGGAAATTCCTGCATCAGCCCGGTGTAATCCAGATCCCGGTTCTTTCCCCCGCTGATCTCATTGACCAGCAGCAGCACAGGGGCCCCCGGCGCGATGCTCTGAACCGTGCGCAGCCAGTACCTGGCCCGCCCGGTCTGCTTGTCCGTCCGGGTGTCCACCATGACAACGTAGCAGGTCCGATCCGTCAGGAAGCAGCGGTGCATCTCATGCATGATGTCCTGGCCGCCAAAGTCCCAGATCCGTATCTTGTAGGATTCCCCATCCTTTTCCGTGTACAGGTCCTCGATCAGGATGCCGTGGGTCTCCTTTGTGGGGTAAGCCCCCTGGCGGCAGTCGTGAAGCAGGCGCTGGATCGTATAGGTCTTGCCCACCTTCCCGTCCCCCAGGAAAATCACCTTCGCCTCCCGGATGGGCACCTTCGGGGTATCGAAATAGTCCTCGATCAGCTTCCGGGACTCCCGGAAATCGGGGGATTGATCCCGGGACTGGTCGAACAGGCTGACAGGCTGGAGGGACAGCGTCGTGTCCATCAGGTTGATGCCCTCGCCGTTATTCTTCCGGTACCACGTCCTTCCATCTGCCCAGAACGGCATATTCAGGTTCAGGAGGGAGCGGGGGAGCTGCGTCAGCTGGAGATGGGAGAGGTCCAGGGTTTCAAGCTCCGGCATGGTCCCCACCCACTCCGGCAGCGTTTTCAGCGGATTATATCCCACATCCAGTTTTCTCAGCTTCGCCAGGTTTCGTATAAACTCCGGAATCTCCCGCAGTCCAATCGCCCATATGCTCAGATCTTCAAGCCCGGACAGCCTGCCAATACTATCCGGAAGGGTTTTCAGCGGATTGTCGGATAGATTCAGGTCTGTAAGCTGGGAAAGCTCGCCGATGCTGTCAGGCAGGTCTACCAGACGATTCCTGAATATACTCAGGCCCTTAAGTTGGGCAAGCCTGCCGATACTGCCGGGCAGGCTTGCCAGCCGGTTGCCGCCCGCATTCAGCACCGTGAGCTGGGAAAGTCCGAAAATGCCATTGGGCAAAGACGTCAGTTTATTATAGGATATATCCAATTCCTTGAGCCGGAAAAGGTTCTCGATGCCGTCGGGCAGGCCCGTGAGTTCATTATGGGATACGTTCAGTTTCCTGAGCCGGGGAAGCTCGAACATATTCTCAGGCAGCCCCTTCAGCCGATTATACGATATATCCAGCTCCGTGAGACCGGTAAGCTCACAGACAGACCCGGGCAGGCATTCCAGCGGATTATGGGAAATATCCAGCGATTCGAGCCCGGTGAGCGCACCGATGCTCTCAGGCAGGTCTGTGAGTTCATTATAATACATACTCAATGTTGTCAGGCTGGGGAGCTTTCCGATGCCGTCAGGCAGGCTTATAAACCGATTATTTGAGATATTTAAAGTGGAAAGTGCGGAAAGCTGATCCATCCCCTCCGGCAGGGCATCCAGCTCATTCTCAGATACATCCAGCGTCGTGAGCCGGGAAAGATCCGCTATCCCCCCGGGCAAATCCTTCAGGATATTATTGGATGCATCCAGGTCCGTGAGCAGGGACAGCTTCCCAACGCTCTCCGGCAGATACTCCAGCTCATTGTAGGACACGTCCAGATGGGTAAGCAGGGACAGCTTCCCAATGCTCTCGGGCAGGCTGGTCAGTTCGTTAAAATAGACGAACAAGGTCGTAAGCTGGGAGAGCATTCCGATGCTTTCTGGCAGCTCCGTCAGGTCACAGCCGGAAAAGTTTACGCCCCAGATATCATTCAGGCCCTCCAATTCCTCCTGCGTGGGCACATCGCCGTCGTCAATCCGCCGCAAAAGCTCCAGCAGCTCATATGATTCCGTTTTGTCGATATAGCGTCCCATGGTAATCCTCCCCCGCAAATGTTGTTCGGAGGCCCGGTCAGGGGCGTCCGTCTGTGGCTCTGTCTGCCCCCATTATACCATTATCTCTCAAAAAAACCATAGCATAGACAATTTTCCACAAAAGTTTTTCAGAAACGCCAGAAAATTCCCCCGCCCCGCCCTATCCGCCCAAAGCAGCACGGGAGCGCCCTGAACAAACGTCCCGCCTTGCAATTTCCCCGCGTTTATTGTACGATGGCTGTAACCGGCGCCTGGATCCACCGTCGAAAACGCGGCTCCCCCGAAACCGTGGATGCAGGCCCCCAAAGCGCGGAGGGTTTTGTATGATCGATTTGTATACGCTTTGCGCGGATTTGAGCCGCAGGAAATCCGCCTTCCGAACCCATTCCAACGCCGTTATCGCGGACATCTACGCCGCCCTCGGCGCGCCGTCGGAGCAGACCCGCAGCCTTGCCGCAGGGTGGCGGGAGGACTTCCGGTTCATCTATGGCGACCTCTCCCCCGGCCTCTCCGGCAACCGCAGATTGGACACGGAAACGCTGTTCCACGCATACGGCATCCCAGCCCCCGCCCCGGAGGCCAGCGCCGACGCCCTGCAAACGCTGTTTTTCGCCGTCCAGACCTATTTCAGCCTGCTGGTCAAATACATCATGGCGGACATTCTCCGGGAAGTCCGCCACGGGGGCGGCTTCTCCCAGGAGGAACTCATCCTCGGGGAGTTCGCGAGGCAGTGCGGCATTGAGAACTACTGCCGGGAAGACTGGTACTGCTGGCCCGTTTTCGAGCTCGACCGCGGGTTCCGTCCCATTCTGGATGAAATCGGCGCGGGGGTGGGGCGCTACCATTCTCCCGGCTCCCGGCTCCTGCCGCGGGGCAGCTACGATTTCATCAAGCAGACCTACCAGGCCCTGATTCCCAAGGAGCTGCGCCACGCGCTGGGCGAATACTACACCCCCGACTGGCTGGCCGAGGCGGTGCTGCACAGCGCCGTGGAGGCCGCCGGCCCCGGCGGCCTTGGGGGGCTGTCCATCCTCGACCCCACCTGCGGGTCGGGCACCTTTTTGGTCCGGGCGCTCTCCCTCAAGCGCAGGGACGGCTGCCCGCTGCCGGAGCTGCTGTCCACCGTCCGGGGGATCGACATCAACCCCCTGGCGGTGCTCACCGCCAAAACCAATTACATCCTGTCCATCCTGGACCTGCTCGGCGGCGCGGAGGCCGTCACAATCCCCGTCTACAACGCGGACCTCCTCAGCCTGCCGTCCGCCGCCCAGCCCCCGGGCCCCGCGGAATTTCGCGGCGACGGCAGCCCTGCCGCCGCGGTCCGCAGCAGCCTGCTGCGGGACGCCGGCCTGGTCCGCGCCCTCCCGCGGTCGGACCTTGTGGTGGGCAACCCGCCCTGGGTGAACTGGGAGTATCTGCCGGCGGAGTACCGGCAAAGCTCCCGGCACCTGTGGCGGGACTACCAGCTCTTCGACGCGGCGGGGCGGGAGCGCAGCTTTTCCAAGGAGGATATCTCCGTGCTCATCACCTGCATCGCCATGGACCGGCTGCTGAAGGACGGCGGGGTGCTGGGGTTTGTCATCCGGCAGGGCGTCTTCAAATCCGCCCGGAACGGCTCCGGTTTCCGCCGGTTCCTGCTCCGCGGCCGGACGCCGGTCCGGGCGCTGCGGGTGGACGACCTGTCCGCCCTGCGGGTGTTTGACGGCGCGTCCATCCCCACCGCCCTATTCTTCGCGAAAAAGGGGGAGCCCACCTCCTACCCCGTGCCCTACGGGCTGTGGGAAAAGGCGCCCGGCGCCCCCCGGCGCGCCTTCGGCCCCTACTCCCGGCTGGGGGAGGTCATGGAGCACATCACCGTGCGGGAGCAGTACGCGGTCCCCGCCGTGGACGGACAGCCCGACGCCCCGTGGATGACCGCCGATCGGGACGCCCTGCCCGCCCTCGGGCAGGCCCTGGGCGCCAACGGGTACCGGGCGAGGACGGGCGTATTTACCGGGGGGGCCAACGCCGTCTACCGGCTGCGGATCCACGCCGTAACCGACGGCGGCGTGCGCGTCTCCAACCTCATGGACCGGGCCAGGAGGCGGCCCGACCCGGTCACGGCGGAGCTGGAGCCGGACTTTATCTACCCCATGCTGAAGGGCGGCAACGTGGGCCGGTGGAACACCCGCTATGACTCCTACCTCCTGTGCCCCCACACGGCGGAAACCAGGATGTGGCCGGTCCCGCAGGAGCAGCTGGCCGCCTGCGCCCCCAAAACGCTGGACTACCTCACCCGGTTCAGGGAATTCCTGGACGGGCGCAGCGGCTTTGCGGGCTGGGAGCGGAAGATCCAGCGCAAGCAGTTCCACGCCATCCTGAGGATCGGGGACTATACCTTCTCAAGGTACAAGGTGGTCTGGCGGTATATCGCGTCCGAGTTTATCTGCGCGGTCGTCGGCGCCGTGGAAGACCCCTTTTTGGGGAAAAAGCTGCTGCTGCCCAACGAGAAGGTCATGTATGTGGCCACGGACGACGAAACCGAGGCCTACTACCTGTGCGGGGTGCTGAGCACCACCCTCATCTCCCAGTGCGTGAAGGGCTATATGAACCCCACCAGCATCTCCGCCCACGTGCTGGACAAGCTGCGCATCCCGCAGTACGACCCGCAAAACCCGCTCCACCTTGAGATCGCCGGCCTGTGCAGGCAGGGCCACGGGCAGCCCGACCCCAGCCCCTTCCTCCGGGAAATCGACCGGCTGGCCCCGGCGCTGTATGGCCCCGGCGCCGCGGTCCCGCCCCCGCGGTGAGGGGCGCAAAAAAACGGCATAGCCCGCGGGCTATGCCGTTTCTCACGTATTCAGGTTCCCAAATCCGGGCCATCGGCCCGGCTTCTCAGTATGCCACGCCCCAGTAGACCATCTTCTTGGCCGGCTTGCCGCAGCAGGCGCACACGTCGCCCAGCTTCTCCTGCTGGAAGGGGATGCACCGGGAGGACACCCCCGCTTCCTCCTTCATCCGCAGCTCGCAGGCCTCGTCGCCGCACCACATGGTCTTGGCGAAGCCCCCCCGGCTCTCCATCTTCTCCTTGACCTCCGCCAGGGTGGCGCAGGGGTAGGTGTTGTCCTCCAGGTTTTTCTTGGCCTTGGCGTACAGCCCCGCGTGGATGTCGTCCAGCATCCTGGCCACGGTGTCCTCGATGCCCTCCAGCGGCACAAAGGATTTCTCCCCGCTGTCCCGGCGGACCAGCACGCACTGGCCCTTCTCCATGTCCTTGGGCCCCAGCTCCAGCCGCAGGGGCACGCCCTTCATCTCATACTCGGCGAACTTCCAGCCGGGGGAGTTGTCGGAGGCGTCCATCTTCACCCGGAAGCCCGCCTGCTTCAGCTTCTCCATGACCGCCTCGTTGGCCGAAAGGACGCCCTCCTTGTGCTGGGCCACCGGGATGACGATGATCTGGACGGGGGCCACCTTGGGGGGCAGCACCAGGCCCCGGTTGTCGCCGTGGGTCATGATGACGCCGCCGATGGTGCGGGTGGTGATGCCCCAGGAGGTCTCGAAGGGCGTGACCTGCTGGTTGTTCTTGTCCGCGAAGGAGATGCCGAAGGCCCGGGCGAACCCGTCCCCAAAGTAGTGGCTGGTGCCGTTCTGGAGGGCCTTCTTGTCGTGCATCATGCACTCGATGGTGTAGGTGCGCTCCGCCCCGGCGAACTTCTCCTTGTCGGTCTTCATGCCCATCACCACCGGCATGGCCAGCACGTCCTCGCACAGCTCGGCGTAGATGCGGTGCATCCGCTCCGTCTCCTCGATGGCCTCCTGGGCGGTGGCGTGGAGGGTGTGGCCCTCCTGCCAGAGGAATTCCCGGTGGCGCAGGAAGGGCCGGGTGGTCTTTTCCCAGCGCAGCACGGAGCACCACTGGTTATAGAGCATGGGCAGGTCCCGCCAGGAGTGGACAATATCCGCCCAGTGGTCGCAGAACAGGGTCTCGGAGGTGGGCCGGACGCACAGCCGCTCGTCCAGCTTCTCGCTGCCGCCGTAGGTCACCCAGGCGCACTCGGGGGCAAAGCCCTCCACATGATCCTTCTCTTTCTGGAGCAGGGATTCCGGGATGAGCATGGGCATGGAGACGTTCTGATGGCCCGTCTCCTTAAAGCGCCGGTCCAGATACGCCTGGATATTCTCCCAGATGGCGTAGCCGTAGGGGCGGAGGATAAACATTCCCTTGGTCTTTGCGTAGCCGATGAGCTCCGCCTTGGTGCACACGTCGGTGTACCACTGGGCAAAGTCCACGTCCATGTCGGTGATCTGGCTCACCTGTTTGTTCTTGTCCTGTGCCATATCGCTCCATCCTTTTCCATTGGGTTACCCCATTTTTGGTTTCTATATTGTATTGCCATGCGCCGTAAAAGTCAAGAGGAAAGCCCCGTCCCCCCTGAGCCGCCGTCCTCCCCGTCCGCCATACGCCTCAGGGGGCGGTACACCGTCAGGTACATGGTGGTGAAGCAGGCCAGCCCGCCCACCAGCTGGGACACGGCCTCCGCCACAAACACCCCGTCCGCCCCCATCCACGCGGCCAAAAGCACCGTCAGCGGCGCGTTGATGATGGCCTTGCGCAGCAGGGAGAAAAACACCGACTGCTTCGACCGGCCCAGCCCCACGAACACCCCCTGCCCCGCAATCTGCAGGGACATAAAGAGGAACAGGCTGAAGTAGACCCGCAGGGCGGGCACGCCTATGGCAAGGATGGCCGGATCGTCCTTGAAAATGCGGATCAGCGGCCCGGGCAGGGCCATGGCGATCAGCCAGAACAGGGCGGAATAGGCCACCGTCACCCCCACGCTGAACCGGATGGACTGCCGCACCCGGCTGTACAGCTTCGCGCCGTAATTGTACCCCGCCACCGGCTGGGAGCCGTTGGTCAGCCCATGGATGGGCATACTGAACACCTCCCGGATGGAGTTGATGATGACCATTGCCCCCACGTACACGTCGCCGCCGTAATACTGCAGCGTGGCGTTGCACACCACCTGCACCAGGCTGTTGGTCATATTCACAAAGAAGCCGGATAGCCCCAGGGAGACGATCCGCCCCGTCCGCGCCCGGTCCAGCCGCAGGTCCTCCCGCCGCAGGCGCAGGATGGCCTTTTTCCCCGTGAGGAACCGCAGCACCCACGCCGCGGACAGCGCCTGGGAGAACACCGTGGCCAGGGCGGCCCCCTGCACCCCCATGTGGAACACGAAGATCAGCACCGGGTCCAGCGCGATGTTCACCACCGCCCCCAGCAACACCGTCATCATCCCCGTCCGCCCGAAGCCCTGGGCGTTGATGAAGGGGTTCATGCCCAGGCTGACCATGACGAACAGGGTGCCGCACAGGTAGATGGTCATATAGCCGTCGGCGTAGGGGAAGGTGTCCGGGCTGGCCCCAAACAGGTAGAGGATGGGCCCCTTCAGGGCGAGGAAGAACACGGTGGCCGCCGCCCCCAGCAGGAGCAGCAGGGTGAAGGCGTTGCCCATCACCCGTTCCGCCTCCCGGTCGTCCCCCTGCCCCCGGCTGATGGAGCACAGCGGCGCGCCGCCGGTGCCGCACAGGTTGGCAAAGCCCATGAGGATGGACACGATGGGCATGGTGATCCCCAGGCCGGTGAGGGCCAGGCTGTCGCTCTCCGGCAGGTGGCCCAGATACACCCGGTCCACCACGCTGTACAGCACGTTCACCAGCTGCGCCGCCGTCATGGGGACGGCCAGCTTCATGATATTGCGGGGAATGCTCCCCTGGGAAAAGTCGTTTTGTTGTCCCGCCATACCCACGCCGGCCTCCCTTCCCTGTGAAATTCGGTCCATGTTCTCGGCCCCTACGCGCCCTTCCTGCCGTGGCAGTACCAGAACAGCGCGCCCATGCCCATGCCGCCCAGGATGTTCCCCGCCGTCACCGGGAGCAGGTTGCGCAGCAGGAAATTCCCCCAGGTCAGGGCGGCAAGGTCCGCCCCCGCCTCCGCGGCCAGGGCGGCATAGGCGGGGATTGCTTTGGCGAACAGCCCCGCCGGGATGTAAAACAGGTTGGCGATACAGTGCTCAAAGCCGCAGATCACAAAAAACGCCACCGGCAGGTAGGCTCCCGCCACCCGGCCCGTCAGGTCCTTGGCGGACAGGGACAGCAGCACCCCCGCCGTCACCAGGATATTGCACAGGACGCCTAAAACCACCGCCTGGCCCAGGGGCAGGGCGCACTTCCCCGCCGCCGTCCTCATGGTGAACACCGCCAGCTGGCCGCCGGAGTAGTTGAGCTGCCCGCCAAAGGCGCAGGCCGCCGCCGTCAGCATGGCCCCCACCCCGTTGCCCAGATAGACCACGCACCAGTTTTTCAGCATCCCCGCCGCCGTCGCCTGCCCGTCCAGCACGGAGATGGTGATGAGGGTGTTTCCCGTGAACAGCTCCGCCCCCGTGAGCACCACCATGGCCAGGCCAAAGGGGAACAGCAGCCCGCACACCAGCCGGGCCGCGCCCACATTGGCGATGGAATGGGCGGCGGTGTTGGTCACCGCGCCGCCCATGGCGATGAAAAACCCCGCCAGCACCGCCAGCAGAAACATTTTCAGGACCGGCATCCTGGCCTTCGCGCCGCCCGCGGCGGCATAGTTGGCCGCACACTCCTGCGGCGTCAGCAGATTCATGGTCAGCCCCCTCCTGAACAGTGATTTGTTTTCCCGCGCTGCACCCACAGCGCCAGCGCCGCCGCGGCCGCGGCCCCGCTGAGCTTTGCCCCGGCCAGCGCCCCCAGCAGTTCGGGCTCCACCCCCGCCACAAAGCCCATGTGGGCGGCCAGCAGGCTGGCCCCGCTCACCAGGAACGCGCCCGCCGCAACCTTGCCCCGCTCGCCCATCTCCCGGTACATGGACAGGGCGGGCAGGGGCGTGGCCAGGCTCACCAGCATCCCCGTGAGGCTCTCCGCCCTCAGCCCCAGCCGGCCGCCCAGCCGGGCAAAGGGCTTTTCCAGCGCCCGCCGCAGCAGCTCCGCCACGGGCAGGCTGCCCAGCATCACCACGCCGATGGAGGCCACCACGCCCATGGCCTCCTCGACGGGGGCCATGCCGGGCAGCGGGTTCCAGCCCGTCAGCGACTCCACCGCCGCCAGCATCAGCCCCGCCGTCACAACGAGCTTGATCCCCTCCGACAGCAGGCAGAAGCCCCTGGTCATCCCCTCCGGCATCCTCCACAGCCCCAGCAGCAGCGCCAGGGCCAGGACAAAGATCGGCAGGTTCTGCCTCAGGCAGTTCGGCAGGGTCAGGCCGCACAGCAGCCCGCCCACCATCAGGCCCACCGGCATGGCCGCCAGCCCCAGCATGATCCCCCGGGCAAAGAGGGGGCGGTCCTCCCGGGCCACCATCCCCATGCCCACCGGGATGGTGAACACAAGGGTGCAGCCGAAGATGGACGAGACGATCAGGCCCGCATAGCTGCCCACCCGGGGGTCCGCCGCCAGCTCCTTCGCCAGCTGGTAGCCCCCCATGTCGATGGCCAGCAGGCTGCCGAACATGGCCGGGTCCACCCCGGTCAGTCCGCACAGGGGCGCCACCACCCGCCCCAGCCCATCGGCCAGCACCGGGGCCAGGCAGATCATCCCCGCCATGGACAGCGCCATGGGCCCCAGCAGCAGGAACCCCCGCTCAAACTGCGCCCCCAGGCCCAGCCGGTTCCCCAGCATCCGGTCCGCGCCGCCCAGCACCACGCCGGCGGCCATCAGCGCCATCAACCCCCGGTTCATCATGAAAAGGCCGTGAACCCCTGGCGCATCGTGTCCTCAATGGCCTCGATGGTGCGGGGGGTGGCGGCGGACAGGTTCTCGCAGCCGTCCCCGGTCACCAGGCAGTTGTCCTCCAGCCGGAAGCCGATGCCCCACTCCTCGTGGTAGATGCCCACGTCCACGCAGAACACCATGCCGGGGGCCACCACCTCGGGGGTCTCCACCGCGTCGTGTACGTCGAAGCCCACATGGTGGGCCCCACCGTGCCACATATACCGGCCCACGTTGTCCACGTCGTCCAGCACCCCCGCGTCCTTCAGGCGCTGCGCGTTATAGCGGCGGATCTCGCCGTCCACCTCCTTCATGGGCATACCGGGCCGGATGATCTGGAACATATGGTCGGAGGTGGCCAGGGCGCACTGGTACAGCAGGCGCTGGCGCTCGCTGTACCTCCCGTTGCAGGGCCAGCCCCGGGACACGTCGGTCATGAGGCCGTCGTGCCACGCCCCCACGTCGTTGAGCACCATGTCGCCGTCCAGCGCCTGCCCCCGGCAGGCATAGTAGTGGATGCAGAAGTTGTTCCGGCCCGCCGAGATGATGGACGGGAAGGCAGGGCCCTGGGGCCCGTACTGGCCCAGGGTGTAGTCGAACACCGCCCGGTACTGGTACTCGTACATACCGGGCCGGGACGCCTTCATCATGGAAGTGATGCCCGCGCAGGTGATGCGCTCGGCCTGGCGCATGGCCTCGATCTCGCAGGGCTGCTTGATGGTGCGCAGCCGGCGGATGATGGCGTTGGCGTTCTCGATGGTCAGGAAGGGGTAGTCGCCGGCCGCCCGCTTCAGCAGCCTGTGGGCGGGCTCGTCCCGGTCGGACGGGTCCGCCCGGTAGACGTCCAGGTACAAGTGCCCATAGTTCCCGCTTGCCGCCAGCCGGTGGAGCTCCGCCTCAAACTCCGGCGCGAAGCCGACCTCCTCCACGCCGGACCGCTCCGCCGCCTGCTCCGGCTTGATGCGCTCCCCCGTCCAGCGCTCCGCCATGGGGTCGGGGGGCAGGAGGTACACCTTCTCCGTCACCCGGCCCTGGCCGTCCTTCCGGGCCAGCAGGGCCAGCTCCTTCCCGTCCAGGCCCGTGAGATAGAAAAAGTTCCGGTTGGTATAAAAGGGGTAATACTCGTCATTGGTCTTGCGCGCCTCAATGCCGGAAAACAGCGCCAGCAGGGAGTTGTCCTTCATCTGGCTGTACAGCCGGGCCCGGTTCCCCTGGAAAAATTCCTTTGTCATAAGCTCATTTCCTTCCCCACGCAGGAATGCGTTTTCTGTGCTGCGGGCGCCCCGTCAGACTGCGCCCGATCCGTTCGGCCGCCCCGCTCCGCGCGGCGCCTTTCGACATTATAGCATATTGGCCGCCGCAAAGATAGCCTCAATTCGGCAGCGGCGCGAAATACTTTCGCCGCGCTCTGGACGCGGGGCGGGAAGTGTGGTACACTGTAAAAACGCGTCGGCATGACAGAGAGGGGCGGTCAGCTTGATTTTCGGCAGACACATCAACAAATACTATTTCAAATACGCCGGGTGGCTCCTGCTGGGGCTGGCCGCCCTGGTCCTGGTGGACTATTTGCAGCTGGTGATCCCCAGCCTCTACCAGCAGGTCATCAACGGCGTCAACGAGGGCAGCGTCCTGGTGGACGGCGTCCGCCTCCCCTTCGACCTGGATTTCCTGCTGGACCGGATCTGCCTGCCCATGGTGTGGATCGTGCTGTTCATGGTGTTCTGCCGGTTCCTGTGGCGGGTGTGCATTTTCGGCGCCGCCATCAAGGTGGAGACCGACCTGCGCAACGAGATGTTCGACCACGCCAAGGACCTGTCCCGGCAGTTCTATGCGGAGAACAAGGTGGGCGGCCTCATGAGCCTGTTCACCAACGACCTGGAGACGGTGCAGGACTGCTACGGCTCCGGCTTCCTGATGTTTTTCGACGCGCTGCTGCTGGGCGGGATGTCGGTGGCCCATATGTGGGCCATGGACCCGGTGATGACCGCCCTGTCCATGATCCCCATGGGCCTGCTGCTGGCGTCCAGCGCGGTGGTGGGCCGGTACATGATGAAAAAGTGGGACATCCGGCAGGAGGCGTTCTCCCGGCTGTCCGACTTCTCCCAGGAGAGCTTCTCCGGCATCGCCGTCATCAAGGCCTTTGTCAAGGAGGCCAAGGAGCTGCTGGCCTTCCAGACCCTCAACCGGGAGAACGAGAAGGCCAACGTGGATTTCACACGGGCCTCGGTGCTGCTGCGGATCCTGGTGACGCTGTTTGTGGAGTCGGTGATCTGCATTATCCTCGGGTACGGCGGCTGGCTGGTGTGGAAGGGCGTATTCAACGCCGGGCAGCTGATGGAGTTTATCGGCTATTTTAACGCCGTGGTCTGGCCCATCATGGCGGTGTCCGAGCTCATCGACATGACCAGCCGGGGCCGGGCCTCCCTGAAGCGCATCGGGGAGCTGCTGGACGCGCCCCAGGACGTGGCGGACCGCCCGGACGTGGAGCCCCTGGGCCCGGTGCGGGGGGAGGTGGAATTCCGCCACCTCACCTTCCGCTACCCGGACGGGGAATACGACGCCCTCCAGGACGTGTCCTTCACCATCCGCGCCGGGGAAAACGTGGGCATTGTGGGCCGCACCGGCTCCGGCAAGACCACGGTGGTGGACCTGATCCTGCGCACCTGCAACGTGCCCGACGGCGCTTTGTTTATCGACGGCCGGGACGTGAACACCGTCCCCATCCGGGACGTGCGGCGCTCGGCGGCCTACGTCCCCCAGGACAATTTCCTGTTCAGCGACACCATCGCCCGGAACATCGACTTCACCGAAAACACCCCCGACCAGCAGCAGGTGGTCCGCGCCGCCGCCCTGGCCGGGGTGGACGGGGACGTGCGGGACTTCCCCCACGGCTACAACACCGTCCTGGGGGAGCGGGGGGTCACCGTGTCCGGCGGGCAGAAGCAGCGCATCTCCATCGCCCGGGCGCTCATCAAGGAC
>CATLEJ010000044.1 GCA_949916125.1 uncultured Oscillospiraceae bacterium
CTCCAACAGCCGGGTACGGCGGTTGGGGAGTACAAGGGCGTCAAGGTGATTCTGTGCGCCACCCACGATACTGCGTCCGCCGTGGAGGGCCTGCCCATGGACGGGGAGCAGCTCTACATCTCGTCGGGCACCTGGTCGCTGTTGGGTGTGAAGTCTCCCGTCCCCCACACGGACGAAAGCAGCCGTGCCGCCAACTATTCCAACGAGGGCGGCGTGGGCTACATCCGCTACCAGAAGAACATCATGGGTATGTGGATCGTGAACCGCCTGCGGGACGAGCTGTGCCCCGGCAAGCCCTTCCCGGAAATCGTGGCGGAGGCCGAGGCCAGCGCCTTTGAGGAAACGGTGGACGCCAACGCGCCCTGCTTCCTGGCCCCGGAGAGCATGAAGGCGGCCTTTGACGGGACACTGGCCGAGAAGCCGGAGACCATGGGGGACTACTTCCGCTGCGCCTACCGCTCGCTAACGCTGAGCTACCGGGACGCCATCCTGGAGCTGGAGGCCAACACCGGGAAAACCTACGACAAGCTCTATATCGTGGGCGGCGGAGCGAAAAACGGGTTCCTAAATGAATTGACCGCCCAGGCCACGGGCAAGGAGGTCGTTGCCCTGCCCATCGAGGCCACGGCGCTGGGCAATCTGAAAATTCAAATGGAGCGATAATATTTGTATCCCCGCCCCCGAAGGGGGCGGGGATACGGAAAGAGGTCATTGATATGAGCTATCAGGAAGCAAAGGCAAAATACGCCGCCTTCGGCGTGGATGCGGACGGGGCCATTGAACGGCTGAAAACCATCCCCGTGTCCCTCCACTGCTGGCAGGGGGATGATGTGCGCGGCTTCGACACCGACCCCAACGCCCCCCTCACCGGCGGCATACAGACCACCGGCAGCTACCCCGGCCGGGCCCGCACCCCCCAGGAGCTGATGGCCGACATCGATGTGGTGCTGAAGCTGTGCCCCGGCAGGAAAAAGCTGAACCTCCACGCCAGCTACGCCTTTTTCGAGGACGGGGAGTGGGCCGACCGGGACAAGCTGGAGCCGAAGCACTTCGCGCCCTGGGTGAAGTTCTGCAAGGATCGGGGGCTGGGTTGCGATTTCAACCCCACCCTCTTCTCCCACCCCAAGTGCGACCCGCTCACTCTGTCCTCCCCCAACGAGGAGACCCGCCGCTTCTGGATCGACCACGGAAAAGCCTGTATCCGCATCAGCCAGTATCTGGCCCAGGAGCTGGGCCAGCCCTGCGTGATGAACATCTGGACGGGGGACGGCTTCAAGGACATCCCCGGCGACCGTTTAGGCCCCCGGGAGCGCTACCGGGATTCCATCGACCAGATTCTGTCCGAGCCCTACGACTTTACCCTGGTGAAGCCCTGCATTGAGAGCAAGGTGTTCGGCATCGGTGTGGAGGCGTACACTGTTGGCTCTGCCGAGTTCGCCCTGAGCTACGCCGCGTTCAACCGGGACAAGTGCATCCCCCTGATGGACAACGGCCACTACCACCCCACCGAGGTGGTGAGCGACAAGATCCCCGCCCTGCTGGCCTTCTTCCCGGAGATCGCCCTCCACGTCACCCGGCCCATCCGCTGGGACAGCGACCACGTGGTGCTGTTTGACGATGAGACAAGGGAAATCTGCCGGGAGATCGTCCGCTGCGGCGTGGAGCGGGTGAACATCGCGCTGGACTACTTCGACGCGTCCATCAACCGGGTGTCCGCCTGGACGGTGGGCTTCCGCAACCTGCAAAAGGCGCTGCTGTCCGCCCTGCTCCAGCCGGTGGAGGAGGAGAAAAAGCTCCAGGACGGGGACAGCTGGACAAGGCTGATGGTGCTCCAGGAGGAGCTGAAAACCGCCCCCTTCGGCGAGGTGTGGGACGAATACTGCCATCAATGCGGCGTGCCGCTGGACGGGGAGTGGTTCTCTGCGGTGGAGCAATACGAGGCTGACGGGCTCAGCAAAAGAGGTTGAGGGACATGAAAAATATTTTAGAAGCGCCCTTCCTGGTGGAGATGGTGCGCACCACAACGAATATGTACGCCCACGGCTGGGACGAGCGCAACGGCGGCAACATCAGCGTCCTGCTGGACGAGGGGGACGTGGCCGAATATGTGGACGTGAACGCCGTGATCCGGGACATCCCCACCGGGTTTGAGGCCCCTGCCCTGGAGGGCAAGTATTTTCTGGTCACCGGCACGGGCAAGTATTTCAAGAACGTGCAGTACGACCCGGCCCGTAACCTGGGCCTGGTGCGGCTCACCAACGGCGGCAAAACCGCCCAACTGCTGTGGGGCTTTACCGACGGCGGCAGATTCACTTCCGAGTTCCCCGCCCACATGATGAGCCATGCCGCGCGTCTCAGCGTCAACCCGGACAACAGGGTGGTGATGCACTGCCACCCCGCCAACCTACTGGCCATGACCTACGTCCACGACCTGGACGAGCGCGCCTTCACCCGCACCCTGTGGCAGATGTGCACGGAGTGCATCGTGGTGTTCCCGGAGGGGGTGAACGTGTTGCCCTGGATGCTGTGCGGCACCAATGAGATCGGCGAGGCAACCGCCGAGAAGATGAAAACCGCCCGGCTGGTGGTCTGGGCCCAGCACGGGATTTACGGCGCGGGGGCCGACCTGGACGAGACCTTTGGCCTAATCGAGACGGCGGAGAAGGCGGCGGAAATCTACATGAAGATCGCCCATCTGCCGCTGAAAAACACGATTTCTGACAATCAGCTGCGGCAGCTGGAAACCCACTTCGGCGTCAAGGCCCGGGAAGGCTGGGTGGACTGACCGAGGCGCCATAGATTTTGTTGTTATGGCGCCTCGCGGAACACTGTGAAAGCGTCCCCAATAGCTAATCTACATTGACTTGCGGGATGAATGGTCGCTGGACGAATTTGAGGACAAATAAAAAACCCTAAGCAAAAATACAGGGCCGGGAGGCAGGAAAATCCTGCTCCCGGCCCTGATTGCTTTATTGTAGGTTTTCGGAGATGTATCGCTCTAACGCACCGAGGATAGCGCACCCGTCCCTGACCCCCAGGTCATAGACCGCCTGCAGCTTTTCCGGGTCCTTTTCAAGCCGGCCGATTTTAATTGCCTGAGAAGGGCGGATCACCAGGGCCCTGCCTTCACTCTCCCACCGCCTCAGCAGTTCCACGGAGCGGTTGTAGACCGTGTGGCGCTCCCGCAGCTTCTCCGTGACCACGGGATATTTCCTGCCGTACAGCTTGGTCAGCAGGGCGGGCATGGGCCTTTTCCGGTAGTCCATGTCCCGGGTTAGGATCACCACCAGCCTGTCACAGCCCTGCCGGGACAGCCACTCGAAGGGGATGCTGTCCGCGATGCCGCCGTCCAAGTACAGCCTGCCGTCGATGTCCACCGGCTGTGACACGAAGGGCATGGAGCCCGAGGCCCGCAGGACGTCCATCTGGTCAAAGACGCTTTTGATCCGAATATACTCCGGCTCACCCGTGGCCACGTTCGTCACCACGGCGTAGAACGGGACGCCGGAATTTTGAAAGGTCGCATCGTCAAAGGGATCCAGCCTCCGGGGGACGTCCCCGTAGGCGTACTCCGTGCTGAAGATGTTCCTCTCCCGCAGGAGAGTCAGCAGGCCCATATATTTTTTGTCCGGGTTGAACCGCTTATTGTACCGGATCACCCGTCCCTGCTGCCCGGACAGATAGTTCACGCCGAACAGCGCCCCGGCGGACACCCCCGCGATGCAGTCTACCTTAATTTTGTTGTCCAGGAAGGTATCCAGCACCCCTGCGGTATACATTCCCCGCATGGCGCCGCCCTCCAACACCAGCCCAGTTTTCATTGCACTCTCCTTGCAAATAGAATATCGTGTCAGTCTTTGCCCATCCGAAACTTCATGGGCGTCACGCCGTATCGCTCCTTGAACAGCTTATAAAAATGGGACCGGTTGGTAAACTTCAACTCAGCGGCAATATCCGCAATATTCCGGTCAGTTTTTTGAAGTTGATTTGCAGCATACTCCATGGCAAAATCCATGCTGTACTCAAATAGGCTGCGTCCGGTGTGCTTTTTCACGATCCGTCCCAGATAGGAACCGTTGTAATTCAATATCTCCGCCAATTCCGTGTGGGTAACCCGCCCATGTCGTTCGGCGAGGATGCGGTCAATTCTGGAGAACAGCATGGACTCCGTGCTGCTGCGGGCGTTTACGCGTTCCACGTTGTAATATTTCTCCTCGCAGAGGATGCCCGTCAGCCGAAGCAGCAGCTCCAGTATGCGGAAAGTTGCCCCATCCTCCGGCCCAAGCAGGCTCTGGAGCATATCCTCAAAAACCTGGTGAACGATTTTCACCTGCTCGGTATGGGTGATCCTTGGAACAAAGTCCAGAAAGTCCCTGCGGGCGGTCTCCCCGGCATTCAGGCTGTCCCGCATAAAGCGGAAAATTAGATTCTCAAAAACCTGCCCCTCCCCCGGAAAGAGCATAACACTGGCAGACTGGATCAGCTGCCGTGCCAGACCGGTGGACACCGACAGGAACAGGCAGGTAAATTCCGTAGAGACCTCCTCCGTGTGGAACGTATCCCGATCCATCAGGCAGCAGCTTCCGGCGGGGTAATAGTACCGGACCCCCTCCACGATCTGATACATACTCCCATCCAGCACGTAGGTAAACTCAAAGCAGTTGTGCTGATGCTGGTTCTGGGCAGAGCGTCCCTTGATATCTGTGGCGTTAAATTGGAAACCCGACTCCGGCGTGCATAAGGCCAGCGTGCTTTTCTGGGGTTCACCAGGGATGACTGTCATCAGCATCAGGGAAAACGGTACATGATAATTCTGATAGAACACGTTGCTTTCGGCGCTATGGTGGAACGAAATGACCTGGCCGAACTTTTTATTGCCCCAAAGCGGGACAGGTTTCACAAAGATTTCCATCTGCAATACCTCCCTATCCAGAGTAACACAACTTTAAGTGCTTGTGAATCCATATTGTCGAATTATGTCACACACAATGAAAAATATATCGAAATATAGCACATACCTCATGCTGACAGCATTTTATAAATCGAAATATGTTATTCCTGGCTGCGTCTTCCGTCGACAACCGTCATTGCTATAAAATGGTATTGAGATTAAAATTTGATATATCCAAGCAGAAGAACAGGAGGGTGTATCGTGAAGAAAATCAATATCAACCATCGCTGGATGTTCGGAAAATTCGGCAGTGGAAATATGGAGGAGATCGACCTCCCCCACGACGCCATGATTCACGAAAAGCGCGACCCGGCGGTGGACAACGGCGGGGCCACCGGCTTCCTGCCCGGCGGCAAATACATCTACACCAGGGAGCTGGCCGGCCTGCCCGAGTACGAGGGCAAAACGCTGGTGTTGGAGTTCGAGGGGGTCTACATGGATTCCTCCGTCTACCTAAACGGGGAGCTGGTGGGCGGCAGGCTCTACGGCTACTCCAACTTCTTCGTAGACATCACCGGCAAGCTGCACGATGGAAGCAACGAGCTGAAGGTGGTGGTGGACAACTCCGCCACACCAAACTCCCGCTGGTACTCCGGCTCCGGCATCTACCGGGACGTGAACCTGTGGGTGGGCGGGGCCGCCTGGGTGAAGCCCGAGGGCATCCGGGTGAAAACGCTGACCATTGACCCGGCGGTGGTTCAGGTCACGGTGGACGCGGAAAACGCCGGGGGGATGGACGTCAAGCTCACCGTCCTGCGGGACGGCGCGGCCGTTGCTTTTGGTGAGGGCCCCTGCGCGGAGATCGCCATCCCCGACGCCGTCCTGTGGAGCGCGGAGACGCCCAGTCTCTACACCCTGCGAGCAGAACTCATAGACAACAGTGCGGTGGTGGACACCGCTGAGACTTCCTTTGGTATCCGCACCCTGTCCTGGGACACGAAAAACGGCTTCCAGGTCAACGGCCAGACCGTAAAGCTCCGGGGCGGCTGTGTCCACCACGACCACGGTATTTTAGGCGCTTGCGCCTATGAAAAGGCGGAATACCGTCGGGTGGCCAAGCTGAAGGAAATGGGCTTCAACGCCATCCGCTACTCCCACAATCCCGCCGGAAAAGCATTTTTGAACGCCTGTGACCGGCTGGGTATGTACGTCATAGACGAGAGCTTCGACCAGTGGAAGGTGCCCCAGACCGCCCATGACTACGCGCTGCATTTCGACGATGAGTGGCAGAGGGACGTGGCCTCCATGGTGTCCAAGGACTACAGCCACCCCTGTGTCATCATGTACTGCGTGGGCAATGAGATCACCGACACCGGCCTGCCCTTCGGCGCGGCCATCTGCCAGGGCATCTGCGCCCAATTCAAGGCGCTGGACGACACCCGACCCACCATGATTGCCATCAACAGTATGCTCTCCGTCCTGGCAAGCATGAAGGCCAAGCAGGCCGCCGGCGGGGAGAGCGAGAACATGGGCAGCAAGGAAGTCAACGATATTGTGGCGCTTTTACCTAAAATCATGGCCTCCATTACCCCGGAAAGCCTGGAGGCTGTTATCGGCGAGTGCGTAAAAGCCGTGGACATTGTAGGCTATAACTATGGCGGAAACCTGTACGCCGGGACCCATGACCTGGCGCCCGACCGGGTAATCCTCAGTTCAGAGACCTTCCCCCAGCAGATGGCGGAAAACTGGGCACTGGTGGAGGGAAATTCCTATGTGATCGGCGACTTCCACTGGACAGCGTGGGACTACCTGGGCGAAGCGGGTGTGGGTACCCCCACCTACGGCACCACCCAAGCCCCCTTCTCCAAGCCCTACCCCTGCTTCACCGCCTCCTGCGGCTCCTTTGACCTGACCGGCTTCCCGGAATCCGCTGCCTGGTATGCGGCCACCCTCTGGGGTGCGAACCATAAGCCCTACATCGGTGTGCGCCCGCTGGATCACGCCGGGGAGGAGTACACCCTGGGTAAGTGGCGGTTCTCCGACAGCATCCCCTGCTGGACTTGGCCTGGGCATGAGGGCAAGACTTCCCAGGTCGAGGTGTTCAGTGAGGGTTCAGAGGTGGGGCTGTCCCTGAACGGCACCCCCGTGGCCCGGAAAACGCTGGAGCGCTGCCGGGCGGACTTCACCGTTCCCTATGCCCCCGGTGTGCTGACCGCCGTCTCCTACGACGCCCAGGGCCGTGAGCTGGCCCGTACCGAACTGGAGACCGCCGGAGCCGACACCGTGCTGTCCGTAGAGCCGGAGGAGAAGGAGTTCACCGGCCTGGCCTTTGTCCCCGTGGCCCTGCGGGACGGCAAGGGCACGCTGAAGATGACCGCCGCCGCCGACCTCACCGTCTCGGTGGACGGTCCCGGCAGGCTGCTGGCCTTTGGCTGCGCCAAGCCGGACGGGGAGCCAGACTTCTACTCCGGCCGCAGCGCCACCTGGAACGGCAGGGCTCTGGCCGTTGTCCAAAGCACTGGCGGGTCTGGCGCAATTCGTGTGACTGCATCCGCGCCCGGGCTCATGAACGCGGTTGCTGAACTAATCTCAAAATAAGAAAAGGAGAGAGAATCATGCAGGTAAAAAAAGAACGGCCCCTTGGCACGACCTCCGGATTGGAGCGCTTCATGTATGCACTCGGCGACCTTGGCTCCAATTTTGTCTGGACCTTCTGTTCATCCTTCTTGACCCTGTACTATACGGACAGCGTCCTGCTTTCCGGCGCGGTGGTGGGCACCATCATGCTGGTATGCCGCATTTTTGACGGCATTAGCGATATCTTTGCCGGCATCCTCATCGAAAAGACGCAGACTAAACGCGGCAAAGCCCGCCCCTGGTTCGGTGTTACCATCATTCCCCTGGTTATCATCCAGCTGATCGTCTTCAACGTCCCCTCGGCCCTGTCCGTTGGCGCGAAACTGGCGTGGGTAATCGTGTCCTACTTCCTGCTGACTGTGGTGGTCTACACCATCAACAACCTGGCCTATCACGCCATGCTCCCCCGGTTCAGTCTGGTGAGCGAGGACCGCAACAAGGTCAGCTCCCTGCGCGGTATTTTCTCCTTCATCGCGGGCCTTGTCCTGGCTATCCTGACGCCCAGGCTGCTGGCCGCCGGCGGCGGTGAAAAAGTCCAGGGTGCTTGGACCACTGTTGCCCTGGTCTATGCCGTCCTATGCCTGGTGTTCGAGGGTATCTGCTACTTCGGCGTCAAGGAGAAAATCTCCTGTCTGGATGAAAAGACCGAGACGAAAAAAGAGACCCCTGACCTGAAGACCGGCATCGGTGCGCTGCTCCGCACCAAGTATTTTTACATCACCATCCTGGTGTTCGTAGCCGCCTTCGTCATCAACGGCATCTTCCTGGCTGCTGCCGTCTTTTTTACCCGCGATGTGTTCGGCAACGCCGATATGTATTCTCTGATTGCGATCATCTCCATCCTGTCCGCCGTGGTGGTTATGGCTTTCGCGCCCAAGCTGTTCGGCAAGTTCGGCAAGCGGAACGTGCTGCTGGTTGCGGCGGTGATCGGCATCGTCAGCGGTGTGATCGGCTACATCGGGGCCATGGGTCTGAACGCCACACTGGTGTTCGTCTCCACCGCGCTGCACGGCGTCTCCCTGGCCCCCTTCGTGGCCGCCATCTTCACCTTCGCCTCCGACATCATCGAATATCTGGAGCTGAAGCTTTGCCAGCGGTATGAGGGGCTGGTCACCAGTGTCAGCAGCATCGGCTCCAAGGTGGGTACCGGCCTTGGCTCCGCCATTCTGGGCTGGGGACTGGACATCGGCGGCTATGATGGCAAGCTGGTCACCCAAGCCGCCAGCGTCCTCACTGCCGAGTCAGTCCTGTTGTTCATCGTCCCCGCCGTTGCCAGCGTGATCTGCTTCATTGCCATGTGGTTTTGGGACATCGACAAGAAAATCGCGGAATTGAAAAAATAATTTGCGACAGGTGATCGAAATGAAAACACAGTTGACCGATTTGAACTCCATCGAAAAAATCCTTCAGGAAATGACCGTGGAGGAAAAGGCCCGGATGGTCATCGGCGGCGCACCATTCCATACGGAGGCCATGCCGGAGTACGGCATCCCGGCCATGTATATGCTGGACAGCTGCAACGGGCTGAACTCCCTGGAGTACGCCGGGGAAGCGGTCTACCAGGAGCTGGCGGCCCAGGCGGAGGCCGCCGGACAGCCCCTTGACCGGGAGAAAAACGGCTACATGGGCGGTCTGCTCATTGCCCTGGGGACGCTGAAAAAGAGGGCCGCCCAGCAGGCCCAATCCGGGGCCGCCCCCTCCCCCAAGCCCTTCGGCTGCTACCCGCCCGGCATTGCCCTGGGCTCCACCTGGAACCCGGAGGTGGTGGAAGCCTGCGGCCATGAGCTGGCAAAGGAGATGTCCAGTTACGGCATCGACATGATTCTTGGCCCCAACGTGAACATCCACCGCGATCCGCTGTGCGGACGGCTGGGCGAGAGCTTCACGGAAGACCCCTACCTGATGTCCCAGCTGGCCCCGGCCATGGTTCGCGGCATCCAGGCGGAGGGCGTGACGGCCTGCCCCAAGCACTTCGCCGCCAACAACCAGGAAAAAGACCGCATGGGCGTGAACGAGCACGTCTCGGAGCGGGCGCTGCGGGAAATCTATTTCCCTGGCTTCAAAGCCTGCGTGGACGCCGGGTGCAAAACGGTGATGTCCGCCTACAACCAGCTCAACGGCACCCCCAGCGCCATGAACGGATGGCTGCTCACCGACATTCTGCGAAAGGAATGGGGCTTTGGCGGCTTCGTGGTGTCCGACTGGGGCGCGGCCTATGAGCAGATCGCCACCATCGCGGCGGGCAACGACCTGACCATGCCGGGGCCCCGGGGCATCCAGTGTATCGTGGAGGCGGTGGAGAACGGCACACTCCCGCTGGAAAAGCTGGACGCCTGCGTCCGCAATGTTTTGAAGGTGGTGGCCTGGTCCACCGCCATGACCGGGAAGCGCCCCGCTTTTGACCGCGCCCGCTCGCTGGAGGTCATGGAGGAAGCGCTGCGGGAGGGCATGATCCTGCTGAAAAACGACGGCACGCTGCCTCTCACCACCGGCTGCGATGTGGCCTTCTACGGCAAGCGGAGCAAAGCCCCCACCATCTGTCCTGCCGGGAGCAGCAACGTGTCCACCGACCTGACTACTAACGCCTATGACCGGGCGGCGGAGCTGCTGGGGGCGGGGCACGTCACCTTCGGCGAGGCCACCGGGCGGACGAACACCTGGATCGCTGTGGTGGGCTGCGACGGCCGGGAGGGCGCTGACCGGGACAGCCTCGCCATGGATGCGGACGATGCCCAGGCGCTGGAGACTGCCATTGCGGAGGCCCAGGCGGCTGGCGGCAAGGTGGTCGTTGTCATCAACGCCACCGGGCCCATCGACCTGAACCCCTACGAGGGCCGGGTGAACGCCATCCTGTGCCCCTTCTTTGCCGGCATACAGGGCGGCAAGGTGGCGGCGGACGCCATCTTCGGCCAGTTCAACCCCTCCGGCAAGCTGGCCATGACCTGGCCGAAGCACTACTATGACTGCCCCAGCTACAAGAACTTCGGTGGTGAGAAGCAGGAGGTCTGGTACGGCGAGGGGATCTATGTGGGCTACCGCTGGTACGACGCCCGACACATCGAGCCGGCCTACCCCTTCGGCTATGGCCTGAGCTACACCAGCTTCGCCATCACCGGCGTGTCGGTGGAAGACGGGATAAATATGGACAAGGCCCCGGTTAAAGTAAACGTCACCGTGAAGAACACGGGCAGCCTCCCCGGCAGCGAGGTGGTGCAGGTCTACGTCCGTGATGTGGAGTGCGCCTTCGACCGGCCGGAAAAAGAGCTCAAGGGCTTCCAAAAGGTGTCCCTCCAGCCCGGTGAGGAGCGGACGGTAACGCTGGAGCTGGACAAGGCGGCGTTCTCCGGCTACTACATGGAGTTCGGTGAGTGGATCGCCCAGCCGGGGGAATTCGATATCCTGGTGGGCACCTCCTCCCGGGACATCGCGGCGGAACGGCGCATCACCGTCCGTTGCAAGGATCCCTTCGGCATCTCCTTCCGCAGCTCCATCGGTGCCATCGCCAAGTGTCCACAGGCGGTGGAGATCATCAACCGGGTTATTGACGAGGACATCCTGGCACTGGCCCACGTGGCGCTGGAGTTCGCCCCGGACAAGAGTTTAGAGGAACTTTGGAACGGCACCAATATCCAGGGCGCGCTGGTGAAGAAGGGCTGGGACGGGGGCAGGATTACGAAGGCCCACCAGGAGATTGAAGCGTCGTTTGATGAAATGCGCTAATTCCCAAATTTTATAAATCATATGGAAAGGACGAGAAACATGAACATTCCTGAGAAAGCAAAGGTCGCCGTGCTGGTGGGTGAGAAGAAGATCGACGTGCGGGAGCTGCCTCTGCCGGAGATCAGCGATGACGAGGTGCTGGTAAAGGTGGAGGGCTGCGGCATCTGCGGCACCGACGTCCACGAGTATAAGGGCGATCCCTTTGGCTACATCCCCATCCAGCTGGGCCACGAGGGCACCGGCACCGTGGTGAAGCTGGGCAAGAACGTGACAACGGACTACTCCGGCAAGCCCCTGAAGGTGGGCGACAAGATCGTCACCGGCCTGAAGCCCTGCGGCCAGTGCGACACCTGCAAAAACGACCCCGTCAACATCCATCTGTGCCCCAACGGCGAGATCTTCGGCCTGATGCCCGGCGAGGATCACTTCTTCAACGGCTGGTTCGGCGAGTACATCAAGATCAACGCCGGCGGCGTGATCTTCAACGTGTCCGAGATGGAGGATCTGGACTCCCGCCTGCTCATCGAGCCCGCCGCCGTGGTGGTTCACGCAGTGGAGAAGGCCAAGGAGATCTTCAACTTCAAGCACAACTCCCACGTGCTGATCCAGGGCTGCGGCCCCATCGGCCTGCTGCTGCTGACCACCGTGCGCACCATGGGCTGCCGCAACATCATCGCCGTGGACAGTGACGAAAAGCGCCTCAACATGGCCAAGAAGCTGGGCGCCCGGGTGTGCATCAATTTCATGAAGGAAGACGCCATCGCCCGGGTCATGGAGGAGACGGACGGCAAGGGCGCCGAGATGGCCTTCCAGTGTACCGGCTCCCCCAAGGCTGCCTCCACCATCTGGAAGTATGTCCGCCGGGGCGGCTCCATGTGCGAGCTGGGCTTCTTCGTAGACAACGGCGACGCCACCTACAACCCCCATCAGGATATCTGCAACAAGGAAATCAAGGTGGTGGGCTCCTGGACCTACCAGGCCAAGGACTGGCTTCACGCCATCGAGATGCTGAAGGAAGCCAACCAGCAGGGCTGGCCCGTGGGCGAACTGGTGTCCCACAAGTTCAGCCTGGACGATATCAACGAGGCCATGGAGACCAACATCCGCATGGACGGCTTCAAGATTGCCATTGTGAACAAATAAGCTGAGCACCACGTGCCAGTTGCCTCTCAAATTAAACATGGCTTTAGAGAGGTACGGCAACATCGGCGCTGTTGCCGTACCTTCTCATCTTGTGCCCACAAATATCAAACAGGATGGTGGTACTTATATGTTAGTCAGTCTGAATGAAGTTCTCTCCCTGGCGGAGAAAAACAATTACGCCGTCGGTTCCTTCAACACGCCCAACTTGGAGTGCGCCCGGGCGGTCATCGACACGGCGGAAAAGCTGAATGTGCCTGTGATCATCATGCACGCCCAGGTGCATGAGCCGGTGGCTCCGCTGGATGTGATCGGCCCGGTGATGGTGCTGTCCGCCCAGCGGGCCCATGTGCCTGTGTGCGTGCTGCTGGATCACGGCGAGACGCTGGACTATGTGGCAAAGGCCCTCGACCTGGGTTTCACCGGCATCATGTACGACGGCAGCCTGCTGCCCTACGCCGAGAACGTGGCGAACACCATCAAAGCGGTGGAAATGGCCAAGTCCTGCGGCGCAGGTGTGGAGGCGGAGATTGGGCAGCTGGCGGCCCGGGAGGGCGGTACGGACGCCAACGCCGGAGGGCCGGTCTACACCGACCCCGATCTGGCAGTGAAGTTCGTGAAAGAGACCGGCATCGACGCCCTGGCCCCCAGCTTCGGCACCGCCCACGGTATCTACAAATCCAAGCCCGTCCTCGACCTGAAGCGGGTAGCCAAGATCAAGGAGCTGGCTGGCCTGCCCCTGGTCATGCACGGCGGCAGCGGCGTGTCCCCGGAGGACTACCGCATAGCCATTCAGAACGGCATCCGCAAGATCAACTACTACTCCTATATGTCCAAGGCGGGCACCACAGCTGCCCAGCAGTATCTGGCCGAGAATGACGTGACCTTCTACCATGACGTGGCACTGGCGGCACAGAAGGCCATGGCCGCCGATGTGGAAAAGGCCATGCACATTTTCTACAATCTTTAATTTTTTGGGGGAATCATCATGGAAAAGAAGAAAATGACCTTTGCCCTGGCGTTCTGCAACCGGGGCTTCATGCCTGGTGAGCTGATCTACGGCGCCCGGGAGGACATGATCCGCGCCGTCACCGATGCGGGCTACGACTACATCGCCATGGACGCGGAGCTGACCCGCTACGGCGGCATTGAGACGAGGGATGAGGGCCTGCTGTACGCCAAGTGGCTGAAGGAGCATGAGGGGCAGTATGACGGCGTGATCTTCTCCATGCCCATCTTCGCCGACGAGAACGGCGCCATCACCGCCCTGCGGGACGCGGGGGTGCCCATTTTGATGCAGGCATACCCCGACGAGATCGGCAAGATGGACTTCGCCCACCGGCGGGACGCCTTCTGCGGCAAGTTCTCCGTCACCGACGTGTTCACCCAGTACCAGGTGCCCTTCACCGTACTGAAGCCCCATGTGGTCCACCCCCTGTCCCCGGCGTTCCAGCAGAACCTGCGGGACTTCGCCGCCATCTGCCGGGTGGTGAACGGCATGAAGCGGTTCAACCTGGGCTGCATCGGCGCCCGCACCACCGCCTTCAAGACCACCCGCTTCGATGAGATCGCCCTCCAGAAGCACGGTATCACCGTGGAGAGCCTGGATCTGTCCGAGCTGTTCTTCAAGGTGCAGAATATGGCGGACGGCGACCCCAGGGTGGGTGCCAAGAAGGAGCGGCTGGAGCGCTACACCGACTTCACCAAGGTACCGGAGACCAACAAGAACACCCTGGCCAAGGTCTCCGTGGTCATCGACGATTACATTGAGGAGTACCACCTGGACGCCCTGGCCCTGCGCTGCTGGAATGAGATGGAGCAGGTGCTGCGCATCTGTCCCTGCGTGCTGCTGTCCGAGCTGAACGACCGGGGCGTCGTCGCCTCCTGCGAGATCGATCTGTGCTCCGCCATCACCATGCGGGCCATGGCGCTGGCCAGCGAGGAGCCCACTGCCGTGCTGGACTGGAACAACAACTACGGTGACGCGGAGGACAAGGTAATCCTGTTCCACTGCGGTCCGGTGGCCCAGAGCCTGATGACGGGCCGGGGCACCGTGGGCCAGCACCTGATGTTCGACAAGACCGACCCCGGCTCCGGCTGGGGCGTGAACGAGGGCCGCATCAAACCGTTCCCCACCACCCTGTCCAACTGCCAGACCAAGGACGGGAAGATCATCGTCTACGCCAGCGAGGCGAAATTTACCGACGATCCCATCGAGGACGGCTATTTCGGCTGCGCGGGGGTATGCGAAATTCCCCACATGGAGGACAAGATGATCCGGCTGGCACGGGGCGGCTTCAAGCACCACACCAGCGTGGGCGTGGGCCACATGAAGGACATCCTCAAGGAAGCCTATACCACCTACCTGGGCTACGACTGGGTGGACATTGACAGGGACTGAACCATGAAAATCGCGGGATTGGACATCGGCACCACCGGCTGCAAATGCACGGTGTTCGATGAGGGCGGCGGCTATCTGGACAAGGCGTACCGGGACTACCCGGTGCGCCGCCAGATGAGCGGCCATGAGATCGACCTGTCCGCCATGATGGACGGCGTATACGGGGCCATCGGGGAGATGGCGGGAAAATACCCGGACATTGCGGGCGTCGGCGTCACCAGCTTCGGGGAGACCTTCGTGCTCACCGACGGCGCGGGGACGCCCCTCCACCCGGCCATGCTCTACACCGACCCCCGGGGGGTGGAGGAGTGCGGGGAACTGGTGGACAAGCTGGGCGCAAAACACATTGCGGAGATCACCGGCCTGCGGCCCCATGAGATGTACTCCATTTCCAAGCTGATGTGGATGAAAAAGCACCGCCCCGAGGTTTACGCCCAGGCGGAGCGCGTCCACCTCATTGAGGACTTCGTGGTGTGGCACCTGACCCACACCCACCAGATCGACTACTCCCTGGCCACCCGCACCATGGCCTTCGACATCCGGGCGCTGGACTGGAGCGGGGAGATCTTCAACGCGGCGGGCATCGACGTGAAGCGGATGGGCAAGCCCGTCCCCACCGGGACAAGTGCGGGGACGGTCACCGCCGCGGCGGCGCAAAAAACGGGGCTTTCCCCCGACACGCAGATCGTCTCCGTCAGCCACGACCAGGTGGCGGCGGCAGTGGGCGCGGGGGCCTTCGACAGCTCGGTGGCCGTGGACGGCGCGGGCACGGTGGAGTGCCTGACCCCCATCTACGACGGCGTGCCCGATATCGACGCCATGTACCGGGGCTATTACTCCATCGTGCCCTACGTGGTGCTGGGGAAATATGTGGCCTACGCCTTTTCCTACACCGGCGGGGCGCTGATCCAGTGGGCGATGGAGACCTTCGGCAGGGGCGAGACCAACGAGAGCCTGGAGCGGGCCTACGGCAGGGACGAGCCCACCGGCCTGCTGGTGCTGCCCCACTTCGCCGGGGCGGCCACCCCTTACATGGACACCGGCTCCAAGGGGGCTATCCTGGGCCTGACCACCGCCACCACCGTCCCGGAGCTGTACCGGGCCTGCATGGAGGGCGTGGCCTATGAGATGCTGCTCAACTATGAGGCCCTGCAAGGCTCCGGTATCCGCTTCACCAGGCTCAACGCCACCGGCGGCGGGGCCAAAAGCAAGGTGTGGATGCAGATGAAGGCGGACGTGCTGAATCTGCCCATCACGGCCCTGAAAACCGTGGACGCGGGCACGGTGGGCTGCGCCATGCTCACGGGGATCGCCATCGGACGGTTCCGGGACTTGGCCAACGCCGCCGCCCACATGGTGGAGGAGACGGAAACCTATTATCCCAGGGCAGAAATGCACGAACAATACATGAGAATTTATGAGCGGTACAGGGACGTTTACCACGCCGTGCGGCCGCTGATGGGAGGAACAGTATGAATCCCTACATTGGGCATGACAGCCAGTTGGCGGGGGTAGAGGAGCACCGACTGATTGGCGGAAAGGGTGACGGGTTGCGGCTTTATGAGGTGCACACCGCCGCCGGACTGGATATGACGCTCTCGCCTGACCGCTGCTGCGACATCACACGCCTGCGCTACAAAGGCGTCAATCTCTCCTACCTGTCCCCCTGTGGCTACGTGGCCCCGGCATACTATGACAGTATCGGCGACCATTGGCTGGGCTCCTTCACGGCGGGGTTCCTCACCACCTGCGGGCTGAACAACGTGGGTTCTCCCAATACCGACCAGGGCGAGACGCTTCCGCTCCATGGTTCCATCGCCAACACCCCCTCCGAACACAGCTGGTGGGATGAGACGGCGGATGCCTTCCAACTTCACGCCGTGGTCAAGGACGAGACGATTTTCGGCAGAAAGCTCCGGCTGACCCGCTGTATTTCTGTCTCAAAGGAAACTGCGGCTTTCACCATCACGGACACCATCGAAAATACCGGAGACCGGGTGGAACCCTTCGAGATCCTCTACCACATGAACATGGGCTATCCGCTGCTGGACGAGGACAGTGTGGTGGAGATCCCCTCTGCTGCCATCGCCCCGCGGGACAGCCACGCGGCGGAGGATATCGCGAACTGGATGCACATGGAGAAGCCCACGGCGGGCTATCAGGAGCGGTGCTACTACCACAGCTTTGCGGATGGGAAAGGATCCGCTTCCATTTTCCAGCCCAAAAATGGCGTTCGCCTGACGATCTCCTTTGACGCAAACGAGTTGGACGGCTTTGTGGAGTGGAAGATGATGGGCGTGCGGGACTATGTGCTGGGGCTGGAGTGCGGCAACTGCTATGCCGATGGGCGGAATGTGATGCGGGAAAAGGGAATGCTGAAATTCCTGAAGCCGGGGGAGCAAAAGCAGTACCAGGTAGAGATCCATGTCTCGACAAGCGACGACTAACTCTGCGCAACGCTGCCAGAAATCGACCACATATCATTGCAGATGCGATCAAGCAGCCAATTAAAGCGACTCGAAGGAGGGTTGGGAATGGCGTACCACGTTGGGATTGACCTTGGCACCTCCGCCTGCAAGCTGCTGTTAGTGGACGAGGACGGCGCGGTGCTGAATGAGGTGACAAAGGACTACCCACTGTCCTTCCCCCACCCCGGCTGGTCGGAGCAGGAGCCGGAGGATTGGTGGCAGGCGGTGACAGACGGCGTACCCGAATTACTGACAGGCTTCGATGCGGGTCAGGTATCAGGCATCGGCGCGGGCGGCCAGATGCACGGGCTGGTGGCGCTGGACGAGGACGACAACGTGATCCGCCCCGCCATCCTGTGGAACGACGGGCGGACGGCGAAAGAGGTGGACTACCTCAACAATGAGATTGGCCGGGACAAGCTGAGCCAATATACCGCCAACATCGCTTTCGCCGGCTTCACCGCGCCCAAGCTGGTGTGGATGCGGGAAAATGAGCCTGAAAATTTCAGTAAAATCCGCAAGATCATGCTACCCAAGGACTACATCAACTACAAGCTCACTGGGGTGCATTGCACGGACTACTCCGACGTCTCCGGGATGCTCCTGCTGGATGTGGAGCACAAGTGTTGGAGCGCTGAGATGTGCGCCATTTGCGGCGTGTCCGAGGAACAGCTCCCCAAGCTATATGAGAGCTGGGAGACAGTGGGCACGCTCCTGCCGGATGTGGCGGCGAGCCTTGGTTTGCCTGAAACGGTAAAGGTCTGCGCCGGGGCGGGGGACAACGCCGCCGCGGCCATCGGCACTGGGGCTGTTGGGGCCGGAGGCTGCAATATTTCCCTGGGCACCTCCGGCACCATCTTCATCAGCTCCGACAAATTCGGCGTAGACCCCACCAACGCCCTCCACGCCTTTGCCCACGCGGA
>CATLEJ010000045.1 GCA_949916125.1 uncultured Oscillospiraceae bacterium
TCCAAATCGTCGGATGTGGACTGGTACAAATTTGAGGTGCCCCAGGACGGACATATCTCCATTACCTTTGCCCATGATGCTGTGAACGGGGCAGGAGATTACTGGAAAACCACATTGTACACAAGTAACCATGAGGAACTGGGTACCTGGTCGTGGAAAGGAAAAACCATATCACCAGAAACCGGAAGCATAATCGGCGTTCCTGCGGGTACCTATTACCTTTGCGTGGAAGACAGCTGGTTTTCTGACGTGACCTACCGATTCACGGTGAATTGTGACGCCGGCGGCGGCGAGCAGGAGCCGGTGGCGGCGAGCGGGCTCACATTGAGCCAAACCAGCGCCTCCCTGGCCCCGGGGAATTCGGTGGCGCTGACCGCCACGGTGACGCCCTCCAACGCCACAGATAAAACCATCGTGTGGCAAAGCGAAAACACCGCGGTCGCCACCGTGGCCAACGGCAGGGTTACCGCAGTCGGGGAGGGGACCACAAGGATCACGGCGTCCTGCGGGGATGTCACGGCGTCCTGCACGGTTTCCGTCAAAGCGGAGGGGGGTCAGCCCCAGCCCGGCGGCGTGCATTTTGAGCGCGTGAATATCTACTTCCAGGACCAGTTCACCGACGTCCCCGCGAACCAGTGGTACACCGATAACGTGGCCGAGGCGTTTGAACTGGGGCTGATGAAGGGGAACAGCGATACGTCGTTTAATCCTTATGGAAGCGTTACGGTTGCCCAAGCTGTGACAATGGCGGCCCGTATTCACAGCATCTATACCAAGGGCTATGAAGATTTCCAGCAAACAGGCAAATGGTATCAGGTTTATATGGACTACGCCTATGAGAACGGCATCATCAGCTTGGCGTATTATAACTGCGATGTCTCGCAAAAGGCGTCCCGCGCACAATTTGCGGAGATTTTCGCCAAATCCATGCCGGCGGAGGGATTGGCCGCCATCAACCATGTGGCGGACGGCGCAATCCCGGACGTTGGTATGGGGAGCCGGTACGCGGAATATGTCTATACGCTCTATCGCGCCGGCATCCTGACCGGTAACGACGCCAACGGGACCTTTAACCCCTCAACCTATATTACCCGCGCGGAGGCGGCGGCGATTGTGTCCCGCATGGCGGAATCGGATAATCGCGCCTCCATCACGCTGGGATAGTCCCGCACTCCATCCGGATTCCCTTTCAGTATGTTAAAAGGCCCCCGCCCATCTGATGGGCGGGGGCCTTTCCAAGCCGTTTGGCCCGCGCTTGAGGCGGCGGGGCGCCTGTTCAGGGCAGCAGGGTGTTTTCCCCGGCGGCGGTGTTCAGCGAGCCGTCGGTGGAAAAGTACTGGGCCAGGATGCCCGCCGCCAGCTCGGCCAGGCTGCCCCCGGCGTCGCCCCCCTCCGCCACCAGGCACAGGGCCACCTGGGGGTCGTCATAGGGAGCGAAGCACACAAAGACGGCGTTGGTGGAGGCGGCGTGGGAGGAGGTCTCCGCCGTGCCCGTCTTGCAGCCCACCTCCACCGGCAGGGAGTCGAAATACCGGGCCATGGACCAGGTTTTGGACAGGTCGTACATCCCCTGCTTCACCGCCTGCACATGGGCGGGGTCCAGGTCGATGGTGTTCAGCGGGGCCTCGTCATAGACCTCGGTGACCGCGCTGTAGTCGCTGGATTTGAACTCCTTCAGCAGGTGGCAGGCGTAGTGGTTGCCGCCGTTGACGAGGGTGGCGACATAGTTGGCCAGCTGGAGGGGGGTGAAGGCGTTGTTCCCTTGGCCGATGGCGGCGTACATGGTGTCGCCGTCGTACCAGGGCTGGTCAAAGGCGGCGTTGGTCTCCGGCCCGGCCACCCGGCCCTTTTCCTCCGGAATCTCGATGCCGGTGTACTCCCCCAGGCCGAACTTGGAGGCGTACTCCTGGAGGGTGGCGATGGTGGTGCGCCGGCCCACGTCATAGAAGAAAAGATTGCAGGAGTCGGTGATGGCTTTGGTGACGTTTTCAAAGCCGTGCCGCCCGGGCCAGATCCAGCAGGCGGGCTGGGAGCCTGGGTCGGAGTAAAACAGGTATTTGCCGGTGCACTCTACCCGCTCGGTGGGGGTGATGGTGCCGGAGGACAGGGCGGCGATGGCGGTGAGGGGCTTGAAGGTGGAGCCGGGGGCGTACAGGCCCCGGGTGGCCCGGTTGAACAGGGGCCTGTTCTCGTTGTCGGTGGACAGGTCGGAGTAGTTTTCCCAGAAGGTGGACAGGTCGTAGGTGGGATAGGAGGCCAGGGCCAGCACGCCCCCGGTCATGTCCACCACCGCCGCCGCCATGGGCTTTTGCTCATCCTGCCGGGCGGCGTACTGGGCCAGGATGTCCTCCACCGTGGCCTGGAGGGCGATGTCCAGAGTGAGCACCGCGTTTTCCCCGGGCTCCGGCTCGGTGCGCCACTCCTGGCTGGTGATATTTCCCTCGTTGTCCAGCTCCATGAGCCGGGAGCCGCTGGCGCCGTGGAGCCGTTCCTCGAAGGCCAGCTCCAGCCCGTCCCGGCCCACGGTGGCGTTGCCGGGGTAGCCCAGCTCCCGATAGTGCTCGGCGCTCTCCCTGGTGATGGCGCCGGTCACCCCCAGGATGTGGGCGGCGTAATTCGTCTCGTACCGGCGGGAGGTGGCGGTTTGGATGCGCACGCCGTCCAGGCCGTTTTCCTTCACCTTGGTGATGAAGGTGATGTCCACCCCCCGGGCAAACACATAGGCGTTGTTGTTCACCTCTTGGAGCCGCAGGTACAGCTCATACAGCACCCCGGCCAGCTCCCGGTGGGCCTGGGTGGGGGCCTCGCCCTTCTCCACGAGGCCAAAGGCCTGGCAAATGGCGGCGTACCAGTCGGAGGCGGGCATGGACTCGGTTTCGGGGTTCTTGACCAGCCCGCACTTCTTGGACAGCCTGCCCAGGGAGGTGACCACGGTGACGGGTTCCCCGTCGTCGTCCTTGTCCTGGTAGGAGAAGGGGGTGTCGGTGGTAAAGGACCAGGGGGCGGTCTTGGACAGGGGCATGGTGTCGGTCCACTCCACCCCTTCCTCCCGGCTGATCTCCAGCAGCCGGGTGAGGATGGCAATCCGGTCCTTGCCCATGGCGTCCCAGTCCAGCGTCACATTGTAGCTCACCTCGTTGGTGACCAGCATCCGGCCGTACCGGTCCAGGATCTCCCCCCGGATGCTGTCCACCTGCTCGCTGCGGGTGATGTGGGTGTTGGTGCTGCTGCGGTAGCTGGCGCCGCTGACGATCTGGGTCTGGTAAAGCACCGCCATAAAGCCGCCCAGCACGGCGCAGAACAGGGCGATGAGCAGGTTGGTGCGCAGCTTGAGGCGGCGGGCCTCGCGCTCCGCCTTTTCCTCCTGGATGTGGCCGGGGTCAAAGGGGTTATTCATGATAGATCCTCCCATAGTGGATGCAGCAGAACCGGCCCAGCCAGTAGACCGGCAGGATGAAGGCCAGCGACCAGCCCAGCTCGGGCACGGCCACCCGCAGCAGCACCTCCGGCGGTGCGGTGCGGGACAGCAGGCGCAGGCCCACCTCCCCGCACTCCCAGCACAGCAGGCCGATGACGGAGCAGATCAGGTGCCCCCACACGTCCCGCCGCAGGATATACTGGGTGGTCAGCCCGGCCAGCCAGCCGAACAGGGCCAGCACGGCGATGCACCACGGGCCCTGGCCGCCCAGGCCGGACATGATCGCCCCGGCGGCCATGCCGTAGGCGGCCCCGAAGGGCGCGCCCTCCAGCGTGCCTCCCGCCACCGCCGCCACGGGCATCAGCAGGGGCAGGGCGATGGGCAGCGGCCCCAGCACATAGTAGTTGACCACCGCCGCGCCCCACAGGGCCAGCAGATAGGCGATCCATTTTATGATTTTGTCCCGTCGGGTCATGGGCATGGGAAGGGGGCTCCTTTAGATGAAATTGGGCTTCTCCCCTGTGAGGGGGAAGGCTTGGAGGGCTGCGCCAGCTCCCCGAACAGGGCCCAGGTGGAGCAGTCCGTGATCCGGACGTCGGCGTATTGGCCGATGAGGGCCCCGTCCCCGTCCAGGTGCACCAGCCTCCCCCCGGCGGTGCGGGCGGTGAGGCTGTGCCGGGGGTCGTCCCCCACGCCGTCGATGAGGCAGCGCTGGACGGTGCCGATGTACGCCTGGTGCTTTTCCAGGGAGATGCGGTTCTGGGCCTCCACCAGCCGGTCGAAGTTGGCGGATTTTTCCGCCTTTGGCATGGGGTCGGGCAGCTCCGCCGCCGGGGTGCCCTTCCGGGGGGAGTAGATGAAGGTGAACAGCGCGTCGAAGCGGACGGCCTCGATGAGGGACAGGGTTTCCTCAAACTCGGCGGTGGTCTCCCCGGGGAAACCCACGATCACGTCGGAGGTCAGCACCACGTCCGGGATCCGCGCCCGCAGGGCCGCCACCTTGTCCAGGTACTGCTCCCGGGTATAGCGGCGGTTCATGGCGGCCAGCACCCGGCTGCTTCCCGACTGGAAGGGCAGGTGGATCACCGGGGCCACTTTATCGCACCGGGCCATCACGTCGAACAGCTTCTCCGTGGCGTCCTTGGGGTGGGAGGTCATGAAGCGCAGCAGGAAGTCCCCGGGGAGGTTGGCGGCCGCCTCCAGCAGCCGGGGGAAGTCCCAGCCCCCCTCCAGGTCCTTGCCGTAGGAGTTGACGTTCTGGCCCAGCAGGGTAATGTCCTTGTACCCCCGCTCCGCCAGCTCCCGGATCTCGCTGAGGATGATCTCCGGCTCCCGGCTGCGCTCCCGGCCCCGGGTGTAGGGCACGATGCAGTAGGAGCAGAAGTTGTTGCAGCCGTACATGATGGACACCCACGCCTTTAATTTGCCCGAGCGGCGCACAGGCAGGCCCTCGGCGATGGCGCCGTCGTCGGGCTGTGTCTCGAACACCCGGCCCCGGCGCAGGTACACCCGCCGCAGGAACTCCGGGAACCGCCACAGCTGCTGGGGGCCGAAGACCAGATCCACATGGCGGTAGGATTGCTTTAATCGCTCCGCCACGTGGGGCTCCTGGGCCATGCAGCCGCACAGGCAGATGATCTGGCTGGGGTTGCGCCGCTTGCCGTGGACCAGGGCCCCCACATTGCCGAACACCCGCTGCTCCGCGTGCTCCCGGATGGCGCAGGTGTTGATGACGATGACGTCCGCGCCCTCCTCGGCGTCCGCGATCTGGTAGCCCATCTCGGCCAGCATCCCCCGGAGCAGCTCGGAGTCCGCCTCGTTCTGCTGGCAGCCGTAGGTGTCCACCCAGGCGCGGGGGGGTGCTGGGCGCCGGGCGTTCAGGGCGCGCAGCTCCGCGCAGTATTCCTTTTGTCTGGCGATGTCACCGGCGGGGATGACGGGTGTGGTTCGGTTCAAGGGCGGATCCTCCCTGGAAAAAGTTTGTGAGATAAGCCGGAAAGGTTTTGCTTGACAGGCGTTATGTCACCTGTTCGTGCTGTGTTACACTTGTGGAAAACTGTGTGGAAGTTGTTGAAAACTGTGGAACGGCAGGGGATTGGGCCGCTGGGGCCCGGGAGAGCCCGTCAAAATTTGCAACTTTTTTGTAACGAAAACATGAACAAATAAATTATGCGTTCAACCGCGCCGCCACAACCCGCGCCGCCTTGACGCCCGACGCCCCCGCCTGGGCCAGTCCGCGGGTCACCCCCGCGCCGTCCCCCACGGCGAAGAAGCCGGGCAGGGCGGTCTCCAGCTCGCCGGACAGCTTGATCCGGGCGGAGTAAAACTTCACCTCCGCGCCGTAGAGCAGGGTGTCGTAGTTGGCGGTGCCCGGGGCCAGCTTGTCCAGGGCGTAGATCATCTCGATGATGTCGTCCAGCTGCCGCTTGGGCAGGGCCAGGGACAGATCCCCCGGCACCGCGGCGGTGAGGGTGGGCCGGACAAAGGAGTGGCCCAGCCGGTGGTCGTTGGTGCGGATGCCCGCCACAAGGTCGCCGAACCGCTGCACCAGCACGCCCCCCGCCAGCATATTGGACAGGGAGGCGATGTGCTTGCCGTACCGGTAAGGCTCGTTAAACGGTGAGGTGAAGCGGTTGCTGACCAGCAGGGCGAAGTTGGTGTTCTCGCTGCGCAGGGCCGGGTCGGAGTAGGAGTGGCCGTTGACGGTATTGATGCCCTCCACGTTCTCCGCCACCACGTGGCCGTAGGGGTTCATGCAGAAGGTGCGCACCTGGTCGCCGTACTGCTTGGTGCGGTACACCAGCTTGGACTCGTACACCACGTCGGTGATGTGCTCAAACACGGTGGCGGGCAGCTCCACCCGCACGCCGATGTCCACCTGGTTGTTCAGCAGCTCCAGCCCCAGCCCCTTGCACTGGTTGGCGAACCACTCCGCCCCGGAGCGGCCCGGGCCCGCGATGAGGTAGGGGGCGGTATACCGCGCCCCGCCCTCCGTCACCAGGGTGTAGACGCCGTCTTTAGCTTCAATGTCGGTGACGGCGGTGTCAAACAGGAAGGTGTGCCTGTCCCGGATGGCCTCATAGATGCTGGTGAGGATGTTCAGGTTGTTCTCCGTGCCCAGGTGCTTGCACCGGGCCTGGAGCAGGTGCAGGTCATACTTCAGCGCCTCCCGCTCCAGGGCGCGGGCTTCGGGGGTGGCGGTGGAGTAGACCTGGGTGGTGGCGCCATGCCTGACATTCAGCGCGTCCACGTAGTCGATGAGCTCCATGACCTCCTTCTGGTCCAGGAAGTCGGTGAGCCAGCCGCCGAAGGCGGTGGTGAAGTTGAACTTGCCGTCGGAGAAGGCCCCCGCGCCCCCGAAGCCGCACATGGTGCCGCACACCCTGCACTGGACGCAGGAGCGGGTCTTGCCCGCCACGATGGGGCATTGGCGGCGGTAGATGTCCGCCCCCTGGTCCACCACCAGCACCTTGGCGGAGGGGCAGGCCAGCGCCAGCTCATAGGCGGCGTAGATACCGGCCTCGCCGGTGCCCAGGATCATCACGTCGTAGTTGGTGTTCATAGGGGGACTCCTCTCCAAATAGTTGGGCGCAAAACAATACAGCTTACAGTATAGCATGAACCCGCCCGCCGCACAAGGGGTTCACAGAAAGTTAACGCCCGCCTGCCATGCGGCAGACGGGCGCTGTGCTCAGTGGATGACGGGATAGCCCATGGTCACCGGCTTCACGCCGGGGTGGAGGGCGGAGAAGGTATACCCTGCGTTCTGATAGCCCTCGATGATGGAGGGCAGGGCGTCCACGGTGGTGCCCCGGGCGGCGCTGTCGTGGCACAGCACCACCACCAGGTCCCGGCCAATCCCCTTCAGGCAGTCGGAGGCGATGTCCCAGGCGGGACGGGGGTAGACGGTGGCGTCCTGGGCGGAGGCGTTCCAGTCGTAGTAGACAAAGCCCCGCCGGGTCATCTCCGCGATGATCTCCTGATATACCCCCCGGTCGTAGCCGTTGATGCTGCCGCCGGGGAAGCGGAACACCTGGGGGTACACCCCGGTGACCTCGTAAATCCATTGGTAGAGCTTGTAAAAGTCCTCCAGGAACCCCTCCACCGAGCTGTAGACGTTTTTATAGCTGTGGCTCCAGCTGTGCATGGCCAGGGTGTGGCCGGCGGCTACGATCTTCCGCATCCGCTCCTGGTCCGCCGCGCCCGTCCTGCCCACCACGAAAAAGGTGGCCTTGACGCCGTAGCGGTCCAGGACATCCAGCACCCGGTCGGTGTTGGGGGACGGCCCGTCGTCAAAGGTGAGGCAGCACACGCGGCCGCCGTCGATCCGCTCCCCCTCCCAGGGGGCGGCGTAGAAGTCGGGGTACAGGGTGGTGTACTCGGGCACCTCCCCCTCCGGGGTGGCCAGCGAGTATTTGGACAGCAGGTCGATGGTCTCCTCCGCGTCGTCCAGCTCGGCCTGCTGCCGGGCCAGCTCCTGTTCCTGCCGGGATACGGCGTCCCGCTTCTCCGCCAGCTCCTGCTCCAGCTGGGCCAGCCGGCTGCTCAGCGAGCCCTCCTGCTCCAGGGCAGCCTGCCGCTGGAGCGCCAGCCAGCCGCAGACCCCCGCCATCACTGCCGCGGCCAGCAGGGATAGGAGAAACAGGGTCTTAAAGGGGGTGGGGACAGGGACTTCTTTTGCGCTGCCGCGCTTGTGGTGCTTTGCCATATTAGGTCCTCTCCTGAACTGTGTTGTCAGGACAAGTATAAGTCGAATTTTGTCGAAAGTCAAGGGGTATGTCTACATTGTAAACCATTTGTAACCAGTTTGTCCAGGCCATCCCAGACCGGCGTTTTTTTGGAGGAGACGGCATAAAAAACCGCGCCCCGGGGACGGGGCGCGGCCTTATGGATTGCGGTCAGGGAACCCGAATTTTGCGCGCCCTGGGGCCGCCGGCCCCGGGGGGAAGAAGCGCAGGCCGTGTGCCTCAAGTGTGCGGGCCGCACCCCTCGGTCCGGCCGAAATACCAGCCGCACACGCCGGCCTTTTTGACCAGGCAGCCCCGCTGGGTGCGGCGCGCCAGGGACAGCGTATCCCCCGGCGCCACAGGCAGCCGGTAGTCGGTGATGTCCTCCACGTGGGTTTTGCCGTCCCGCCAGCGGCTGACGTAATCCCGGGGTGCCCACAGGGTCCGGCCCGAGGAGGGGTGGCGGACAAACACGCAGTCCCCGCCCTCCGCCAACACCTCCACCACGCTGTCTCCCCACCGGATGTTCATCGGGTTTTCAGAGGGCTCCTGCCGGTCCAGGGCGGTGACCTGGGGGAGGTCGTCATAGCAGTCGAATTCCACCCGGTCCCCGCCGATATCCGGGATGAGGAGGGCGTTGAGCTGGCCGTCCACTTTGAGCACGCACCCCCCGTCGATGGAAGCGATGTGCCGCTCCCGGTCCAGGATGGGGTTGCAGGACGGGATATCGGGGCAGTACAGCGACACCGGCCAGTGGCCCACCACCACCCACTTCCGGAAGCTGCGACCCTGGCCCAGAAAGTTGTCGTTCTTCATGCAGGAGTACGCGTCCAGCTCCTCCAGCCTGTCCTCCCGGGGGATGCCGCCGTGGACGAAGATGAAATTCCCGGCCTCCAGGATGTGGGGCAGGCTGCGCAAAAAGGCGGTCTCTTTGGGGAAGTAGTCCAGCAGGGCGGCGCGCAGGGCGGGCAGGTCCTCCCGCCGCCGGGGCATGGGGTGGCCCAGCTCCAGCCCCATCTGGATCAGCACGGAGCGCTCCCGCCAGTAGCTCAGCACCGGCCACAGCTCCGCGTCCGCGCCGATGTCCGCGGCGCCCAACAGGCTGTTCTGCCGCTGGGAGAAGGCGGCGTTCTCGATGGCGCGCCCCTCCAGGAACATCCGGTCGATGTAGTCGCAGTTGCCGCACAGGGGGTAGACGGTGTGGGTTTTTTGCAGCTCCATCACATAGCGCAGGGTGGCCAGGCTGTACGTCCCCTTTTCCAGCAGGTCGCCCACCAGGACTAGCACGTCCCTGGGGGAGAAGCGCAGTTTTTTTAGCAGACCCTTGAGGTAGGGCAGGTTGCCGTGTACGTCGCTGATGGCAATCACCCGGCGGCCGGGCTGGATTTCAGGGCGGATTACGGTGGCGGGGCGGCTCATAAACCCACTTCCTTTACTGCGGAGCTTCTTTATTATAGTATAGCACAGCCAGGAGAAAATGAAAAGGAAAAAAGCAGTTGCCTTTACCGCTTTTATCTGCTAAAATACTGGCAGGCAGATCAGATGGCAAGGGAGATGGATAAAATGCCCAAAGCGGGGAATAAGGAGCGCAGCATGGCGCTCTACGAGAGTATTTTGGAGCTCAAGACTATGGAAGAGTGCCGGGCCTTTTTTGACGACCTGTGCACCGTGGGCGAGCTGCGCGCCATGGAGCAGCGGTACGACGTGGCCCTGCTGCTGGACCAGGGGCTGGTGTACACCGAAATCCTGGAGCGCACCGGGGCCAGCTCGGCCACCATCAGCCGGGTGAACCGGATTTTTTCCTTCGGGGCGGGGGGGTTCCGCACCATGATCCAGCGCCGGAAGGAGAAAAAGGGATGAAACGGGGAAAGCCCCCCGCCTGATGGCGGGGGGCTTTGCTGCGCGGCGTTTCGGCCGCTTTCGCTCCGATTCGGGCTGGTCTCTGGGGCCTTGCGGCCCCATCGTTCGCCCTCACTCCGCTCCAAGCGTCCTCGCTGCCCGCTTCTCCGCGCTTCTTGTTGTCACGCTGCGAAGCGGCCACGGCGTTCGGCCGCTTTCGCTCCGATTCGGGCTGGTCTCTGGGGCCTTACGGCCCCATCGCTCGCCCTCACTGCGCTCCAAGCGTCCTCGCTGCCCGCTTCTCCGCGCTTCTATCGGAAGTACAGCGCCCCGGACTCGAAAATGGGCTGGAGCTTCTCGCCGGGGATGTTTTTCGCCACAAATTCGCCCCGCCGCTCGCTGTGGCCCATCTTGCCGAACACCCGCCCGTCTGGGGAGAAGATCCCCTCAATGGCGCACACCGAGCCGTTGGGGTTGACGGAGATGTCCATGGAGGGCACGCCGGCGGCGTCCACGTACTGGGTGGCCACCTGCCCGTCGGCGATGAGCCGCTCCACCACGGCCTGGGGGGCCACAAACCGGCCCTCCCCGTGGGAGACGGGGATGGTGTGAAGATCCCCCACATGGCTGAGCAGCATCCACGGCGACTTCACCGACGCCACCCTGGTGGTGACATACCGGCTCTGGTGTCGGCCGATGAGGTTGTAGGTCAGGGTGGGGCTGTCCTCCGTGACGGGGCGGATCTCGCCGTAGGGGACGAGGCCCAGCTTCACCAGGGCCTGGAAGCCGTTGCAGACACCCAGCATCAGCCCGTCCCGGCGCTTGAGCAGGTCGTGCACCGCGTCGGTGAGCCGGGGGTTGCGGAAGAAGGACACGATGAGCTTGGCGGAGCCCTCCGGCTCGTCGCCGCCGGAGAAGCCACCGGGGAGGAACACGATCTGCGCGTTCTGGATGGCCTTTTCCAGCTCTACGGCGGACTGGGCCAGGGCGTCGGGGGTGAGGTTGCGGATGATCACCGTCTCCGCGTCCATCCCCGCCCGCAGGCAGGCCCGCACGCTGTCATACTCGCAGTTGGTGCCGGGGAACACGGGGATGACCACCCGGGGCCGGGCGATCTCGCCGTCGAACACGGCGGGGGAGCGGCGATCCCAGGCGATAGGCTCCACCGGCTCGGACGTGCCCGCGCGGGTGGGGTAGACCTCCTCCAGCGTTCCCTCGTTGAGCTTCAACAGCTCGTCGATGGGGGCGGAATCGCCGCCAAGGGTGATAACCGGCTCGGCGGTGGTGACGCCCAGCTTCCATGCGGTCTCGAGATCCACGTCCTCGGTCAGCTCGGCGACAATGGCGTTGGGGCGGCGGAGATCCCATGCCATCTCGTCCGTTTGGGCCTGGAAGCCGATCCGGTTGCCGAAGGACATCTTCATGAGCGCCTCGTCCACGCCGTGCTCCACCGCCCAGGCGGCCTTTACCTTCCCGGCCTTGCAAAGCGTGTGGAATTCCTCCCAGTCCCGGCCCGGAAGGTCGGTGGGCGCCTCAAAGCAGTAGACCGGGTGGCCCGCCTCCTTAAACTCGGGGGTGATGACTTCCCCGGCCTTGACGGGGGCGATGGCGAAGGAGATCAGGGTGGGGGGCACGTCCAGATCCAGGAAGGAGCCGGACATGGAGTCCTTGCCGCCGATGGCGGCGCAGCCGTACTGGAGCTGGGCGTCCAGCGCGCCCAAAAGGGCGGCGAAGGGCTTGCCCCAGCGCGTCGGATCGTCCCGCAGCTTCTCGAAAAACTCCTGCATGGTGAGGTAGGCGTCGTGGTAGTCCGCCCCCGCCGCCACCAGCTTGGCCAGGGAATTCTCCACCGCCTCGAAGGCGCCGACATACGGGTCGATAGACAGCAGCTCCGGGTCGCAGCCCCAGGCCATGACGCTGGCCTGATCCGTTTCCTCCCCCGGCATGGTGGGCAGCAGCGCCGCCATGGCCTGGGCGGGGGTGGCCTGGTACTTGCCGCCGAAGGGCATCAGCACGGAGCCCGCGCCGATGGAGCCGTCGAACCGCTCCACCAGCCCCCGGCGGGAGGCGCACTTCAGGCTGGCCGCCATCTTCCGCAGGTCCGCCCGCTCCGTGCCGTCGTGGGTGACGAGCGTTCCCGGCGCGTTGGGCACGGACACCTTCGCCCGCTTCACCGCGCCGTTGGTGTTCAAAAACTCCCGGCTCAGGTCGGCGATGACCTGCCCCTTCCAGGTCATCACCATTCGGGCGGCCTCCGTGACCACCGCCACCCGGTAGGCTTCCAGGTTTTCCGCCTGGGCGGCGGCGATAAAGGCGTCCTCATCCTCGGCGGCCACCACCACCGCCATGCGCTCCTGGCTCTCGGAGATGGCAAGCTCGGTGCCGTCCAGCCCCTCGTACTTCTTGCGCACCGCGTCCAGGTCGATGGCCAGCCCGTCGGCCAGTTCGCCGATGGCGACGGACACGCCCCCCGCGCCGAAGTCGTTGCACCGCTTGATCATCCGGGTGACGTTCTCGTCCCGGAACAGGCGCTGGAGCTTGCGCTCCTCGGGGGCGTTGCCCTTCTGCACCTCGCTGGCCATGGTGGCCAGCGACTTTTTGTTGTGGCTCTTGGAGGAGCCGGTGGCCCCGCCGATGCCGTCCCGGCCGGTGCGGCCCCCTAAGAGGATCACCACGTCCCCAGGGGCGGGCCGCTCCCGGCGGACATGGCTGGCGGGGGCGGCGGCCACCACCGCGCCGCACTCCAGCCGCTTGGCGATGTACCCGGGGTGGTAGAGCTCGGCCACGTGGCCGGTGGCCAGCCCGATCTGGTTGCCGTAGGAGGAATACCCCGCCGCGGCGGTCTGAGCGATCTTCCGCTGGGGCAGCTTGCCCTCCAGCGTCTCGGACAGGGGGACGGTGGGGTCGCCGCCGCCGGTGACCCGCATGGCCTGGTGGACGTAGGCCCGCCCCGACAGGGGGTCCCGGATGCAGCCGCCGATGCAGGTGGCCGCGCCGCCGAAGGGCTCGATCTCGGTGGGGTGGTTGTGGGTCTCGTTCTTGAACATGAGCAGCCAGTCCTGCTCCTCGCCGTCCACCACGGCGGGGACGTGGATGGAGCAGGCGTTGATCTCCTCGCTCTCGTCCAGCTCGGGCAGCAGGCCCCGCTTTTTCAGCACCTTGGCGCCGATGGTGGCGATGTCCATCAGGGTCTGGGGGCGCTTCTTCGCCTTCTCCTCCCCATAGACCTCCACACGGGCGGCCAGGTAGCTCTCATAGGCCGCCTTGACGGCGGGATCCTGTATGTCCACGTCCTTCAGGTGGGTGGAGAAGGTGGTGTGGCGGCAGTGGTCCGACCAGTAGGTGTCCACCACCCGTACCTCGGTGATGGTGGGATCCCGGCGCTCCCAGTCCCGGAAATAGTTTTGCAGGAACTTCAGGTCGTCCAGGTCCATGGCCAGCCCCAGCTTGTCCAGCAGGGCGGCCAGCTCATCCCCAGAAAACTCCGTGAAGCCGTCCAGCGTCTCCACCCGCTGGGGGGTGTCGTAGTCCCGGGCCAGGGTGGCGGGCTTGTCCAGGGAGGCCTCCCGGCTCTCCACCGGGTTGATGAGGTAACCCCTGATCCGGTCCAGCTCGGCGGGGGACAGCTCCCCCTCCAGCACATACACCTTGGCGTAGGCGATGAGGGGGCGCTCCCCCCCGGTCATCAGCTGGACGCACTGGGCGGCGGAGTCCGCCCGCTGGTCGAACTGCCCCGGCAGGGCCTCCACCGCCAAAACGGTATGGGGCTCGGCGGGGCGGGGGAAATCCTCGTCATACACCGCGTCTACCTGGGGCTCGGAAAACACCGTCCCCTTGGCCTGCCCATAGACGGCGGGGTCGATCCCCTCCGCGTCGTAGCGGTTCAGGATGGTGACCGCGCCCAGTCCCCGGACGCCCAGCTGCTCCCGCAGGTCCCGGCACAGCCCTGAGGCCTCCCCGTCGAAGCCGGGGCGCTTGCGGACGAAGCAGCGGAATACTTGGCTTTCTGTCTCACTCATTGGCGATTCTCTCCTTATCATATCCGGCGGCCTTGTGATGGGTCAGCCTGCCGTGGTCCAATATTCCATGCGGTAGAACGGGTTGGCGCGGGTGGGCTCCAGGTTGGAGGCCATCCCCCAGCGCACCAGCAGGGAGCCCCGCTTGAAGCACACCGGGGCGATGGGCGCGTCCTGGGCGAACTGCCCCCACAGGGCGGCGGCGGCCCGGGAACGTTCCTGGCCCTGCGCCGCCCGCCACTGGGCCAGCAGGGCAGACAGCTCCCCGCCGGCAAAGCCGCCGTAGTTCAGCTCCCCGGCCAGCAGGACGGTGGGGTCAAAATCCCCGGTGAGCCGGATCTCGCCAATGTACAGGTCGAACCGGCCCCCGGCCAGCGCCGACAGGTAGTCCTTCCAGGGCAGGCGGTTTACCGTCACCGTAATCCCCAGACCGGTGAGCGCCTCGGTGAGCTGGCCCGCCACGGCCTGCCGCAGGTCGTTGTCGCTGTTCACCACCAGGGTGAGCTCCAGCGGCGTGCGCCCCTGGTAGAGCAGGCCGTCCTCCTCGCCGGGGGTATACCCCGCCTGCGCCAGCAGCCGGGCGGCGGCGTCCAGGTCAAAGCCCAGCGCGGCGGCGGCGGTCCGGTCGTAGTCCCCACACAAGGGGGAGACGGGCAGCGCCGCCGGGTCGGCGTGGCTGGAGAGCTGGACGCGGGCCAGTTCCTCCCGGTCCAGGGCGCGGGAGACGGCCTGGCGCACCAGCTCCGAGCGGCAGGGCCCTCCGGAGGCCCGGAAGCCCACGTACAGCAGGGCGGTGGTGGGGTAGTCGCAGGCCTCATAGCTGCTGGAATAGCCCAGGGCGTAGGGGGAGGAAAAATCGGTGGTGACGGCGGAAATCCCGCCGCTGTCAAAAGAGGCGATGCGTTCCTCCGCGCCGGAGGCCGCCGTCAGCGGGATGACGGGGTAGGGCAGGGCGGAGGCCGCCGGATGGCGGCCGTTGACCTCCAGCAGGAGCCTGTCCCCGGCCTGTGCGTATTCATAGTAGCCGGTGCCCAGGGGGGCGGGCGCGTCCTCCCGCTCCAGCACCACGGGTATGTCCAGCAGGGCGGGCAGGTTCCCGTTGGGGGCGGACAGGGTGACGGACAGCGTGCCGTCCTCCCCCGCCGTCACGTCGGTGACGCCGGCCAGCCGGGCGGCGTACAGGGCGGAGGCGCGGGCCAGCTCCAGCGACGCGGCGGCGTGCTGGGCGGTCAGCGGCGTGCCGTCGGAAAAGAGGATGCCGTCCTTCAGGACCAAGGTCCACACCAGCCCGTCCTCGCTGACAGAGGCGGACCGGACCAGCACCGGCTGGGGGGTGAAGGTGTTGTCCAGCTCGTACAGGCCCTGGTACACCAGGCCCGTCAGCTCCTGGTTTACCTGGCTGTCCCCGGTGATGGGGTGGAGGGAGGCGGCGGGGTCATACCCCAGGCTGAACCGGACGGACTGGGGGGCCTGGGTGGGGGTGGGGGCCGGGGTGGCGCTGGGGGAGGGCTGGGGCTCGGGCTCCCCGCAGCCCGGCAGGGCCAGCAGGGCGCACAGGCACAGGGCGATGATCCGGGTCAGCCGTCTCATAGCAGCTGGATGGCGGCGGCCATGGAGCCCCGGCTGGTGCCCTGCTTCCGATGGCTCCAGAACAGGTCGGGCAGGCAGGAGGTGCATTGGCCGCACACGGCGATGTGCTCCGGGAGCAGCCCGGCCTGCTCCAGCCGCATGGCGTTGATGCCCTTCAAATCCACGGAAAACTTGCCGTTTTCCTTGATTTTGATGTGCTGGAGGACGGCGGTGGACAGCGCGGCGGTCATGGCGTTGGGCACGTCCTCGTGGGTTTCAAAGCAGTCGGGGCCGATGCCGGGGCCCACGGCGGCCAGGATGTCCTCCGGCCGGCAGTCGTACACGTCCCGCATCCGCTCCACCGCCTTGGCGGCGATGCCGGCGGCGGTGCCCCGCCAGCCCGCGTGGACGGCGGCAATCACCCGCCGGGCCGGGTCGTAGAACAGGATGGGGATGCAGTCGGCGGAGAACACCACCAGCGCCACCCCGGCCAGGTCGGTCATGAGGCCGTCCGCCTCATACCCCACCTTGTCATAGGGGTCGGACTTCACGTCGGCGGTGGTGATGCAGCGCACCACGCCGCCGTGGACCTGGTTGGTCATGGCCAGCCGCCGCCCGTCCGCGCCGATGGCGGCAAAGAACCGGCGGTAGTTCTCCCGGACGTGGTCGGGGTCGTCCCCCCGGCTCACCCCCAGGTTGAGGGACTCCCACATCCCTTCCGACACGCCGCCGCGCCGGGTGGAGAAGCCGTGGGCGGCGCCCCCGGCGGCGGCAATGCCGTCGGACTGGAAAAAGACGACGCCGTTTTTGGTCTGCTCGATGATATTCATAGGCACTTCCTTTTACGAATCCTTATGATACTCCGCGCAGGTGCATTTCTTCCATTTCAGGCCCGAACCGCAGGGGCAGGGATCGTTGCGGCCGATCTTCACGGTTTTCTTCACCGGCTGCTTTTTCACGGTGCCGTCGCTGCCGGCGGACTCGCCGGTGACCTTGGCCACCCGCTCCCGGCGCAGCTCCTCGTTGGTCTTGATCCGTACGGTGAACAGCCGGCGCAGGGTCTCCTCCTGGATGGCGGCGATCATCTGCTCGAACATATCGAAGCCTTCCCGTTTGTACTCCACCACGGGGTCGGACTGGCCGTAGGCCCGCAGGCCGATGCCCTGGCGCAGCTCGGTCATGGCGTCGATGTGGTCCATCCAGTACTCGTCCACCACCCGCAGCAGGATCACCCGCTCCAGCTCCCGCATGGCGGATTTGCCCTCCGGCATACGGCCCGCCATGGCGGCGTCCACCAGCTTCTCCCGCTGGGCATAGTTTTCGTGGGCGGCCTCCAGCATTTCATCGGACAGCTTGTCGGCGGGAGTGTTGGCGGCCTCCCCCTGGAATTTGGCCAGCTGGGCCGGGGTGAACACCGAGCCGGACAGGTGGGCGGTGGCAGACTTGAAATCCTCCCCGTCCAGGTGGGACTGCTCCCCGGCGTGGCCCGCCACCAGCCCGGTGACGGTGGAGGACAGCATATTCTCGATGGCCCCGTGGATGTCCTCCCCGTCCAGCACCTGGCGGCGCTGCTTGTAGATGACCTCCCGCTGGGTGTTCATCACGTCGTCGTACTCCAGCACGTTTTTCCGGGTCTGGAAGTTCCGGGACTCCACCTGCTTCTGGGCGTTCTCGATGGCGCTGGACAGCATCTTCTGGTCCAGGGGGGTGTCCTCGTCCACGCCCAGCCGCTCCATCATGTTCTGGATGCGCTCCGAGCCGAACAGCCGGAGGATGTCGTCCTCCAGGGAGAGGAAGAAGCGGCTCTCGCCGGGGTCGCCCTGACGGCCGGCCCGGCCCCGGAGCTGGTTGTCGATCCGCCGGGACTCGTGGCGCTCGGTGCCCAGGATGAACAGGCCGCCCGCCTGGCGCACCCGCTCCGCTTCCTCTTTGATCTCCTCCTTGTACTTGGCCTCCGCCTCGGCAAAGGCCTTCCGGGCGTCCAGGATCTCCTGGTTGTCCGTCTCGCCGTGGCCGGTGGCCTCGGCAATAAGCTCGTCGCTCATGCCCTGGCGGCGCAGTTCCGCCTTGGCCATGAATTCCGCGTTGCCGCCCAGCATGATATCCGTGCCGCGGCCCGCCATGTTGGTGGCCACGGTGACGGCGCCGAACTTGCCCGCCTGGGCCACAATCTCCGCTTCCTTCTCGTGGTGCTTGGCGTTCAGAACGTTGTGCTTGATGCCCGCCCTGGTCAGCAGCTTGCTCACCAGCTCGGAGATCTCAATGGACACGGTGCCCACCAGCACGGGCTGGCCCTTCTCGTGGCACTCCTTGATCTGTTCCACCACGGCGCGGTACTTGCCCGCCTGGGTCTTGTACACCACGTCGGGCTGGTCCACCCGGGCCAGGGGCCGGTTGGTGGGGATTTCCACGATGTCCAGGTTGTAGATGGTGCCGAACTCCTCCTCCTCGGTC